>JADFVX010000048.1 GCA_015222755.1 Pseudomonadota bacterium | reverse complement strand
GGCAAAGGGCCTCGATTTCAGCCTGGGCGGAAAGCTTGAGTTTGAGTATGTGGACAACAAGGCTGAAGGAAAAAACGGCCACTTCGACCTTGATGTAGTGGAGTTGTACCCCAAGGCGGTCACCAAGAGCGGCATCATATTCAAGGCAGAGATAGTTGGAGACCAGGACAAGACTATTATAGAAGAAGCACACGTGACCTTTCCAGACCTCCTTCCAGGCAAGACCTGGCTTAAGATAGGTAAGGAGGATCGCTTCATTAAGAGAAGCAGAAAGACGGAGACCTACCCCATCGCAGGGACACAGTTCTGGAGGGATGACGTGGAAGGTATATGGCTGCACGGCGGCACAGGCGGCCTCTACTGGGACGTATCATTTACCAACTCATACGCGCTTTCTACCAAGTCTACTACGGAGGAAACGATAACTGATGCTACCGCTACAAAAGACATTGTAGTCCTCCACGACAACAGGGCAAACGGTGACGGTGACAGCAAGAAAGAGGCTGGTATCGGGCTGGGATATAAATACAAGACAGATTCACACGATATGGACCTGAGGGTATTCTACTATGACGGCAAGGTCGGCGGGACTACTGGTGTTGCGGACCTAGCCATAAACCCAACAGACGACAGGGATATGCTGGGCGGAAGGATAAGCTGCATACACGGGAAATTTACTCTTGTGGCAGAATACATAGACGCATCATACGGCAATTTTGACACAAGCGTATGGTATGTGGAACCTTCATTTAAAAACAGTGTAGAAGGATTCAAATACCTTAAGGGTTATGAGCTTGTACTTAGGTACAACGAGAGCGACCCCGATGTGGGAAAAGACCCTTTAAAACCTCTCACATGGGGACTTAAGCAGACCACCATAGCCTTTATAGCCTTGCTCGACAAGACCGTCAAGTTCAAGCTGGAATACAACATAGTAGATGAGAGCAACGGTGGCGCAGAGGTGGATAACAACGAGGTGGTGGCTCAACTCCAGTTCAAGTTCTAAAAGGGATCACCTGGCCGAGGAAGTACAACATATGGAAATGTTGCATAAGGAGGAAATGAGGAGATTCACCCTGCACACATGCCATCAGTGGATATTGGCTCAGCGGCGACAGTGAAGTAAAATTCATTCGCAGCTTTGTACCCAACAGCATGCGGGACAGAGGTGTTGCAAGCGAACTTGTAAATGCAGGGATTAACTGGACAAAAAAATGGGTCTAAAGATCGCCAGTTAATGCTTATATGTATATAAAAATTGTATAGTGGACTCTGAAGGCTCCGCTATACTTTTCACTTAACACCTAAATTACTTGCTAGGGCATAATATTTTTTTGCTTCTCCAGGACGGCCCTGTTCTTCATATATCTGCCCCAAACTATAGTATGCCTTGCCATATGCCGAATCTACATCAATAACGTATTTTAAATCCATTTCAGCAAGATCATACTTTTCTAATCCTATATAAGTAATTGCCCTGTTATAATAGGCCTTAGCATATCTGCCATCTATGGCAATTGCCTCATTAAAATCAGTTATCGCTTTTTCCTGTTCGCCTATAATATCATGAATATTTCCACGGTTGTTATAAGCCTCAACATATTTCGGGTCAAGAATGATTGCCTGACTAAAATCAGTCATTGCAAGGTGGAAGTTACCTACAGTACCGTAAACAACTCCCCGATCATTGTAGATACGTGCATTTCTAGAACCAAAATTTATCAAGACATTATAATCTTCCAGCGCCTTTTCATATTTTCCTATTGCAAAATAAGCCTTAGCACGATTAATGTAGGCGTTTTTATAACTGAAGTAGATTTTTATCGAGGTACTATAATCTTTAATTGCCTTTTCATACTCTCCAATACTGAAATAGGCTAAACCACGATTATTATATGCTTTATACTCCAAGTTGGGATAGAGCCCAATCTGGTAAGACCAAAGAGTCAGAGAGTCCTTCCATTTTTCAGTCTGGCTGACCGTCACCTTCGCCATAACTATTAATAAAGCCGCTACTATAACTACAAGCAGATATTGACAGTATCTTTTTTTTAAATTTTCAAAGAAAATAGCAAGTAAAACGCCACACAATAGAAAGGGGGCAAGACTTGGCAAATAAGTATACCTGTCAGCCGCTGGCTGGCTGCCAACCTGAACGATACCTATAACCGGCAGAAGCACAACGACATAATAGCACCAGAGCGTAAAAAGAAATCTATATCTAGCAAACCCCGAAATTACCAGCACCGAGACAAAAAGAAAGATAAGGACAGAAACGAAAATTTCTGGCTGTGTAATAGATAATTCCGGCGGATATGGGTAGGCAGGCACAAGGTTTACTGGCACAATCATCTTACACAGGTAAAAAATATAGGAATAAACTGCATTCAGAAGGCGTTCATAAAAAGGATATCTCACCAAAGAGTGAATAGCAGAAGATTGAGCCCAGAGGGTAACAACACATGAGGCCAGGCTTAGGAGGACAAAGGGGATCTTTTCAGCAACAATAGTCTTCCATCTCTTTGGATTGAACCTGTTGAAAGGATAATAATCGAACATTAATAGCACTAAAGGTAGGGAAACGGCCATCGGTTTACTCATGAGTGACAGAATAAAGAGTAAAAGGCAAAGTAAATATAAAGCTTTTTTTCTTAGCCCTTTCGACTCAAGAAATATTATGTAAGTAAAAACAGAAGAGAGAAAAAAAAGGCCGCAAAGGACATCCTTTCTTTCGGAGACCCAAACTACTGACTCCACATGTATGGGGTGAACACCAAAAAGTAAGGCCGTTAAGGTGGCGGCAATAAACAATTTAGCCTTTTCTGACCCAAAAGTAGTGGCCTTCAAAATACGATGGGAAAGCAAAAAAACAAAAAATGTATTTATAACATGAATCAGGGTATTGGAGAGATGATGCCCCTTGGGATTGAGACCCCAAATAGCATAATCAAGGGCATGAGATAACATTGTCAGAGGGTGCCAGTTCGAAGACACCACCGCAGTAGTTACCCACTTTAAAAAGGCCGGATTTATCAGGCGTATATTAAGGTTTTCATATACATAAATAGGATCATCCCAGTTAACAAAACCATTATCAAGAGCGGGCAGATATATTAAAAAAGTGATTAATCCTATAGCAAGGCCCACAGCATAATGGGCTGTTTTTCCAGTTAAACTTTTCATATTCTACCTGTAATAGCTATAAAACCACATATACGACACCTTGAATCCGGCACATTTTACCCAGTGATAGATATTTGTTAAAACAAAAAAGACAATACATTTGCATTGTCTTTTTACTTTAAAGTATGAAGGTGACTTATCAGAAATTCTCCTTCAAATAGGCAACTATATCGTCAGACTCATGCATCGGCTTGCCATCAATGAGAAGGCATGGCACCTGCGTCTTGCCCGTCATCGCTAACAGCTCCTCGCGGTAGTTATCGTTTTCTCTGGTATCTCGCACCTCCAGTTCCACAGCCAGCTCCTTAATAGCCGCCCTGACCTTAGCGCAGTAGGGACAAGCCTCGAATTGATACAAAATCAGTGACATCACATACCTCCATTATTTTTTTCAATAAGATAGCTAGATGGAAGAAAAGATTCAATGAAATAAATATAAGATCAAACTTTATCAGCTAGCGCTGCCACGACCCTGGCCTCTTTTCCAATACGCCAACCTGCACCCTTTTGGGTCAGGCCTTCTACTTTGACAACATCTCCCCTTTGCAAATCATCAAACAACTCATTTGCAAGACTGGCATCCCGGTCGAGGCGGCTAAGCTCTATCCGGCCCCTCTTCCCGCAAAGATATAGTTTCGATATCCCCTTTGTAGCCAGCCTCTCGCTTACAACTCGGTAAATGTCGTCCTCAGCGTAGCAATCGGAGAGAGAAAGG
>JADFVX010000047.1 GCA_015222755.1 Pseudomonadota bacterium | reverse complement strand
TGGCTTAAACATTCAATAGATTACGGCATTATAGGCTTTTTGGGGCTTATGAGTGTAATTGCACTGTCGATAGCAATAGAGAGGCACATGGTATACAAAAAAATCGACATTACAAAATTCTCCCATAAAAAAATGCTGGAGATAGAGCTTACAAAAAAGCTGCACATTCTTGCCATTATAGGCAGTAACGCCCCCTATATAGGACTTCTGGGCACCGTACTCGGCATAATGCTCACCTTCTACGCTATGGGGCAGGACGGCCTTATGGATACGGGTAAGATAATGGTCGGCCTGGCCCTTGCCCTTAAGGTCACCGCCGTAGGCCTTGTAGTGGCTATACCAACTGTCGCCACCTACAACGTACTTTTAAGAAAGGCCAAGGTAATAATGATGGAGTGGGACGTAAAGAATGGATGAGCAGGAATTTAACCAGATGAACGTCATCCCCCTCGTTGACGTTATGCTGGTGCTCCTTACAATTGTTCTTACTACCTCTACCTTCATAGCTACAGGGGTCATACCTGTTGAAATCCCGAAGGCAAAGAATGCGGTAACGATAGACACCACAAAGAACAAGATCATAGAGATTGACAAAGATGGTGTCATCTATCACGAATCTAAGCCCGTCTCCATTAAGGAACTGAAAAGGGAGATGGAAGCCTGCCACAGAGAGATGCCCGTACAGATAAGGGCGGACAAGAACATCCCCTTGAGTCTCTTTGTGGAGGTAATGGACACCATCAAGGGCCTGGGCTTTACAAAACTCAGCCTCCAGACAGAGGCCTCGCGTTGAACTATCAGCTCAAGGGCACCGGTGCGTCGATTATAGTACACGCCATTATCCTTGCTCTTTTTGTATATGCATCTGCAATACAGCCGGTAAAAAAGAAGGTTATCTCCCTCGATTTCAGCATCGTTGAAAACATTCAGCCCACGGTAAGCAAAGGGAAAAACAAGGTAGCGGAGGTCAAGAAGGTAAAGGCCGTAAAACCTAAACCAAAGCCGAAACCTATAGAAAAAAAGAAGATAGTAAAGAAGGTCAAAAAGAAGCCCGTCATTCAAAAGAAAAAAGAGGTCGTTGTCCCCAGGCCTGAGCCTGTCGTTGAAGAGGTCACTGCCGAGCCGATTGAAGAAGAGATTGAAGAAGAGACGATAGAGGAAGAAGTCATAGAGGCAGAGACAGATGAAGAAAGTGTAGAAGAAGAGGTCATTAGCGCCTCAAACAACCTTGATTCAAACAGCCTTGAAGACAACTCTGCTGCTGCATCACGGGCAAGATACTTAAAGACCCACTTCATGTACATAAAGGAAAAAATACAGAAAAAGATAGTCTACCCGCGGATTGCAAGACGTAGAGGACTACAGGGCAAAACTGTCATCTCCTTTGTCATATGTGCCGATGGCAGCGTAAGAGATCTGAAGGTAGTAGAAAGTTCAGGTTATGCCGTACTGGACAAGAGTGCGATCAAGACAGTTAAAATGGCAGCCCCCTTCCCCAAGCCTCCCGTCAGCGCCGAACTTGTCATCCCAATAACCTTCCGCTTAAGCTAGACCTTACTACTATTTCACCAGCCTGTTAAGAAAAGTTTAAAACCTGTCTTTTATATGGGCGGACCGACAGGATTTTCTTGTCAAGATTTCCTATCGGAACAATAGACCTCAAAGGCCCCACTGGAAGCCTCAAAAGACAGAAGTAATGTAAATAAAGCAGACACTAAGAGCAATTTAGTTGACAAAGGTTCGGACAAATCTCTAGAATATCCCACTGGATCAGATCACAAAATCTATATAAAGGAAGGGTTATAATCGATGAAAAAATATGTGAAAGGTATACTGGCATTATTAATCGTAGCATCATTAACAGCTTGCGGAGGCAAGGAAAGCGCTGAAGCCCCGGCAGCTACGGCAACCGAGCCGGAAGAGAAAGTTAATCCCATTACCGCCAACAAGACAGGCATATTCGAACTGGAAGGTGAAATATCCAATATAAACACCATATCCAATACCTTTGTCCTGAAAACTGGCGAGGGTGATGTCGAAATCCAGGTAAGAGCAATGAGCCGCTTAATGCTAAGCGGTGAGAGAACATCACTGTCGGCAGTAAAGTCAGGCTCTCATGCTAAGGGCAAGTTCAAAAAATGGAGTGGCCAGGACGCTGCAATGGAAGTAGTTATCACGCCTTAGTCACAGAAGAGAAGAATCAAGTTGAAAGGGGTGCTGCAAAGGCGCCCCTTTTTTTGCTTTAGGAACAGATTCCCCCTATTTAACCCATCTCCCACATTTTAAATATTTTTTAACACGGATAAGAGCGATAATATTTTGGGACTAAAATCTATGCCTGTTTTTTAAGCTCTATCCTGACAATCCTGTAAATCCTGTCATATTTAATTAAAGCATAAAAAATCAGGGCTACAATCTAAAGCCTCAAGTTTCAGTTCAATACACTGGAAGCGTAGTACAAGAGGCAGCTGAGCAGCCGGACTTCCCGGGATGATAGAAAATCCAAACAAAAAAAAGACCGGCAAAGTGCCGGTCTTTTTTTATATAATTTAAATGTCGGGACTATACAGACATTGTCTTCCATTGGCGTGCCTTCACATCATCAGGGGCATAGTCAGGCAGCAGCATAGGCCCTTCTTTTGCGTCCTTAAGCCCGGACTTGCCAAGCTCCTTTTCAAAGTCCTCAACGTGGCTGAGGGTCAGTTTGCCGTTCTTGACCTTCTTTGCGTGTTCGGCAGCAGCTATACCTGCCCTGCGTCCGAATACGAGGATATCGAGGAGGGAGTTACCCATAAGCCTGTTTCTTCCATGAACACCGCCTGTTGCCTCGCCTGCGCTATAGAATCCCGGGACTGTCGTATCACCCTGGTCCATGATCTCTATTCCACCGTTTTGATAATGGAGTGTGGGGTAAATGAGCATGGGCTCCTTGCTTATATCGATGCCGTGACGGATGAACTGTATGTACTTGGCAGGAAGTTCCTTACGTACCGTGCCCTCACCGTGAAGCATATCGATCATAGGCGAATCAAGCCATACGCCAAGCCTTCCGATGGGAGTCATTACACCCTTACCGATATCGGTGCACTCCTTGATTATGCAGGTGGTTTCGATATCTCTGGGCTCCAGCGGGAAGCAGAACTGCTCTCCCTCGATATTCAGAAGTTGTGCTCCAAGTCCCCTTACCTTCTCTGTAATGAGAAGACCAACATTTTGTTCAGGGTACACGGCGCCCGTTGGATGATACTGTGTGGAATCCATGAGAACATTCCTGACGCCTGCCCTGTAGGCCATAACAAGGCCATCGGCGGTAGCACCGTAGTGGTTTGTACATGCAAATCCCTGGATGTGCAGACGTCCACCGCCACCTGTTGCCATAATGACAGATTTCGCCTTTACCTTTATAAATTCCTTTGTCTCAAGGTCAAAAAGAATAGCCCCTGCACAATTACCCTTGTCATCAAGTATCAACTCTACGGCAGGTGCAAATTCAATGACCTTTATCTGTGAAGACCTGTTTCTTGCCTCATCACGGATAACACGCATTATCTCAGCACCGGTCATATCGCCGGCAGAGTGCATACGCTTACGGCTCGTACCGCCTCCATGACGTGTCTTAAGCCTGCCATCGGGCTCTTTATCAAGCATGGTACCCAGATCTTCAAGCCACTTGATAATGAGTGGAGCATCGTTTGTAAGAGCGGCTACAAGCTTGGGCTCATTTGAAAAGTGACCGCCGCCTACAACGTCAAGGTAGTGATAGAAAGGTGAATCCGGCTCCTGTGTTGCGCCCTGGATTCCACCTTCAGCCATAACGGTGTTTGAATCACCATGGCGAAGTTTAGTTGCTATAACAACATTGCAACCAGCTTCCTGCGCCATGAGAGCGGCAGCCGTACCTGCGCCTCCACCACCGATGACGAGAACATCCGTCTCGATATCCACATTCTTCAGGTCAACTGTCTTGGCGTCTACACGACTCTTTGACTCCAGGATATCAACAACCTCTTCAGGCAAGAGGTCGCCCTTATTCGGACCTACCTTTACCTCACGCTTTCCAGAGGGCTTAAAATCGGGATGATATTTATCGAGCCATATCTTGCGCTGTTCAAGGGTAAGAGCAGCAAAGCTCTCTCCTTTCTTGGACTGTTCAACCCTCTGTGGACGGGTCTTTTCTACCGCCTTGATCAGCTTTTTCAGTTCCGCAGGATATCCTGACATTTTCAATTCTCCTTAAAAAATAGCTAAGAAATATTACAGACGACTTTTGTCTTCCGGCATCCACTCGCCGGCCTTGGCGAGATCAGGCTCTCTCTCTCTTTCGAGGTATAGCTCCTTGAGGGACTCTTCATCCATCTTGGTAAGATCACTGAGCATCCCCTCATACTTGCCGCTCTTTACTTCTTCAGCTCGGCTTTCCAGGTGCTCCGCCTTAGGAGTTAACATCTTGGCACTCAGCCTCCTGGCCATAAGTGCCGCCGTAGGCTGTGATATCTGGGCCGGACAGCGGCTGGCGCATAGTCCGCAGAGGATGCAGTCAAAAGATTTCTCTGCCGCCTTTTTAATATTTCCCTGTTTCATTGCAGCGACATAACCCATTACATCGATCTCCATGGGGCATGTCCTTGTGCATGTTCCGCAACCTACACACTTGAACACCTCAGGGTAGTGCATCCTGATCAGCTCATCAGGCGTAGCATGAAGGTTCTCTATGTCGAAGCTGGTCCTCTTCATCGGGAAGAATGGCAGCTGTGTGATTATCATATTCGGCTCTGCTACTGTCTGGCAGGCAAGTCCTGTTTTAAGCTTGTAATCACCTTCAAAGCGGTAGAAGAAACCACATGCACCGCAGATACCTCCCCGGCAACCGCAACCCCTTGTGTATTGGTGGCCTGTATACTCTATGGCCTTCATAACAGTCAGGGTTTCAGGGATCATGTGCTCCTTTCCCATGATGATAAGGGGGATCATCTTTGCCCCCTCAGGGAGTATCGTCTTATCCCCGCAGGCTATAACAGGCTGTATTTTTTTCTTTGCACTCATTTGAACCTCCAATACAAGCTCTAAAAATCGTTCGGCATCGCCGCTATCTCAGCAGCGGTAAAAACCGGGCCATCCTTGCAGACGTAGATATTGCCAACGTTACAGCGACCACACTTTCCAAGGCCGCACTTCATCCTGTTCTCCAGTGTGGAGATAACATTTTCCTTTGTAAAACCAAGTTTTTCGAGAGATTGCAGGGAAAACTTGATCATAATCGGCGGACCGCATACGATAGCCATGGCATTATCACCGGAAGGCGCAGTCTCTTCCAGAACAGTCGGCACAAAGCCTACCTTCCCCTTCCACTCCGGTGTTTCGCCACCGGGATCGACAGCCGTCACCATCCTGACATCCTTCCTGTCTGCCCAGTGCTTCAGCTCTTCCTTATAGACAAGGTCAGCTACAGTCCTGGCCCCGTAAACTATCGTGATATCGCCGTAATCTGCACGATTATCCAAGACAGTACAGATAAGTGATCTCAGAGGCGGCAGACCGATACCACCGGCAACAAAAACGAGGTTCCTTCCCTTCATCCTATCAAGGGGGAATACGTTCCCATATGGCCCTCTAAAACCTATGGTGTCCCCTATCTCCATGCGGGCCAAGGCCTCGGTCACCTTACCTGACTTCCTGAAGGTACACTGTATGTAACCTTTGCGGGTATGGGCTGAGGCTATACAGAAGGTACACTCCCCATGACCGAAGGCGGAGTATTCACCAAACTGACCCGTCTGGAATTCGAAGGACTCCCTTAGTTTTTCGTCCTTGAATACGAGATTAAAGGTCATTACATCTGGCGCCTCGTCAATGACATCTTCAATCGTCATAAGCTGCGGCACGTATAGGTTATGCATCTGGCACTTCTCCTTTAAGCTGTCATCTGTGAGATTTCTGTCATGGCCTCGGTTATATCAACATTTACCGGGCAGACACGGATGCAGCGGCCGCAACCGACACAACCTTTCTTCTCAAAACGGTCTGGATATATCTTAAACTTACAAGAGAAGCGATTTCTCCAGCGTTGCGGCTGATTTTCTCTTGGGTTGTGTCCTGATGCATGGAGGGTGAAATGGTCAAACTGGCATCCGTCCCAGTTCTTTACCCGTCTGCCCTGATCGCCGTGTGGCTCATCAACGATATCGAAGCAGTGACATGTAGGACATACAAAGGTGCATCCTCCGCAGCCGACGCACTTGGCTGCCATCTGCTCCCAGATAGGATGATCAAAGTTGGCAGGGTCGTCGAGCCACTTTTTCATCTTGTCCAGATCAATATCAAGCTCGTCCGGCTTGGCAATAGGCTCTATCTCACCGCCATCACCATCTGCAAAGAGGGCCTTATATTCAGATACAAGTTCCTCACCACGCTCTGTGAGCACATGGGCCTGGTAACCGCCACTTTTAAGCTTTTTCAGGAGGATATCACTGCCCTCTGTGCCATCCGGTGCGTAACCTACCGAGGTACAAAAACAACTATCATCAGCCTTGTTGCAGGCAACAGCTATTACGGCAATCTTCTTTTGCCTTTCAGTAAAGAGGGTATCAATGTAATCCCATGTAAAAACCTTATTCAGGGATATAACAG
>JADFVX010000046.1 GCA_015222755.1 Pseudomonadota bacterium | reverse complement strand
TGCTCTATTTTATTGACTTACTTCATTGTGGCAGGCTTTATGTCTCCTTCTGATGCAGACGCCAGGCGAGAGGAGACCGTACCCGATCTTCATGATCGCTTTGCATTATCCTTATTTATATGGTAATAATTAACTTATGGTTACTACGAATCTAAAATGTTGTTTTTGCAATGCCCCTCTCTCAAGCAAAACAGACACAGACTGGGAGCATGATCTCTTTGCCAAGTGCAGCAACCCTGACTGTTTGGAGGCTAATTTTTTGGTGCGTCAAACCGACTCCGACGGGCGGGAGTTCTATGTGGTCAATGAGACCATGTCAAAAACAAAAGTTGAAAAAGGGGATTAATCTCTTTCGCTCAGCACTTGCTGCTTTCCCTCAGATCTTTTCTTTTCCAGACCTGTGAGTAAAATAAATCTGTCCCCTTTTTCTTTTCAAAACGCCTTGACAATGCAATATGGTTTGATAAAGTTTTCTTAGGAGGCAAAGGGAAAATCCGGCATTCTGTAACGGATCGATAATATTGCCTAAAAATATAAAATAAAGGAGGATATGTCATGGCAGTTATAAAGGTTATTGAAGTCCTGGCCCAGTCGGAAAAAAGCTGGGAGGACGCGGCACAGGAAGCAATTCGCGAAGCATCGAAAACTATTCACAATATCAAATCCATCTATATCAAAGAGATGGAGGCCCAAGTGGAAGACGACAAGATTACGCAGTTCCGTATCAATGCTAAGATTTCCTTCCAACTGAAGAAAGATTAAGCGGCTAAAGCCCGCTTTTAGATGTCTCGGTGGATTCCCGGAGAACAAAGGGGACAGATTTATTTTTTAGAATTGTTGCCAATAAATAAATCTGTCCCCTTTTTAACTTTACTTGCCATTCTAACGATGACATATCATCTCAATTCAAGAGGGCGACTCTGGATCCTTATCCTCACAATCCTTTCCTTTGTTTTCTGCAGCCAGCTGTATGCGCAGGAGGGGAAGGCTGAAGGCGGGGAGTGGAGTTTGACCCTCCTTGGAGGGGTGATGAGTGACGACACCCTCAAGGATGCGGTGCTTTTTAAGGCCGACTATGACTATGCCCATAAATTTACAGCACTTGCCCTCGGCAGGGAGATAGGCCGGTGGAAGAAAGACCTGCGCTTCGAGCTTGAAGGTCAGGCGGTAAGACACAGGGGGGCGCAGAGATACCGGGAGTTTGTCGGCGTCATCATCGCCAGGTGGCTCAGCTTCCCCTGGGACCGCTATATAGATACCTCTTTTGCCGTGGGAGAGGGCTTCTCCATTACCAGTGAAACACCCGAACTGGAGCAGAGGCGCCATGAAGAGAGTTCACGCTTCCTGAACTACCTTCTCTTTGAGTTTACCTTCGCTCATCCTGGATATAAGGCCTTAAGCGTGGTGACACGGCTGCACCACAGGTCGGGGATAAGGGGGTTGATCAACGATGTCCACGGGGCCTCCAATTCAATGGCCGTGGGACTTCGCTATGAATTTTAAACTAGGGACAACAGCGACCGGTTTTGAACCCCAAATTCCGGGGCCACAATACTTCATTCAGGCCGTAAGCGGGACGGCCTGGAATCACAGCCACACTTAGCCCCCCCCATTAGAGCATACCCTCAAACCCATTAGAGGTTTGTCACTCTAACGAGTCAGGCGGGGCAGGCCACAGTCCCCGTTGCCAAAAGGGGGAGGTTAAGAATTTTTAACTTTTCCCCTCCAGGATATCTGCTATAATTTCAACTATGAACCGATTAATCATTCTCATCACAATGGTACTTGCATTACATCCGCTTCCCGGCAGCTCTGCAGAGGCAGACAATATGGAGACGAGGGGAGGGTTGCCCGATCTTGCCAGGTCCGGTTGGAGGCAGGCGCCTAAGGAGCTGACGCAGCTGAACCGGGATGGCGCTCCCCTTAGCATGGGGGTTGAATCGAAGACCCCATCGCTTACGCTTTCCGGAAGGACATCGAGCTGCTCCCTCAACGAATGCCCCTGGGACTACTCCCTCGAGGTTGAGTTGAGGCCTGTAGAGGAGGAGTTTACGGGCGACCCGACACACAGGTCCCCCTCTATGGCCAGAGGCAGTGCAGACCGAAGCGAGGTCCCGTATCCGCCCCTTAATGTGGCAGGCCTTGTACATGGAACTGCCTACAAGTGGCAGGCGAGGGAGAAGGCGGTCGTATACGAGGCATCCTACGTGGAGAAAGAGCTGGCCTGCATAAATCCTCAAACACACTATTCCCCATGGGAAGGCCACGGAGAGGAGGGGGTTCCATCCTTTGTCATCGCCCCTCTCGTTGTAAGGACGACGAAGACCCCCACTGCAGTGGTAAAGATGGAGGGGAGCGGGAGTGACGGGACGGCGAACAGGCTGAACCTAGACGACGAGAGGTATTACCGCGTCTGGGCAACTGTCAAATCACCCTATATAACCTCATGGTATGCAACTTTCACCGGTATGGGCGATGGAGCGCGAAGCCTGGAGATCAGCTACAAGGGCTACAACAGCCAGCGCTGCGACCAGAGGCTCGACATCTGGGACTGGAAGTTGAGAGAGTGGACAGGACTGGACTCTCAGGAGGTGGGAGATGAAGAGACGGTCATCGAAGGGCTTATCCCCCCCGGGGATATTTCGAACTATGTGAGCGGCCCCGGCACCGGTGAGCTGAGGATCCGCGTCCAGTGTTCAAGCAATATCCTCTCATTCAGCTCCAACGGCAACTCGCTGAATATCTCCTACGACCAGCCCATATCCCCCCGGTGAACCTCTCACCGTCAACTGCCTCGCGCCTTGCCGATGCGGTCCTCTACATCCATTTCGGTATAGTCTGCTTTATTCTCCTCGGTTTCATCCTTATAGCCGCCGGAACGGCCTTCAGGTGGAGATGGACGAAGAACCGCCTCTTTCGCCATATCCACCTCGGCCTCATGCTCCTCGTTGCCCTTCAGGCCCTCCTCGGCAGGTTATGCTCCTTCACTACCCTCGAGCATAACCTGAGGATCGCTGCAGGCGAGGCGGGGTACAAAAGGGGGCTTATAGCCGACTTCATAAGCGGCCTCCTCTATTACGAACTGCCGGACTGGGTCTTTACCTTGGTATATACCGCAGCCGCCATAACGGCCCTTTTCCTTTTCATCATCTGGCCCCCGGAGGGGGGGAAGGGGAAATAGCCTCAAGACGAATAAAGAAGGATAGGTGTCACATCTTCAGTTACCATTTATAATCCTTTCGACCTCATCTCTTTTGCGATTATCCACCTTCCTTTCGACCTGAATTTGGAATCTCAACTCGGCCGTTAATGCCGCCGGAGGCGGCATTAACGCCATGCTAACTTGACATTTTATACGCTGCGTAGTGAAACGAAGCGGCGTATAAAATGGTCAATGTTAAGCTAATTGTTAGCCCTTGTAATATTGTTTAAATTCTTCTGTCGGCTCACGATCAGAATAGATATAAATAGAATTGCCAATAGGGTCTATTACAGAAAACCCTCTATCTCCCCATGGATGATCTTCCAATGGCATTGCAGTTTGTAGACCAGCTTTCGTTAATCTTGCATGTTCTGTATCTACATCTTCAACATTGAAGTTGAGCATGATTCCTGTACCACTATATGTCGGCATATCATCTTGCGGTTGCATAAACTGAATGGAGGGTCCATCTCCAGCAATGCGTAAATTGACATACCAGCCAGCATCAAAGATGCAACTTGCTGAAAAATAGCGTTGATAGAACCCACGGCAAGCGTCTACATCATTTGTGATAAAGCATGTCGATAATTCATTTGTTTTCATGATGCCTCCTTTTAATGTTGGGCTAACGCCTCACATCACCGGCAGCGAAAAGCAGAGCGAGGAACGAGCGGCGCTTTTTGCAGTCCGAGTGTATGTGATTGTTATGCATTATTTGACTCTAATTCGTTCTCGTTTTTCCGGTATATCATTTTTTTTGCTTATCCATGAGCCATTAGAAAATGATTCATACTCCTTAAAATTACAGGGCAATCCTTTTGCGGTTAATATATCGACTCGATCCATTATGTGAAAATGCAAATGAGGTGCAGTTGAATTACCAGTATGCCCGACATCTGCCAAGTGTTGCCCGTAAGTAATCTTTTCACCTTCCTTTACTTTTATTGAACCTTTCTTAGTGTGAGCAAAAAAAGCATAAGCCTCAAGTCCTTCAATTTTTAAAATAATGTAGTTGCCTATGACTTTGTGGAGATTTGGGTTCCTACTAAAGCCAACATATGCCCCTCTAGCATAAACAGCCAACAGATCTATGATTGGATGGAGCCATTGATGATCTTTTAAGCCATCTTTTGCTACCACTACATCACCGCATACAGGGCTGTATATGTGCTCACCATATCCGAAGCAATCTTTTACATTTACACCAATTGTAAAATAACGCAGAGTCGATTTGGGATGAAATAAAAACCCTTCCTTATTCCAGTCGACACGAAGGAAATCATAGGCATATGTTTGCCCCAATAAATCGACACCATGACTGGGTACTTTTTCAGCAGGTGTGTGGCCTGCCGTCCAATCTCCACGCAGTGGAAATTCTACAGTAATGGGTTCCATAATTGATCCCATCTTTGATGCATAACGATTTGAGTTAACCAGGAGCGGTTAAATAAGGAATACTCCCGGAGTAGATAATGAATTTAAAAACCCCGATATTCAAAAGAGCCGGCGTGTGTATCGATCTGGTTGAACGACGTGTTATGTTCAAATGATATTAGTCGCTCACCTTTGTCCAGGTACTATTGGGACTGCCTGTAAAATACAGATTATACCCATTGATTGAGAAGGTATATGACCCAGCACCATCCGGATAACCATACCCAATGGTACCTTCTGTTGTACCATTTGAATACAAGATAGTATAGATTCCATTGCTTTTCGTATAAATTGTACCATCAGCTACATATGTTTCGTCCCAAGTTGTTTCACCGAGGATTAGCGTACCAGTAATAGAAGTTTTATTATCAAATGATGTAACCCCATTTTTATGTACATAAGAGCCGCTAGCCGAAGAAAGATTATATGTACCTGTTATATCTTGTGATGGTGGAGTGGATGAGGAAGATGTTGGATTATTGTTGCCACTGCATCCAAAAATAATAAAAAGCAGAAATACATTCAGTAAATATTTTACTCTCATAAAACCTCCTTAAGCATAACGCCGCAAATCCCCGGCTGTCCGAGTGAATTTGTCTTGTTATATGTCTATTTCAGCCCTTTTTTATTGACGAACGATTTATACTTCATATCTGATTTAAGTATGTGATTTATTAACCAAGCCTCTAAATATGAAAGTATTTCTGTTGGGGTGCTTTCCTTATGTTCCGTAACATCAATACAGAAATTAGCTGTTTGTCTCAAGAATTCTTTGTGTTCATTTTCGTGTATAGCATAATTTGGATAATTATATTTGATCATATATCGCTCTTCTGTTTTAAAGTGATACTCAGCATATTTGGTCATTTCAGTTAATACGTCTGAGATAGCTTCGGAATCAACGCTTATATTCTTTGCTTCAATTATTTTATTTAACATCTTGAGTAGTTTTTTGTGTTGTTTATCTAATTCTAGGACACCAACACTAAAGCTCTCATTCCAGATTATCTTTTCCATAATGAAATCTTCATTATCATAGTTGTTTGTAGCATATAACATCCAAATTCACCCGCCGAAAAGCGCAGCTTTACGGTCGGGTGGAATGAGTTGTTATCCTGTATTTATTTTTGCATCACAAAAAATTCATAACCGTAAAATTTCGAGTATTTCCTATAGAAATCTAATTCATTCCTAAATCCTTCAAAAATAGCTAATGCAACTTCATTCCCTTGATATTTTTTGTTCAGATGAGGTAATTCCTTTTCCATTGGTAAATAATAGCTATTCAGCCACGCCGATTCAGGTAATGTAAAATTTGAGATTAAGTTAAATCTTTCTTTTTTAATTGTTTCGATTTTTCCTTCAATATTTTTAATATCTGGATACTCACTCTCAAAGTATTCAACAACGGGTTTAGGCGTATTAGGAACAATATATACAAGTTCTGTAACGGCTAAGTAGCCTTTGTCTTTCAAAAGCTGATGGCATCGTTTTAATCCATTTTGAAATCCCATAAAATACAATGCACCTTCTGACCAGATAATATCAAAAGTTTCTTCCTCAAAATCCATATCTAGCATTGACATATTTTGTGGGATTATTTTTTCTTCAAATCCTTCATTTCTTGCTTGTTTCATTAAT
>JADFVX010000045.1 GCA_015222755.1 Pseudomonadota bacterium | reverse complement strand
CTGTCACAGACTCCGGCATCGTAGCAGGCGGTGATGTTACGTACCGTGTTGCCGCCACCGCCACGGGTCGTAAGGCCCACCTCTGAAAGTTCCTCCATCGCCTTGACAGTATCATCCAGTTTTACGTAGTGGAGCTGGATGTCCTGACGGGTAGTGATGTGGGGTATGCCGTTACCGTACTTTTCTGAAAGATCGGCTATTTTTATCATCTGTTCCGGTGTGATGTTACCTCCCGGAACCTTAATGCGAGTCATAAATCTTTCTTGTCCTCGCTGTGCATATATCCCTCTGGCTACGCGGTAGGGCTTCAATTTTGCTGCTGTGGTCTCTCCCCTGCCAAAACGTTCCACCTCTATCCTGTATAGCTGGATATCATCGATGACTTCAGCTGGTAAGTTGAAAAAAGGTTCCATCTGTTTTCTCCCTGAATGTTACTTTACAAAAGTGGTCAAGTTTATCATGCGAGGCTTGGTCGGCGCAAGGCAAAACAGTTCAGTCTTTACATCTTGAAGTATTCCAAGTCTGGCAGTTTTTGTCCTGCTTGTTTTTAATATTCTGTTGACACGAATTAAATATGTGATATATAATTAAAAATTTCGTTTTTCAAGGGGTTTATTGTGTCGATTAAGGAACAGATTGCTGGTGACGTGAAGTCTGCGATGAAGGCCAGAGAGAAGCTGAAGCTTGAAACTCTCCGTATGACGCTTGCAGCAATAAAAAATAAAGAGATTGAAAAGAAGGCTGAACTTGATGATAGAGGTGCAGTTGCTCTTATCTCTACACTGGTGAAGCAACGCCGTGAAGCTGCTGGTATGTACAGGGATGCTGGCCGCGATGAATTGGCCGACAAGGAAGAGGAAGAAATAACCTTCCTCAAGGGCTATCTTCCAAAAGAGTTGTCTCGCGAAGACCTGATTGCTGCTGTTGATGCTGTCATAGAAGAGAGCGGAGCCTCGTCCATGGCTGACATGGGCAATGTGATGAAGGGTGTTATGGCCAAAGTTGGTGGTCAGGCTGAAGGTCGAATGGTCAACGAAGTGGTGAAGGAGCGCCTATCAAGGTAGATTAAGATTTTCAGGTGCCGCCTGAAAATGAAACTTTTTTTAAAAAGGTGTCTCCAACAGGATGACATCTTTATTATATTTAACTTAAAGGGATTGGTTTTTGTATACCGTTGCTGCCTTTTATTCCTAACGACAAGATCGAAGAAATAAGAGAACGCTGCAGTATTGTCAGCATAGTTTCCGGATATGTATCCCTAAAAAAGGCCGGCAGCAACTATCTTGGCCTTTGCCCATTCCATAACGAGAAGACCCCATCTTTTACTGTCAATGAAGACAAGGGTATATTCCACTGTTTTGGCTGCGGTACGGGAGGAAATGTTTACTCCTTCCTGACGAGAATTGAGGGGAAGAGCTTTCCCGAGGTTGTCAGGGACCTGGCAGAAAAGGAAGGGGTGGAACTTCCATCTCCCGATAAGTCGGTAGATAGAGAGGAAGAGGAAGAAAAGGACAGGCAGCGCAGTGGTCTGATCTCTGTTCACAGGAAAGCAGCAGACCTTTACCACAACCTCCTTATGCGTTCTCCCGAAGGGCAGGTGGCAAGGGATTATCTTAAGGGCAGGGGGATAACCGGTGACCTTGCCAGAGAGTGGAAACTAGGTTATGGAGGAAAGGGCTGGTCTTCCCTTTTCGACAGGCTGGAGGGTGATGAAGAGGTCGCAGCTGCTGAAAATGGCGGCCTCATAATAAAGGGTAAAAAAGGTACTTACTACGACAGGTTCAGGGAGCGATTGATATTCCCTATCTCCGATCTCAGGGGGAATGTCGTAGCCTTTGGTGGACGTATACTTTCTGGGGACGGCCCCAAGTATATGAACTCTCCTGAATCTCCTGTATATACCAAGGGAAAGCTCCTTTACGGTCTTGAACGTTCAAGAGAGGCGGTCAGGACTTCAGGAGAGGCGATAGTCGTAGAAGGCTATATGGACCTTCTGGCGATGTATGGGGCCGGTGTCAAGAATGTAGTCGCCCCGCTGGGGACTGCGCTTGTGCTAAGCCAGGCCAGGCAGATCAAGAGGTTCTGCGACAGCGCAATAGTTCTTTTTGACTCTGACAGCGCAGGGATCAAGGCCGCTGTAAGAGGGATAGATGTGCTGGTGGAGGCCGGCGTTGCACCTAAGGTGCTTACTCTGCCAGAGGGAGAAGACCCCGACAGTTTTATAAGGGGCCGCGGGGCGGAGGCCTTAAGTGAAAAGTTAGGAGAGGCGCTTCCTGGAATAGATTTTTTGCTGGACATAAAGCTGGCAGAGGTGCCTTCATCTTCGCCGCATGACAGGGCGAAGGTTATACGAGAAATAAAACCTTACATAGCTAAGATAACAGACAGCATTGAAAAGGCGCTCACGGTAAAAAGGGTTGCTGAAAGAATGTCTGTCGATGAACAACTTATTTCTGACGCAGTGCTTGTCTCGTCAGGTAAGCGATTACCCCGTAAAGAGGAAAGGCTCGCTGAGCCACTTCAAAAAAAGAAAAAGGGCTACGCTGCCGAAGAGATGATAGTCTCCTTGATGCTGCATGAAGTTGAGGTACTTGAACGGGCACTGGGAAGCGACATTGTCCAGAAGCTTAAGGATGAACATCTTCGCAAAATAGCAGCGTTGATGGATGCATTTTTTAGAGATGGTAGGGATGTAACGCCGGCGGCCCTTATGGACGCCGCAGAAGGAGAGGGTCTCGAAGCAAAGATATCACGGCTAGGGGTACTTGAGAGTTTTTCAGAAGATGTATCTCCCCTTAAGATCTTTGAGGAATGTGAGGCCGCTGTAAAGGAACAGTATTTGATTGAAAAAGAGCAGTTGATAAGTGAGAGTCTTAAGGTTGCTCAGGAAAAAAATGATAAGGCAATGGTTGAATCGCTTTTGAGAGAGAAGCATGAAGTCCTTATGACTCGAAAAAAGGGTTTTTTGCAAAAAGGAGAAGTGGATGTCTGAAGTAAACAAGCCAAAAGAGGTTGAAAAACTTATATCTCTCGGTAAGGAGAAAGGTTACCTTACATATGGAGATGTAAATGAAATCCTCCCGCCAGATGTGGTCGATGAAAATCAGATCGATGATGTTATGACCATGTTCGGTGAGATGGAAATAGAGATTGTTGATGACGAGAGCAAGGCCCCCGTTCGGAAGGAAGATGAAGAAGATGAAGAAGAGACCAAGGAAGAAGGTTATGAACCGGGTACGATAGGCCGCGCTAATGACCCTGTCCGCCTTTATCTGAGAGAGATGGGTGCCGTTGACCTCCTTACGCGAGAAGGCGAGGTCGAAATTGCCAAGCGTATTGAAAAGGGCGAGCAGGAAATTGTAGGTGCTGCATGTAATACTGATTTTGCTATTTGTGAGATAATCGCTATTGGAGATGACCTTAGAGATGGTCTTGTAAAGCTTAAGGATGTAGTAAAGATCTCTGTCGATGAAGAAGTCGATGAAGATTTGGAGGTCGAGGCAGAGCCTTGTTCTGCCCTTGAGAAGACATTGGATGCCCTTGACAAGCTGGATTCTCATTA
Source organism: Pseudomonadota bacterium (assembly GCA_015222755.1). GTDB lineage: Bacteria > Desulfobacterota > JADFVX01 > JADFVX01 > JADFVX01 > JADFVX01. The sequence continues at coordinate 3,982 of JADFVX010000045.1, read as the reverse complement.
CCAAGATTTTCTGACAATCAGGAAGGATGTGACAGGTAAGGAGGGGGAAGATCGTAAAAAGGCACGGAAAAAGCTCAGTTCCAAGCGCAGGGCTATTGCAAAAACCCTTCATGACCTGGAGATCAAGGATAAGGTCTTTGAGGCCATAGTAAATGCACTGAAAAAGATCGTCAAGAAGGGCAAGGATTGTAAGCTCAAGATTACAAAGCTTGAGGCCAGTATACACGAAGAGCAGCTTGCAGGTGAGGAGCTTGACTCGGCAAGGAAGAAGATAGAACTTTTAAATGAAAAGATTACCGAGATAGAAGAAAGAAACGGAAACAGTTTTGAGGAGTTGGAAAAGGCACAGAAAAGTTTTGCCTCTGGCGAGTTTCTGGCAAGGCGTGCCAAGAAGGAACTTGTAGAGGCCAACCTGAGGCTCGTTGTAAGTATCGCAAAAAAATATACGAACCGTGGGCTCCAGTTTCTGGATCTGATTCAGGAAGGAAATATAGGTCTTATGAAGGCCGTTGATAAGTTTGAGTACCAGAGGGGATACAAATTCAGTACCTATGCCACCTGGTGGATAAGACAGGCCATAACGCGTGCCATTGCCGACCAGGCAAGGACTATACGTATTCCTGTACATATGATAGAGACAATCAACAAACTCATCAGGACGTCGAGACATCTCGTTCAGGAAAAGGGGAGGGAGCCTAGTCCTGAGGAGATAGCGGTAAAAATGGAACTTCCTGTCGATAAAGTCAGGAAGGTGCTTAAAATAGCCAAGGAACCTATATCCCTTGAAACGCCTATTGGTGAAGAAGAGGACAGCAGCCTTGGTGATTTTATTGAGGACAAGAGTGTGGTTTCACCGGTTGAGGCAACGATCAAGTTCGACCTTCAGTCAAGGACGCGCAATGTGCTTTCAACACTTACGCCAAGGGAAGAAGAGGTCCTTAAGATGCGTTTTGGCATCCAGAAGCGTACAGACCACACCCTTGAAGAGGTTGGTCAGCACTTCCATGTAACAAGAGAAAGGATTCGGCAGATTGAGGCGAAGGCCCTGAGAAAGCTCAGGCATCCAAGCAGGAGCCGCCGATTGAAAGGCTTTGTCGACTGGCTTTAGCCGCACATCTTTACTGGGCATGCATAAAAATATTGAAAAAAAATAGCTAAACTGTTAACATCCAACGCAATATAAGAATATATAAGGAGCAAGAATAAAGTGAAGCAAGACATACATCCGGAATATTACGATGCAAAAATAAAGTGTGCTTGTGGTAATGTCGTAGAAACCAGGGCCAGCAAAGCAGAGATGTCCGTCGAGGTCTGCTCCAAATGTCATCCCTTTTATACGGGAAAGCAGAAGCTAATGGACACGGAAGGCCGCGTTGAGAGGTTTAACCGTAAGTACGGTGTGGCTGCCAAGAAATAAGCACTTTTACAGGCCATTTTATTAAGGGGAACATTATGTTCCCCTTTTTTATAACTAATATAAACTGGAGAAACCCTTGAGGGTTTACCTTCTAGCTCATACTCCCGACCCCGAAAAGACGATTGCCATGGCGGCCAAACTCTGTTATTCGCCAAGCAATATCGGAGACCTTAAAGGCCTCGTAGAAGGGTCTGACCAGACAGATTTCCTTAAAAAGATAATCGGCATGGGACATACCTCTGTGCTTGAACACGCCAACTTTACCTTCGGAGTTGAAGGTATATCGAGGGCGACTTCCCACCAGCTTGTCCGTCACCGGCTGGCGTCCTATTCACAGCAGAGCCAGCGTTATGTTAAGGTGGGCGAGCAGTTTGAGTATGTGACGCCTCACACCATTTCTGCTGACGATGAAAAGAAGCTTAAGTTTGATGACGCGGTCAGGGCGATCCATAAAATCTACGGTGAGCTCGTTGACTCGGGTATACCGGCCGAGGATGCAAGATATATTTTGCCCAATGCAGCGGCCACGAAAATAATAATCACAATGAACGCAAGAGAACTGACGCATTTCTTTACACTTCGCTGCTGCGAGAGGGCGCAGTGGGAAATACGCGAAATGGCCTGCGAGATGCTGAAGCTGGCCAGAGATATAGTCCCCGCTCTTTTTGAAAGCGCCGGCCCGGGTTGTGTCCGGGGAAAGTGTACGGAAGGCGCAATGACCTGCGGCAGAACCGAAGAGATAAGAGAAAAATTCAAGAACCTCTCCTCCTAGTTTAAGAGTCCCCCATGTTTAAAAAACTTGAAGAAGTTGAAGCCCGTTTTGAGGAGCTTTCCCGGATTCTCAGCGACCCCGAGGTGTTGGCCGATCAGTCACAATTCCAGAAATATGCAAGGGAGCATGGCGAGATTTCCCCTCTTGTGACGGCCTATCGCAGTTACGTGGAGGTGTCGAGGGAACTGGAAGACAATAAAGAACTGCTTTCTGATCCCGATCCTGAGATGAAGGAAATGGCAAGGGAGGAGATAAAGTCCCTTAGTGCTGAGAAGGAAAAGCTTGAGGTAGAACTGCAGCAACTCCTTATACCGAAAGACCCCAGAGATGACAAAAATGTAATTATGGAAATCCGTGCAGGGACAGGGGGGGAAGAGGCGGCCCTTTTTGCCGCAGATCTTTTTCGGGCATATTCACGTTATGCCGAGCGGCAGGGCTGGAAGATATCGCTTATTGATGAAAGTCTTGCCGATGCAGGTGGTTTTAAAGAGGTAATAGTCTCCATCTCAGGCAATAAGGTGTTTAGCCGGATGAAGCATGAAAGCGGCGTCCACAGGGTCCAGCGTGTACCAAAGACGGAGACGCAGGGTCGCATACATACCTCGGCGGTCACCGTTGCTATCCTTCCTGAGGCTGAAGAGGTAGATGTTGAGATAAACCCCTCTGAGATAAGGGTGGATGTATTCCGCTCATCTGGTTGTGGAGGGCAGAGCGTCAATACTACAGATTCTGCCGTGAGAATCACCCATATCCCTACAGGTATTATTGCTTCCTGCCAGGATGAAAAATCTCAGCATAAGAACAGGGCCAAGGCGCTTGTTGTCCTCAGGTCGCGAATCCTTGCCAAGAAGGTGGAGGCCCATGATGCTGAAATATCGAAAGACCGTAAGAGCCAGGTGGGCAGCGGAGACCGGAGTGAAAAGATAAGGACATACAACTTTCCCCAATCGCGCGTGACGGATCATCGGGTAGGTCTTACACTTCACAAACTTGACCAGATCATGGATGGGGACCTGAACGAGATACTTGATGCTATGGCGGCATATTTTCAGGCAGAGGAGCTTAAGTCGGGCAATAGGGAGTGATTGATTTTTATGAGCGATATTAAGGTAAAGATAAAAAGGCTAAGGGGTGGTGATGATATAGACCTGCCAAAATATATGACAGCCCACTCTGCCGGCATGGATCTTTATGCCCATATAGATGAACTCATCGAGGTGAAACCTATGTCGAGGGTCCTTGTTGAAACGGGGATATCCATTGCCCTCCCAGACGGCTTTGAGGCGCAGATAAGACCGCGCAGCGGCCTTGCTATCAAACATGGTATCTCACTGGTCAATTCTCCCGGCACCATCGATGCAGATTACCGGGGAGAGATCAAGGTGATACTTATAAACCTTGGAGATACTTCTTTTAAGATAGAGCGCGGTGAGCGTATAGCCCAGATGGTCGTCCACAGGGTCTCAAGGGTTCAGTGGGATGAAGTGGACTCTCATGATGAGACTGAAAGAGGTGAGGGCGGTTTCGGCCACACGGGCCGCTGAATTTGAGACCCTCAGTTTAAGCCTTCATGACATACCCCCCTAATTGTTACGCCCTTTTCCTTGCCATAGTTAAGTATTGTGTCCCCAGAATTGCCACAGATCGTACTATATCCAGAAGTTTCATAAAACACCTCAGTTCGGCTTTTTCATAATATATATTTCATGGTTCCTTGACATAAATATATATTATGTTAGATTTTACAAGCGCTTAGAGCAATACCTAGGCCCACCCATGAAAAAAGATATACG
>JADFVX010000044.1 GCA_015222755.1 Pseudomonadota bacterium | reverse complement strand
TGTTATACAGCGGCATAACGAATTTGGAACTTCGATTTAAGACAACCATTATTGCAGGAGAAAGAGATAGCGAATTTGGAGAAAAACAGAATGATCATAGGATGGAATTGAGGGCGCGGTATTATTTTTAATGAAGATGATAATTTTCACCTTAAATGTTGCAGAAGATATTGAGCTTTAAAATTCAACAGTACAGGAAGGAAGCTGTCTTCCCAAGATTAGCTATCTAAAGCAATCCAGCGTATAGACTACACCTACGAATCCGCACATTTGAGGTGGTACAAAAATTTGCGATTACGAAAAGAAAGCAAGTATGGCGACTGAATTAAGTATGATGTCCCCATAATTCCTACTTCTAAGGTTATTGTGCTAATCCCTATTAATGGCTCTGAAGAGCTACCAGCTGAGGTGAAAAATCGCTATAGTCCCTATCCCTGCCAACATCAATACCAGTTGACGGACACTGTCCCAGAGGGTTGTTTGGCGGTGGAGTCTGGGGATCAGGTCAACAGTTGCTATGTAAATAAAACTCGCGGCCGAGAGGGCCATCACATACGGGATAACTGAATGCAGATCTTTAAGGTAAACGTATGCAAGAATAGCCCCGGGAAGGGTGGAGAGGCTTGAAAGGAGGTTATAGATAAAGGCCCTTTTTTTTGAATAACCGCTGTCCAGGAGGATAGCGAAATCCCCCACCTCTTGTGGAACCTCATGGGCGGTTACTGCAAGCGCTGTCCCTATGCCCATCGGAACAGAGATAACAAAGGTTGCGGCGATGATAACCCCGTCCACGAAGTTGTGCAGGGCATCCCCTATTAACAGAAGCGGGCCCATAGCCTGGCGGGCCTCACAGCTCACTTCATGGCAGTGGTGCCATAGGATAAATTTTTCAAGGATAAAGAAGATAACCATCCCAACGAGCACGGTTGTAAGAGCCGAGGAAGGTGAGATCTGTTCTATGGCGCTGGGGATAAGTCCCAGAAATGCCGCACCGAGGAGAGTTCCGCTTGCATAGCTTATCAAGCTCGGGATAAAGAGTTGGCGGACCTTTTCAGGAAAGAGCAACAAAAAAGCGGCCAGAAGTATCGCTCCGACACTGCCCATGAGGCTGAAACCAACAATCAATGCAATTAACACACCTAACTCCTTCCAAAAAACATCCTTATGGTCCTATCAGTTACTCTAAGTCCTTTAACTCAGTCATTCTTACTTCGACCTCGGCATAGGATAGGACTAAATCAGGGCCCTTGCCGTCAAAAGGTTTCTTGATATAAAGCATGTCGACGCCCCTTCAATGAGGAATTCATCAAGTTTCCTACCCGCATAAATAGACTTGTCATTTTCTATCCTTAGATTTGTGGCCATATTTACCTGCTTTTTATGATGTCCTTTAATCGCTCACCAAGGCTATTAATGGCCTTAGATGAAGGAGCCTTTGGAAACGCTTTCACAACAGGCATCGAATTGCTTATTGCCTTTGGGACGCTTGCGTCATAAGGTATTTCTGAAAGGATTTCTAGGCCAATTCTTTTTGCAAAGCTCTTGATTAATGTCCTCGATTTTGGATGCATGTCTGACTTGTTTATAACTATACCTGTAGGTATTTTGAAGTAGCTTGCAATCTCAAGAAGTCTCTTTAGATCACTTAATGCTGGAGGGGTGGGTTCGGTGACTGCAATCATGTAGTCACTCCCCTTGATAGATGCTATTACAGGACAACCAATGCCCGGGGGGCCGTCCGTTATTATCACATCGGCGTTCGTTCTTTCTGCCTCCTTCTTAGCAGTTATTTTTACCTCATCAATGAGCTTACCGGAACTACTTTCACCGATTGTCAGCTCTCCTGAAACGATTACCGCATTGTCTACATCTGCGATGTTGATTTTTCCGTTTACCACATTCCTGATATCAATCGCGCTTTCTGGGCAGATAATGGCACACGCGCCACAGCCCTCGCAAAAAAAGGGGATCACAACAGGCTTATCATCTAATGCAGTCATGGCCGAAAACTTGCAAACACCAACACACAGCATGCATCCAACGCACCGTTCATAGTCAATAAATGCTTTCTCGGAGGCGGATACCTCTTGTGAATATCTTGGTGCAGCCTCAAAGAACAAGGCCAGGTTAGGTGCATCGACATCCGTATCTGTCATAACCACCTTATGCTTATCCTGCAAAATTAAACATAAGGAAGCAACAAGTGTAGATTTTCCAACACCACCCTTACCGCTCAATACCACTATCTCTTTCATTTCAGATACTCGGATTCTATTGTTTTGGTCATCTTCACAATTCTCTTTGAGCCTATCGCATCAGGGTATTTTTTCACCGCCGGAGCGCCCTCGACATAACTTTTGAAAATGGCATCATCCATCGGTATATCGAATACCTCCATTTTGTGTGTCTTTGCTATAACCTCTACAACCCTCTTTTCTCCCGTCAGATCAGAGCGGTTAAGTATGACTTGTGCCCTAATAGAAAGAGTCTTTAAGAGACTAAGTATAAGCTTCAGGTCATGAGCACCGAGAGGCGTTGGCTCGGTTACCGCAAAGGCCATATCCGAACCTATTAAAGAGTGGATCACATTACAGTGGGTTCCCGGAGACGTGTCAATGACAATAATATCAGATTCTCTGGCCCCCTCAAAGACCCTTTCTTTGAGGGCTTTTACAACAGCAGCGCTTTCCTCCGTCCCTGGCAATAGTTCACCGGTAAACAGAGTGAGATTTCCCCTTTTGCTTTTGTAAGTTTTTCCGACGACTCTCTTGCCTCTTTCTATCGCATCAACAGGACACACCAAGATGCATGCCTCACATCCGTTACAGTCTCCGATCAAAAGCGGTTGACTATCCTTAGGCTGAAAAAGTGCGTTTCTTCTGCATACATCCACACATTTTCGGCACATAGTGCATTTTTCGGCATTGATTATTGGCAGGGTCGTCGTGACCTTAATTGCATTCCTCAACGGTACGCTTAAAAGGAGATGGTCATCAGGGGCATCGACATCTGCATCTACCAATGAGACTTTATATTCCCTTTGAGTTAATGCCGTAGCAATGTTAACTGCAATAATGCTTTTGCCAACCCCGCCCTTTCCACTTGTAACGCTGATCACAGGTTTATCCAAAAGTTTTTGATGGATAGCATCCAACACCATATTTTTTAACGTGCCTCTTATCATCTGTTGCCTCTAAATCGTCCCCCTCGGCCTGGCCCTCTCGAAGGAGCTGAGGCCTCCGTGTACCCGCCTTTCTTGAAGTTATCTAAAGCATCTTTTACAGTGTCGCCCCCTGATACTCCTTCATAGATCTTTATTTTTGCAGATCTTAAGGCAGCAAACGCGTTTGGACCGACAATACCGGTCAGTAAAGCCTCCGCTCCATTGTCAGAAATTATCTGGGCCGCGCTTACACCCGCCCCACGTCCTAAAAGCAGAGCACTATTTTTAACGGTCTTAAATTCAATTGTATCTGTGTCGATTATCAGGAAATAGGGTGCCCTTCCGAACCGCTCATCCACCTTTGAATCCATATCTTTTCCTGAAGATGTTATGCAGAGTTTCATGATTGCCTCCTTAAGAAGTCATGTACATTCTTCTTATGCTTTTTTATTTTAATACAGAGAAAACATACCTTCTTCGCATAGCCCTCAAGGGGCTTCTTAAACAGAAAATAACACCTATGGGAATGATCACCAAATTTATTTATTTTTCCAGTTCTTATCTTCTTTAGAACTATATGTCTAAAGAAGCCTTTACTTTCTTGGCGATTTCCTTGAAGACCTTTGCCGTCTCGGATTCCGGTGAGCCGATCATGAGAGGTATCCCTGCATCGCCACCTTTTCGGAGGTCAATGTCTATTGGAATGACTCCCAAGAAAGGTATATCCATCTGACGGCTCATCTCTTCTCCTCCCCCTTTTCCGAAGATTTCAATCTTTGCTTCTGAATGTGAACATTGAAAGTAAGACATGTTCTCGACTATGCCCAAGAGACGTATCTTCATCCTCTTAAACATATTAACCGCCTTCCTTACGTCCGCCAGGGCCACTTCCTGAGGCGTGGTAACTATTACAACAGAGGCATCGGGAATAAGTTGTGCGGTGGTGATGGAGGGGTCCCCGGTACCTGGAGGAAGGTCTATTACGAGGCAGTCCAAATCACCCCACTTAACTCTGTCCAGAAGCTCCTTGATCGCCTTTGAAACCAAAGGGCCCCTCCAGATGAATGGCTGATTTTCGTCAACGAAGAACCCGTATGAGATCACCTTCAGTCCGAACTTCTCCAGAGGGATAATCCTTTTTCCTTCCTGCTTGGGCCTTTGAGAAAGCCCCATCATTACCGGGATATTCGGTCCGTAGATGTCAGCGTCTAAGAGCCCTACATTAAAACCTTCCCCGCTCATGGCCAGGGCGAGGTTGACGGCTACGGTAGTCTTCCCAACCCCGCCCTTACCGCTGGCAACGGCTATAAAATGTTTTACCCTATCGACTCCGACCAGTCCCATATATCCTACCTATTAGAATATTGCTGCCTTAGCGGCGTCCGCCCCTTAAGTTCATCTTTGGCAACTGTGCCGTCCTCGGTCTGCATGAGAGTAAAGTATCAAAGGCTAATGTCATGGCTTTTGAAAATTCCTCACAAGACATCCAGACTATCAGATTGCTCATGTAGGCTGAGATTGCAGACCTTGTTTGGCTAAAATTTCTATGATTTTTCTAGATCCTTTAAGTCTTCCTCCGCGGCTTTCAATTCCTCTTTGATCATTTCTATATGCTCCTTTAAATCTTCCATTTCCTCTTCTTTTGTTAGCCTTTCCCCCCACCACGGGGCTGGCGGCGGGCCGTATGGGCCATATTGCCCATGAGGCGGCGGGCCATATTGCCCATGGGGCCACGTGCAATATGGCCAGTGAATCTGTCGCCTTAATCTTCTTCTTAATCTACTTGGCATTTTTCCCTCCTTTGGTTATTAATAAACTTAAAGGATTCCAGTAACACTAATGAATAGGGAAGCCTTCTTAGACTCAGATTAATTTTGTCACAATTTGGGCACAAT
>JADFVX010000001.1 GCA_015222755.1 Pseudomonadota bacterium | reverse complement strand
ATCTCGTCAAGATGGGAGATGAGCTGGCACAAGGCGACAGCCCCCCATTCTTTTGACATTATTCACCTGCCCAATTACAAAGCGGGTAATCCTGCAAGCATATCATTGTTGAGACGTAGCACTATCTGGGAAGAGAAAAACTAAAAGTCGAACCTTTACCTTCTACACTTTCCACCCAGACCTTCCCGCCATGGGCCTCTATTATTTTTTTACTTATGGAAAGACCAAGCCCTGCACCACTTTTTTCAAAGCTCTCCGATCTGAAAAAATCATCAAATACAGAATTAATATCCGCGGAAGGTATACCGGAGCCTGTATCTATTATCGACACTCTAACATCACTCTCACCTTCCTTTGCCACAATATTTATGCGACCTCCACAGGGGGTAAATTTGACGGCATTTGAAAGCAGGTTCAACAGTACCTGCCTGATTTTTTCTTCTGAAAAGACCAAATCCCCCAGCCCACTAGGGGCATCAAGAAACAGACCGACCTTGTTTTTTTCCACTACGGGACAAAAATCCTCTTTGATCTGCTTTAAAAAACTGAAAAAGTCTCTTCGTTCCTTCTGCATCTTGATCTTGCCGGAGATTATCATACTCATATCAAGCATCTCATTGACAATATCTCCCATCCCCCTCACAGTCTTGATAGATGAGCTTATGTACTTTAAACACTCGGGGGCAGCACCTAGTTCCTCCATATCATCTCTTGCTATTTCCAGAGTACAGGACATGACCGTGAGGGGAGAACGCAGCTCGTGCACCGCCTTGGCCATAAAATTTGTCTTGAGTTTATCCAGCTCTTTGAGCTTCCCGTTAGCCCTGGCAAGCTCTTTATTCTGTTCTCTTATTCTACATTCATATTCCTTTTGCTTTTTGGCCATTGCAGATCTGTCAAGGGCCTTTTGCAACATCAAACTTAAGAGATCATAATCAACGGGCTTCTGAACAAAGTCCCAGGCACCCAGCTTCATCGCCTCAACAGCAAGCTCGACAGTGCCATAGCCCGTTAGCACGATTACACCAACATCCAGCTTACGCTGGCTAACTTTGTCAAGAAACCACATGCCATCTGTCTCTGGCATAATCATATCAAGCAGCACGACATCAAAGGACCCAGAAAGAAGCTTTTCAAGGGCCTCATGCCCGTTGCCGGCGACATCGACCTCAAAGCAGTCCATCTCCAGCATCTTCCTAAGGCTCTCTCTTAGTCTTTCTTCATCATCAACTATAAGTATATTCGGCTTTTTACTCACTGACATTCTTAAGCACCTCCAGCTTTTGAGGAATAAAAACGCGAGCCCTTACACCACCTTCATCCCTGCTTTCCAGAAAAAGGTCGCCACCATAACTTTTCACTATCCCGTATGATACAGAAAGGCCAAGGCCCGTACCTTTTACTCCCTTTGTTGTATAAAAAGGCCGCAACAACTGATCTGCATTATCATCTTCAATACCCACACCTTCATCCTCCACTACCAGCTCCACCCCATCATGAATCTCCGATGTCCTGATAAAAAGCATTCCGCCACCAGGCATAGCATACTCCGAGTTATTCAAAAGATTTATCAGAACCTGTTTAATATGCCCCTCTGAAACTGGTACAGACCTAAGCTTTTCATCCAGGCTTAGCTGAAGAAAAATACCTTTCTTTCGCAGCGCCCCCTCTGTCAATTTTGCAACCTGCCTTACAATCTGATTCATGTCCGTATCACTTCTACCTTCAAGGTCAGGACTGGCGAAGACCAAAAGAGCACGTATGATCTCAGCGATACGATCTATTTCATCGCCCACGATGTCAACATTATGGATGATCTCATCCTGATTAATACCGAGCTGCATCTCTTTTTTAAGGATGGCAATATAGTTCTTGATGATTCCAAGGGGGTTATTCACCTCATGGGCAATGTCTGCCGCCAGTCGCCCGGTAGCAGCAAGCTTTTCACTGTTAAGGAGGCGGGTTTCCATTTTCTTTCTTTCTGAAACATCCCTGGAAAAACAAAGCAATCCCTTTGTAGCGGCAGTCGCAATGGGCATAAAATTTATTTCAAAACTCAGTTTTTCACCCGACTGGGCCTGGAGCTCTACCTCCCTGATAACAGGGTTGCCGGCAGGAGAAAAAATGGGGATAAGCCTTTCAGCAAGGGGCTTTTTAATTAAATCAAAAAATGACTTGCCAATTAGTCTTTCTCTATCATAGCCTAAAGACGTGGCAAATTCCCTGTTTGTCTTCACTACCACGAAGGATTCGTCCAGTATAAAAATGCCCTCACGGGCACCCTCGAGGAGATTCTCTACCTCCTTGGCGCTCTCCTTTACCTCATCTATCATAGCCCTGAGGCTGTCCATCATATGATTAAATGCTTCTCCCAGAATACCTACTTCATCACGGGATGCGATACTTACCTTGCGATCAAACTCCCCCCTGGCTATCCTTCTGGCCTGCTCCGAAAGATCGACAAGAGGCGAGATGAAGCGCCGCATCACAACTATTATTAAAGCTATTCCGAGCAATGCGATAACAAAGACGGTCAATATCAACTTTACAGCAAACCTTGCCACTCTCTGCTGTAGACCTGATGTTGACATTGCAAGGTGGACATAGCCCACAAGTTCCCCCTTGCCTTCTTCGCCAAGAAGGATATCCTCGGCAAAACCAAGGCCTTCACCACTTGGGCTTATCCGTCCCATATATACCGGGATGGACGTATCCAGCATCCCATTATTCTTTTTAAGGTATTGGAGCATCTTATCAGAAGGCCATAAGTCAATAAACTCCTCGGCAGGCAAGTCTGGACCATCCGGAGCCCAGGACAGCACCTCCTTATTTTTATCGTAGACTGAAATATGATCAACATTTTCAAAGCGCATAGCAGAACTTAGCATTTTATCCACTAGCTCCAGGTTTCTTGTCAAAATGGGAAGGGCAGCATTATTGACAAGGCCCTCGGCAATCAATTCTCCCTGCCTTTGTAGTTCTCCAAAGTACTGTTTTTTTTCACGCACAAAAATAAAGACTGTAATGACAGACAGGACAAGAACCATCAATACGGCATTTATACCTACAAGTTTTGCGACTATACCTATATCTCTAATCTTTTTCATATTCTTCGACAGGCCAGATTGATTAGGGGCCTACTATCTTCGCCTCCTTAAGAATTGAGGAGGAAAGCTCAAGACCAAGCATTTTCAGCGTATTTTTATTGACAAGCAGCTCACTATCGGTGGGAACGGTTATAGGGATAGTAGAGGGCTTTTCACCTGCCAATACATCCATTGTCAGGCCAGCAGCCTGACGGCCGACCTTGTCAGGATATATGGACAGAGAGAACAGGGCTCCTGCCTTTACGAAGGCCGGAGACAGGCCCATAAGTGGCAGTTTTCTTCTTAAGGATACTAGGAGAAGTTCTCTTACCGTTTCACGGGTGAATACGTTTCCGTCCGCTACCGACCAGATAAAATCGACTTTTCGTTTTAATCTATTGATGGCCCTTGGAACGCCCTGCGGACCGTCAACGGCCTCCGCTACGAGCTCAAGCCCTATACGCCTTGCATACTTTTTCGCCTCTCGAACCACTGCACCTGTCTCTTTTTCACTATAAATAACCCCTATCTTCTTAGTGGCGGGCTTTAGCTTCCTAATATATGAAAACTGGAGGCTGACAGGGAGGTCCATAGAGGCCCCCGTAAGGTTATTACCGCTGGCCTGCATGCTTTCTATAATACCGCCGGCTACGGGGTTTAGGACCATGGAGAAAACAACGGGGACATCCTTAATACTCTCTTTGATCAGCCTTGTGGCATCGGTCCCGACGGAATGGATTAAGGCAGGCTTATATGCACGGATTCTGGAGACTATATTGCCGGAATCCAAGGACTTGTCCATAAAGAACTCCATAGACCTGAAAGCAAGACCTCGCTTGCGAAGTTCATCATAATAAGCCTCAAGCGCTTCTTTATAGGGATTGACAGAGGAACTCACAACAACGGCAACACGAACATCCTCAGCCACAGCGGCAGGCACAGAGAAGCAGAAAGAGGCAGCTATGCAAAGCATTAAAGCTAGCAGGGAAGCTATAAACTTAATTTTCATGTCCTCTAAGACCATCACCTAAAACTTGGAGGTTATCTTTGCAGTAAACCTGCAACCAGCGGGTAGAACTGAAGTAGTGGGCAAAAAAATATTATAAAAGCTCTTCGACAAGTAGTTGGGCCCAAGATTAAACTTTGACTCCGGTGACTCTCTGAACCTTTCATTACCCTCTTTGTACTCAATATGAAGTCACGCGTACAACAGAAAAATGGACAAAGGATGAGCTGCATAGTGTTCCCATCCCACCTCAAAATAAGAGAAAATAAATATAACACCTATCTAAAATAAATGTACGACATATATTGCTTTATTTGCGACACATATTGCTTTCTGTATGTTATTTCTTGATGGAAGTATCTGTTGTTAAAAAAAGGCGTTTGCCAAGAGGCAGAACTCCTCTACGGAAAGCGTTTCCGCTCTTCTTGAAGGGTCTATCCCGACCCCTTTAAAAATACTGCTGAGGTCTGCGCTATCATCTATTTTTTTCAGGGAGTTGATCAACTTCTTTCTCCGCTGTGAGAAGGCAGAGGAAACCACTTTTTTTAACATTAGTTCGTCGCTGACATAGAAGCGTGGCCGCTTCAGAATCGTGAAAGAAAGCACAGAGGAATAGACCTTCGGTGCGGGTTTGAATGCCCCTGGGGGCAGCAGCAGTTCAGAGCGAATATCAGCATAGAGCTGGGGGAAGATGGACAAGGCACCGAACTGCTTGTTCCCAGGCTTCGCGGCAATGCGGAGAGCGACTTCTTTCTGAAACATGAGCACCATATTTTCAATTACACACCTTGCTTCAAGGAGCCTGAAGAGTATGGGAGTAGCAACATTATAGGGAAGGTTTGCAACAATCTTTAAAGGGCGGCCCAGCTCTTCACCCAGTGAAACAAAATCAAAATCCAGAGCGTCACCGGCGATTATCCGAACATTTTCTGTTCCGGAAAAAGTCTCCCCCAGAATTTTCTGAAGGTCACGGTCTATCTCAAGGGCGTAGACGGTGCAATCCTTTTCAGCAAGAAGCCTTGTTATGGCACCATGGCCGGGGCCGATTTCTACAACGATATCTCCGGTTTTGATCTCGGCAATATCAACTATCTTCGCTGCGTAGTTTGAATCTGCAAGAAAATTCTGCCCGAATCTTTTTTTTGCCCTTTGCCTTGGAAAAGAAGATGGGCTACTCATCTGTCTTGCGTTCCTTCCCTGATATCCTATTAAGCTTCCACTGCCTTATTATTTCTCTTTCTTTCTGGATGCCGGAGTATATGTAGTAGGTGGCTACATAGGCAACGGCAGCAGAAAATATACCTGCCACAATGCTTCCAACAAAGAGAGGCATAAACAGGTCATGCCCCAGCGCCAGAACATCCTGAAGGGAGGTAAAACTGGGCATTTTAATGTCAGGGGTGCCAAGTATATACTTCCCAATTTTAAAATTGTAGGTGTAGATAGGGATGGCCGTCATAGGATTGCTTATCCAGACACCGATCACGGCGGCAAGCTTGTTTTCCTTTAGCAGCATGGCAAAAAAGAGCGCAATAGGCATCTGCACACCCATTGTGGGGGTAATACCTATAAAGACGCCAAGGGCCATACCCCTTGCTACATCTTTAGCACTTCCACGAAGTCGTAAAAACCGCAGGTAGAGATAGCGAAAAGAACGCTCAAGCGCCGTACCTTGGTATCTCATACCTCCCACCTGGCTACTGCATTCATAGCAAGGTCACTCCTCTTTCCAGACTTAAGATAATAATCTCCAAGGGCGGCAATCATGGCCGCATTATCCGTACAAAAAACAGGTGATGGAAAACAGGTTTTTATGCCCGCCTCCTTCGCGATTTCTGCCATCCTGGCTCTAAGTCGACTGTTACAGGCAACCCCCCCGGATATGACTATAGATTTAACATCAGATTGCTCTGCTGCCGCAACAGTTTTTTTTACCAGCACATCAACTATCGCCTCCTGAAAACTTGCGGCTATATCATTTGTCATCCCCCCTATCAGGTCTTCATGCTGTTTTTTTATGTATTGAGAGGCTGCTGTCTTCATTCCGCTGAAACTGAAATTAAACTTAGCCTTGCCCAGAAGTCCCCTCGGAAATCTGATGGCTTTACAATCTCCCTGCTTTGCCAGCCTGTCCATAAGTGCCCCGCCGGGATAGCCCAGTCCAAGCACCTTGGCAACCTTGTCAAAGGCCTCACCTGCTGCATCATCTATAGTCTTGCCAAGAAGCTGGTAGTCACCAAGGTCCTTCACAAGATATATCGATGTATGACCTCCTGATACTATAAGCCCCACATAGGGGAATTCGACCTCTTCCTCCAGGAATATAGCTGTCAGATGCCCCTCGATATGATTGATACCGACAAAGGGAATATTACGGGCAAAGGCCAGCGATTTTGCAACAGAGAGGCCGACAAGCAAGGCACCGACTAATCCCGGCCCCTGGGTAACAGCAATGCCGTCAATATCGTCAAGGCCAAGGCCTGCATCTCCTAAGGCTGCATTGATTACGGGGACTATGGCCTCTGTATGTTTGCGTGAAGCTACTTCCGGCACGACTCCGCCAAAAAGTGCATGGTCTTTAACCTGCGAAACAACGATATTGGATAAGACCTTGCGGCCACCTTCAACCACCGCTGCCGCCGTTTCATCACAGGAAGACTCTATGCCTAAAACTTTCATTCAAACCCCAAAAACATTCTTTACTAAAACGATAAAGTATTTGACAGGAGACCAGTAAAAAGTTTAACATAATTGATTCTTTAACGGCAAAATAATAGTAGCGGACATAGCAATGACATCATATAACCTGACACACTTAAAGCAGCTCGAAGCTGAATCAATACACATAATCCGCGAGGTAGTCGCCGAGTTTGATAATCCCGTAATGCTTTACTCCATCGGGAAGGATTCTTCCGTACTTGTGCACCTGGCACTGAAGGCATTCTACCCTGCGCCGCCACCCTTCCCTCTGCTCCATGTAGACACTACCTGGAAGTTCCGCGATATGATCGACTTTCGCGACCGCTTCTGCAAAGAAAAAAAACTGGATTTGATTGTCCACACAAACAAAGAGGGTGTAGAAAAAAACATAAACCCCTTCGATCACGGCTCCGGGGTTTATACAGATGTTATGAAAACAGAAGCGCTTCGTCAGGCCCTTAACATTGGAAAATACGATGCGGCCTTTGGCGGGGCAAGGCGCGACGAGGAAAAATCACGTGCAAAGGAAAGGATTTACTCCTTCAGAGACAGCAAGCACCAGTGGGACCCGAAAAACCAGCGCCCCGAGCTTTGGAACCTCTATAACGGCAAAGTGAAAAAGGGCGAGTCTATTCGCGTATTCCCAATCTCCAACTGGACAGAACTGGACGTTTGGCAGTACATCCACCTTGAAAACATAGAGATAGTCCCCCTATACCTTGCAAAAGAGCGCCCCGTTGTTGAGCGGGACGGAAATATTATAATGGTTGATGACGATCGCTTCCAGCTTCTGCCCGGTGAGGAGCCTGAGATGAAGATGATACGTTTCCGTACCCTTGGCTGCTACCCCCTGTCGGGGGCCATAGAATCAACAGCAACCACTCTGCCTGAGATTATACAGGAAATGCTTTTAGCCAGACAGTCCGAGAGACAGGGACGGGTCATAGACCACGACGAAGCCGCTTCTATGGAGAAGAAAAAACGGGAGGGCTATTTCTAGATGAGCACCCAGCAGATAAATGAACAGGATATGATAGAAAATGATATCCTTGCCTACCTGAAAAAGCAGGAGAACAAAGAACTGCTTCGCCTTCTCACCTGCGGCTCCGTCGATGATGGAAAAAGTACGCTCATCGGAAGGCTCTTGCATGACACAAAACTGATTTATGAAGACCAGCTTGCCTCTTTAAAAAAAGACAGCGAGCGTATGGGTTCCGCTGGAGACGACCTTGATCTTGCCCTCCTGGTGGACGGACTTGCGGCAGAAAGAGAACAGGGCATCACTATCGATGTTGCATATCGTTATTTTTCTACAGAGAAACGCAAGTTCATTATCGCCGACACACCAGGCCACGAGCAGTACACACGCAACATGGCAACAGGGGCCTCTACCTGCGATCTGGCAGTTATCCTGGTAGATGCACGTCATGGGATAATGCCACAGACAAAGCGTCACAGCTTTATATGCGCCCTCCTCGGCATCAAGCATATCGTCGTTGCCATCAACAAGATGGATCTTGTTGATTTCAGCGAGGAGGTCTTTAACAGGATATGCGATGATTACAAGTCATTCTCTGCAAGGCTTGATATCAACGATATACATTTCATGCCCATGTCAGCGCTCAAGGGTGACAATGTAGTCAATGAAAGCGAAAATATGCCCTGGTTCAAATCTGGCCCCCTTCTTAACTACCTTGAAACCGTACATATCGGCTCAGACAGAAACCTTATAGACCTGAGATTTCCGGTACAATATGTAAACAGGCCCGACCTTAACTACAGAGGTTTTTCAGGGACTGTCGCCTCGGGGATAATAAAAAAAGGCGACGAAATTGTAGCCCTTCCGGGAGGGCAAAAAAGCCGCATAAAAGAGATAGTCACATTTGACGGCAATATTGAAGAGGCATTCCCCCCGCTCTCTGTGACTGTAACCCTTGAGGATGAGATAGATGTGAGCCGTGGCGACATACTGGCACGCCCCGACAACCGCCCAAGGGTAGATCGCGAGTTTGAGGCAATGGTTGTATGGATGACTGAGCAGCCGATGACGCCGGGTGCGCAGTATTTTTTCAAGCAGACAAACAACCTTGTAAGCGGCACAGTGCGAGATATACGCTACAGGATTGATATCAATGAACTGAGCAGTGAAGATGCAAAGACCCTGCAATTAAATGAAGTCGGTCGTTGCCATATATCACTGACCCGCGCCATCCCCTTTGACCCATACAGGAAAAACCGTACAACGGGCGCATTTATAATCATCGACAGGCTCAACAACAACACCGTAGGCGCCGGGATGATAATTGAACGCAAAACAGGAGATGAAGAGCGCCTCAGCTTCTGGGAAGAAGGCTCTGTAGCTACGATGCTGGAGCAACAAACAAGCCCCGTAAGCGAGGAAGAGCGTACAAAACGTTTTGGACACAAGGCAAAGACCATACTTCTGACAGGTCTGACAGGCTCCGGCAAATCGACTATAGCCTATGCCCTTGAGCGCAGGCTCTTTGATTCAGGACAGTCTGTCACCGTCCTTGACGGGGACAACATGCGTCTTGGCATAAGCAAAGATTTAGGGTTCAGCGCAGCAGAACGCTCTGAAAATATAAGACGGGCAGCTGAGGTAGCAAAGCTGATAAACGATACCGGCATGATATGCCTATGCGCCTTCGTGGCACCAAGTGCAGAGATAAGGGAAAAAGCAGCTCACACTATAGGGGAAAGAAGATTTATCGAGGTCCATGTAGCGACCTCCCTTGAGACCTGCAGAAAACGTGATACAAAGGGGCATTACGCAAAGGCAGACAGTGGAGAGATAGAAAATTTCCCCGGAATTTCCGCGCCATACGACAAACCTGCAAACCCGGCTCTTATACTTGAGGCAGGCAAACTGGGTGTAGACGAGTGTGTTGACCTGCTTATGCGGATGCTTGAGAAGTAGTTTAGTCCGTAGCATCTAAGCAGCACCAGGATTAATTTTATAAAGCTCCCGGTGAGCAATCACCAGCGGGCCTTTTGTTGTCTGGGGGCTGACATGTCATTCCCGCTTGTAAAACGGGGAATGCTGCAAGCACCTCGTCAGTAGAAAAGCCTGGCCCCTTTTATCTTTTTAATCAATTTGTTACATATGCCCCTGCTGATATAAATTTTTTTGAATCTTATTTGGATTAAACCTATCTTATTGAAAAATTATAAGGAGATTTTAATTATGAACGTAGATAGTCACTTAAAGGTAGCAGAATGGCATGTTGAACAGGCAAGGTTGCATGCGGCAAATGGTGATCATAAATGCGGGTGCCCACCCAATGAGCATGATCAGAAAGCAATTGACGCTGTTGAAGCAGGCTTACTTAATCTGAAAGAAGAGGCCTGAGCTGGTACTCTGTAACAATATTGCTTCATAAGGTTAACAGGAAAGGGCCCTCATTTTGAGGGCCCTTTCTTTATGCTGGATTAAAAAAATTACTTCCTGTAATGTTGATTTTGGCAGCTCCAAAACAAAGTAAAGATTACAAATTGCAATCAATAGTTTAGGCTATTTTATTTGAGGAATTGAATCCTATTCTGTTTGATTTAATCGCAATTATAAAGTGATAAGGAGCCTGGGTTTGGTCGAGGACGAGGTTGTCAAAATTGTATATAAGCATGTTGAAAAACAATTTCCTATGGACTGTTCAACGTGTAATCACCACTTTGCTTCACTGAAGGAGTATCTGGAATACACAAGCCCTACAGGAAAACCGATTTCTTACGATGCCGAAAGGGGGGACTGGAAGCCCTTGAAGCCTTTTGGCACTTTCTCACTTAGGACTTGCCAGTGCGGAACAACCTTGTCTCTCAGCAGTCATGGAATGAGGCTTGCGACACTGTGGCGACTGTTGCAATGGCTCAGAAAGGAGTCGTCAAGCCGCAAAATTAACATGAGAGAAGTTATGGATGATATCCGAAAAAAAATCAACGATCAGGCTTTGAGGCAGAAAGAGGCAGAACCTAACTCGCAAATCAACCGGACGGAATAAAGGTAGATGGTCTTGGAAAAAGTTTAGCGTTACGCCTAAGTCTTAGTGCCATCGGTCATCTGGCAATTAAAGGGCCACTATACTTAATTATTTGAAAATATCGGATTAATATAAAAAGTAATAATAGGTCATCAATTGCGTAGACCTAAGCCATATGCGTTTACCTACTCTACCACTGAAACCTCTACCTCTTCCCTATCACTTCTCCCGTTGTCATCAACAACCCGGATAATAAACTTACCAGGTATTGCATGCCAGAAAAAGGGCTCACGTCCTGTTGATCTGCCAACAAGTTTTTCATCAACAAACCAGAAAACTTCCCTTGTATCTGCGTCTGTTACGACAGTAAAAGGTATCGTTTCTTTGCCAACTTTGTTTGCTCTTAAATTATAAACTACATTTGTGATGGGAGAGGTGATCTCAGGAGGATTCCCGAATGCGGCCTTACTTTCAATGCTGCATTTTGGATCATAGGGTGGAGGGACCCTCCTCGGAATCCCCGCAAGGCGAAAGATATTTAGGAGATCTGAAGGCCAGAACTCGTAGACCTTTTTTTCGATATTTGCTTCAGAACAGGATCTGAGCCTTGTTTTTTTGTCTATGGCTATCTCCCTGTGAATATCGCATCGATCGATGGGTGACTTCCCTGGAATGAAAAGAGTTTTGATTTTATGAGAGCAGTGCTCGTTTGGCAGGTTTCCGGAAACAGAGCAGACTTCCACCTCCTTAATCCCCTCCATTTCATTTTGATATGATTTTTTAATATTTTTCTCAAATTTAATGGCATCAATAATCTCGAAAAAAAGTGGTCCAGCCCCGGTTCTTCCAATAAAAACCGGGTTACCCCTTCCATCAAAGTTGCCTATCCATACGGCCAATACGTAATGATCGAATATGCCTATTGCCCAGCCATCCCTGAAAGCGAAGGATGTGCCCGTTTTCCATGCCACTGGAAGGTCTCCACTTATCCATTCATTTCTGTACCTATGTCCAGGCCTTTTATTCTTTTCAAGCATTTTTATAGTCAAGAAACTTACGTCTTTATTTAACAATTTTCTAGCCAGATTTTTTTCATCTTTTAAGAAGACTAGTTCTTTATGTAAACCACCATTTGCAAGCATGGCGTAGAGTTTAATAAGTTCTTCCATTGTCAGCTCTATCCCTCCCAACACTATGGCCAAACCGTAAAAATCCTTACTCTTGAGATTTGTTACACCGGCTTCTTTAATAAGGTCATAGAGATCAGGATTTTTTATCTTTCTAGTAAGAAATACTGCAGGCAGGTTGCGGCTTCTATTAAGGGCATCAATCGCTTTAATGGGCCCTTCAAAATCCTGGTCATAATTTTCGGGGTCATAGGCGGCAAAACTATAGGGTGAGTCTTTTAACATGGTCATGGGATGGATGATCCCCTGTTCAAGAGCAAGTGCATACACAAAAGGCTTCAATGTTGACCCGGGACTTCTCTTTGAGCGGGTTCCATTTACCTGCCCCTCTATTTCATCGTTGAAAAAATTGGCTGAACCAACAACGGTTTTAACAGCCATACTACGGTAGTCTATAAGCATGGCTGATGCATTTGTTATGCCTATTTCTCTCCTGCGCTCTACATAGTTTTTGAGCTTTTTCTCTATAATGCGTTGTAACTTCAAGTCAAGAGTTGTATACACCTTATCCTTATATCTGTACTTTGAAAGTAGAGAATTAACCAGGTGAGGGGCAAGGAAGGGCATCTCTCGGCGAGATGTGGTAACAATAGGCATTTTGGTAAGAATTTCCTCTTCGCTTGTTGTATTTGGGTGCTTTTTTATCCATTTCTTTACAAGTGCCCACCTGGCATTTTTTAAGGCGCCGCTTTCTGTCTCATTCTTTTCGGGAAATAGAATTTTGGGACTTTGTGGAATAACGCTCAGTGTTATCGCTTCCGGCAGGTTTAGTCGACTGGCCGATTTGTTGAAATATATAAGGCTTGCAGCTCCCACTCCTTCGATATTGCCGCCATATGGGACGAGGTTCAGGTATGCCTCTAGAATGTTTTCTTTGGAATAGTGGAGCTCCAGCTGGAAGGCCCGGAGAATCTGTTCGAGTTTTCCTCCAATTGTGCGGGAGTCGATATGGTACAGCATTCGCGCAAGCTGCATTGTAATGGTTGATGCGCCGACCCTACGACCTTTTGAAATATAGGTCTTGTAAAATGCCTTCAGAAGGGAAAGTGGGTTTACCCCGGGATGGTAGAAGAAATATTTATCTTCATACAACAGGCTTGCTTCAATAAGGTTTTCTGATATCGCGACGATCGGTTCATATAGTCGGTATTTTTCATCATCAGAGAGAGTAAGGCGAAGTAGTTTGCCTTCCTGGGAATATACCGTTCTTGAAAAACTTATTTTATCAAGCAGCACAGGCTTTGGAATCAGAAAATATCCGGCTAAGCCCACCCCCAGTATAAATAGCCCAATCTTTTTATTTCTCTTACTTTTTCTCAATGACAGATATGTGAGAACCTTTTGAGCGCGCCTGAACTTCCTTGTCATACATAGACTCACCGAATGCAGGAGGGACTTGATACTTCCCTTTGTTAGTTGCTTTCATGCGGTAGACAAACTCTTTAACAGAACCTTCAGCTACGCCAAAGATAACTACTCTGTCTTCTCGAACATCAATGTAATCAGGCATAAATGTCGAACCACTACTGCCTCCGCGTACTGATTCAAGTACGACCTCAAAACCACCGGGTAAGAGATCGACTATGGCGATGTTTGAAAGATGTGAGCTGTCAGTTGACCTGATTTTTATGTGTACAAGAAGCTCCTCTCCAAGAGCAGCCTCGTTGACCACTTCTCCTTCTTCATTTCTAAATTCATGTTGTACTTCCAGTCTCTTTTTAAGCACTTCCGGTGGCAGGTTTTTATCGAACCCGGATTCAACAACTTGGTAAAAGAGGTTGTACTTGGTCTTTCCCTCGAAGGATATCTTCTCTGCTTCGGCACTGAAGGGTCCCCTTACAAAAAGACCATTTGTCGATTCAAGTTTCCTTTTGTTGCCATCTTTGAGAACTTCGAATATCCCAAGTTCCACAACATCAGTTTCACTTGCCACCTTGGCATAAGTACTTAGCCCAAGAATAGTATAGGCAGAAGAAATGGTATTGTGCTGTCCCTTTATGATCCTGTCTACCAAGGTTAAAAGTTTGTCTCCATCTATTTTTTTAGCTACATCCGGGAAGTGCCTGGAAACGAGATCGATATATTTGGCATCGCTGATCAAGCTGTCGAAGAAGTATTCATACCTCTTGCCCCTTTCTTTGCCCAGTTCATAATGATACACCAATTTATTGGCCATCCCATCTTTCTGAAGAAGTTTGTAGGTTGCGGCCAAATACACGGCCATGATATCACTCTTCCATTTTTCCTTATGATTATTGTCAAGATAATCTGTAAGTGAACTGATGTAATTTGTTGTGACCTCCCCGTTTCTTGTAAGGATGTAAATTGCATATGCCATTACTCTTGCCTCTTCAAAGGAGGCTGGCGTCTTCCTTAAGCTGTCCTTGAGAAAGAGAAGTGTGCCCTTAAGCATGTCCTTAGGTACGGGGATCCCTTTCTCCCTGCTTTCTGTAAGAAAATGTGCAGCATAAATACTCAGGAAGTTGTTCGAGTCTCCTCCAGTAGGCCAGTATCTGAATCCCCCTCCGGGGTTCTGGCGACCACGGATCAGATCAACAGTCTGTTTTACATATTTATTGATACTCTTATTGTCATTAAATCCAAATTCCGGCCTTCCTTTCAATGCAATAGCCGGGAAGCCTTTGCTGATGAGTTGTTCTGTGCAACCATAGGGGAATTTGTTCAGGTAATGTAACAGTCCCTTTGATATACTTAGCGGAAGGGGTGATACAGAGGCCTCTAGGGTCCGAAAGGCTTCATACATATCCCTCTTGACTTCAACATCTGGAAGCTTTTTGCCGTAACCAGTCTGTATAAAAGTCATATAGGGTGTTGGTGGCCTTACACTTAGGTGTACTGTAAAAGTAGCTTTCTTTGATCTATAGGTGGCTTGGAACCTCATTTTTGCCGAACCTAGCATGTCAGTTGCCCGCAATCGGTAAGTTAAGGTTTCCTCCCGCTGTTCAGCAATAACAATATCCTGGGCTTTTTCACTAAGTATACTCAGGTGATCAGAGGTCTCCATAGAGACTTTGATCGTTGGTGTTTCTCCAGAACCTTCAACATTATTTGCGACAGAGAGTGTAATATCAAACTCATCACCTGGTGCAACAAATGTCGGGACATTCGGGCTTAATACAAAATCACCCCTTACTATCGTTTTTGAATCGCTTGAACCAATTGCATCCTTTGCTACGGCCACTGCCATTACTCTAAGGGAACCATTAAAGTAATCGGGCACTTCATAAGAAACTTCCTTTGTTAAGGTATCTATATCAACCAGCCCTGACCAGAAGACAACAGGTTTCAGCCTTTTTCTCTTAAAGGGATTGAGGTTTTTTCCGATCCCTTCCGCATCATACATCCCCCCGCCTGTGGCTGACAAAAGTTTTTCCATTGTGATCTCGGGCAGTATGAGATCAAGAATCTGGCGGGTATTAACCTCAAGAGCACCCTTTTTGAAGTAATGATCAAGAGGTTTTGGAGTCTGATAGTTAGCGACCTGCAGTATTCCCTCATCAACAGCAAATATTATTGCCTTTCCCGGCTTTTTACTTTTGTAGCTGATCTTCATGGTATCACCAGGTTTAACCAAGTTCGGCACATCAAGGTCTATACCAATATCCTTTTTAGCCTTGCTGACAGTAAAGGGCACAACTGCATAACTCAAAGGACTCATGAAGATTTCTTCCGAGTCCATACTCCTGACAAATGTAACATTGACGTAACCATTTCCTTCAAGGCTAGCGGGAACACTGATTCGCTGAATACTGCTATTGGTGGCCGTCTTGAACCATTTGTATGTATAGACCTTGTCTTTTTCAATTGTGATCAGTCCAGAACCCTGATAAGGGGCCTTTATAAAAACTTCTATTTCATCACCGTTATTAAAGTCTTTTTTATTCAACTTTATCTGGAGTTCAGCATTCTTTTCGAGACCTCGCGTCAAGTTTGCCTGTCCCACAATACTGAACCTCACTTTGTTCAGTTCCCTTCCCTTGTTATCTATAATTTTAAGTGCAAAATCACCTGGTTCATCAGAGGGGAGGGTATAAGACAGCCCAGCTTCACCGATTATAATGTCTTGATCGCTGACAGGAACCTCCTTCATCACGGATTGATATTTATAGACACCGTTCTTTTGTTTGGTGAGTACTGAAACGTGTCTCTCCTCAACGATTCGAGCCGTAAGTTCTTTTGCTTCCACAGGTTTCAAGTCTGGATTAATGGCAATTAAGTGAACGCTCCTTTGGCTCCCCTTGTTGATATAAGCAAGGTCACCATCTTTTTTGTAGCCGATAATATAGTTGAGGGGAGAAACAAGTATGGAGCTTTGGGAAGTAACGCTTCTTCCTCCACCAGCCTCAAAGCCTTCTGCCATAAATGTCAGCCTGAAGGTAGATTTTTCAAAACGTTTAAGGTTGAATTCAAATTCAGCATCGCCATTTTCGTCAGTTTCCTTCCCCTCAAGCCTTTCATGAAAACTTTTCTTCTTTTTTGCAGGGTCGTGAAAAACATAATCTCTGTAAGAACTGAAGTATGGGTAGACTGGGCGCAACTCCATAGTTGCCTCAATTTGTCTCTTTGTTGCCGGTGTGCCAAAGAGATTTTTAAGTGACACATGACCCTTAAGTTCCTGCGGGGAGACCCAACCCTCAGTAGCCGTTTTTGAAAAGCGTGTAGATATCTTCATCCTGTCGGGGAGAAACTCTTCAATTTGGACGCTTGTAGAACCTAAGAGATTGCCCCTCCTTTTGTCTTTAACAATATAGGCATTTACAGAATATGTACCTGTCGGTGAGTATTCCTCTGTTTTGAATTGGAATTCTTCAAAAGCCGTACTAGATAGAGCAATCTTTTTCTTCTTGATCTCCTGCCCCTTTACATCAACAACTGTGAGTTCAAGTGGAACGCCCTTTAAATCTTTTTTCCAATCGGGATGTTTTACAATGAGACCGATATTTACCTCATCACCAGGCCTGTATATACCTCTGTCAGAGAAGAGGTAGGCATTAAGCTTTTGTCTTTTCCCCGCGGTATAAACACCACCTGTTTCAAATCTTGAATAGTTTAAGCCCCTGTCTCTTCTTTCATAGGGGAGAAAAGACATATCATCCCCCTTTTTGGCGACATATACAGTAGGCTCTTTCTCTCTTTTGAAACTTCTCAGGTCGGGCAGTTTTGCATGCCCGTCTGAGTTGGTCCTTACATTAACGATTGGGATGCCATTTTTACCTAGAACCTCTACTTGAACACCTTCAATTGGCTTGCCATCCTTGATAGACTGGATAAAAATTTCTTTGCTGCCCGAAATATTTTCTTTAACGACCATCCCAAGGTCAGTAATGAGAATGAGGCGTTTATCGCTACGGCCTGTTGTTCGTTTACGTTTAGGGTCCCAGCTTTCAACTTTAAAGAAGAAGAGCCCTTGCTTTTCCTCCTTGATATATTTTGTAAGGTTGAAAGAAGTATACTGAGCTTTTTGAGGGCCCAAATGGGGGAGCGCCTTGAACTCTTCATAACGCTCGGTAATATTGTCCTGATTAAATTTGTAGTGATTAAAATATGGGTTTTTAAAATCGCCACCTGTTTGAGAGATAAGATGATTCACCTCACCCGAAATTACTCTGGCTATTTCAAACTTTATGCCCTTTATGCCGCGAGATAAAATGGAGAGCTGTTTGTTGCCACTCATACTCAACAGGGCACCATCGTGCATTATTTTAATCTCTCTGGGGTAATCCGGGATCCTTACAATAGTTTCATAACTGTTAGCGAGGATAAAACCACCGTAGGATTCGAGACCTTTCTCGATCTTTGCGTACATGTACCTCTTTTGGGGAGCTGCAAACTTAAAGCTGTGAAACTT
>JADFVX010000043.1 GCA_015222755.1 Pseudomonadota bacterium | reverse complement strand
GAAAGAGACCGAGGCCCTTCAGACAAAACTGAACCAGGAGAGGAAGAAAACAAAAAAGAGGAGACAAAACAAAAAGGAACTCCTTGGATCAATAAACAGGTCAAAAAAATTGCACGAACAGACACTTAAAGAAATGGAGGCCTCTTCTCGTGAGATAGGAAACCTTATAAATAATTTTGAAGAAAGGCTAATTCAGGAATCACAATATGGGGGCGGCAACTCCTTCAGATCGCTGAAAGGACGCCTTGACTTCCCTGCCAAGGGTGATATAGTAACCTTTTTTGGAAAAAGGAAAGACCCCAAGTTCAATACTACGATATTCCAGAAAGGTATTGATATAGCAGTGCCTGAAGGGACTGAAGTCAGGGCTGTTTTTGATGGCAAAATACTGTATGCCGACTGGTTCAGAGGATACGGCAAAATCATAATCATAGACCATGGAGAGGGCTTTTACTCACTTTCGGCTCACCTGTCAAAACTGGACAAAAAAGTTAATGACAGGATAAACAAGGGTGAGACCATTGCCCTTTCAGGTGATACAGGTTCATTGAAAGGGCCATACCTCTACTTCGAGATACGAAAGAAGGGCAAACCTGTAGACCCTCTGGACTGGTTAAAAATACCGCTCGGCAAATCAAAAACCCGGGCAAATAGCAGGAGACAAGGATGAAAAAAATATTGAGAAACATTAGAAATATAAGCCTGATAACGGTAACCTTACTTGTCGTCCTGAATATGGGTGCCTCCATGTCAGACCGTATAGTAGCCACTGCTGGCGGGACATATGAGAATCTCAAAATATTTGCCGACACTCTCACGCTTGTACAAAAAAACTATGTCGAAGAGGTTGACACTAAAGAGCTGATCTATGGTGCCATCAGGGGAATGTTGTCATCTCTCGACCCGCACTCATCCTTCATGTCTCCTGAAGACTTTAAGGAGATGCAGGTTGAAACAAGGGGAAGTTTCGGTGGTGTAGGCATAGAGATCACCATGCGGGACAAAACACTTACCGTAGTATCACCCATTGAGGATACTCCAGCCTTTAAGGCCGGTATAAAATCAAAAGATCTCATTGTGAAAATAGATGGCGAGCCTACAAAAGATATGACTATCATGGAGGCTGTCAAAATGATGCGTGGTAAAGTGGGTGAAAAAGTCATCCTGACCATATTCAGAGAGGGCGAAGCAGAACTTATAGATTTCCCCATAATCCGCGCAATCATAAAGATAAAAAGTGTCAAGCATAAGCAGATAGAGGATAATTACGGATATGTAAGGATATCCCAATTCCAGGAAAGAACAACTCATGATCTTAAGGCAGCGCTGAAGGAGCTTAAAACCAGGGGCGACAACTTCAAGGGCCTCATACTGGACCTTCGCAATAATCCCGGAGGTCTCCTTGATCAGGCCGTCAAGGTCACAGACCTCTTTCTGGATGAAGGGCTTATCGTCTATACTGATGGCAGACTGGAATCTCAAAAGATGCAATTTTCAGCAAAGAAAAACGGGACAGAACCGGACTACCCAATAGTCATACTCGTCAATGCCGGCAGCGCAAGTGCATCGGAAATTGTTGCCGGAGCGCTTCAGGATACTGGAAGGGCCCTTATACTGGGAACAAAAAGCTTCGGCAAAGGCTCAGTTCAGACCATTCTGCCCCTTGAAGACGGTTCGGGAGTAAGAATAACAACTGCCAGGTATTACACACCTAAGGGAAGGTCGATCCAGGCAGAAGGGATTGAACCTGACCTCGTAGTTAAAAATGTGCCGTCTGCATCAGAAAAACCACACAAGGCAATAAGAGAAAAAGACCTTAAAGGGCACATGCCTAATGGTAACGGGAAAGATTCGGGGGGGAAAGAAGATAAAAAGCCCGCTGAAGAGTCCGAAGAAAAGGACACTGCGGAAGCAGCTCCAGTACCAGTCATGGCAGATGTAGAAAAAGATCAGCAAGTAAAATCCGCACTGGACATCCTTAAAAGCTGGGAGATTTTCAAAAAAAGACAGGATAAACAGGCAGCATGAGAAAGGGGGAAAAGAAAAACACTCCCCAAAAAAGGAAAAAAAAGAAAAATGATAACTTCAAGCTTTTATATTTTTTCCTTGGAGTGATCCTGTTCTTAGGCCTTGCTATATTTTTTCTAAGCACACTAAACCCGAAAAAACCAAAAACGAAGCCCCTCCCCACTGTAGCAAAAACAGAGAAGATGCCCCTCCTGAAGCCGCTCAAAATGGTGGAAGTCCCACCGGAAGAACCTGAGCCTGAAGACAAGGTTATATCCGGCCTTCCCACGCTTGCTATAATAATAGACGATATAGGCAATAATGCCCGTTTCAAAGAACTTATAGGTATAGGTGTCCCCCTTACCCTGGCAGTCATGCCATTCACCCCCTATGCAAAAGAAGCAGCCATTAGTGGAAGTTCCTCCGGCCTTGAAATAATCCTACACCTCCCCATGGAGCCCAGGCGCTACCCTGCAAACAATCCCGGCAAGGGCGCACTTCTGACTATTATGGACAAATCAACATTGATAAACCAGCTAAAAGCAGACCTGGAAGCTGTACCAAATATCACAGGCGTCAACAATCATATGGGGTCTAAGTTTACAGAATATGCAGACGGCATGCACCATGTCCTGGGAGAACTCAAAAAAAGAGGGCTCTTTTTTATCGACAGTAAAACAAGCACAAAATCTGTGGCGCTTTACCATGCACGCGCAATGGGAATAAAAACAGCGGAGCGCTCCATATTCCTGGACAACAATCAGGCAGAAGACGCCATTGTGAAGCAGCTAGACAAAGCCATTGAAGCAGCAAAAACAAAGGGTAGAGCAATCGCAATAGGACACCCTTACCGTGAAACCGTTAAAGTGTTAAAAAATATCTTGCCCACTATAGAGGGAAAGGGTGTCCGCTTGGTCACTGCCAGTGAGATTGTAAATTAATTATCATAAAAATTATGCACAACTACCTGCAATCAGAGAAAAAAAGCTGGTCCATCCCCCACATCCTCCTTCTAATCACCGCAACTATAGCTGTATTTTTAAATAGTTTTGGAGGGGGCTTTACATATGATGATTACGACCTGATTGTAAACAATAAATCAATCAGATACTGGCACTTTTGGGACCTGTGGGAAATAACAGGCAGGTCAACGAGAACACTTTCTTTAATGCTGGATTATAGTCTTTTTGGAGAATCTAAAAACGGATATATCATACAGAATATTTTCTGGCACCTCTTTTCATCCATACTGCTTTACCTATTATCTCTGAAGCTTTTAGATAACAAGACAGCTTCCTTTTTTACAGCACTTATTTTTGCCCTCCACCCTATCCATGTTGAGGCGGTAGCAAATATTGCAAACCGGAAAGAAGCCTTATGCATGACATTTTCAATCCTGTCACTTCTGCTCTACATAAAGTTTCTAAAGGGCGGGGGGAATTATAATTATCTATATTTATTTACATCTATCTTAGCATTCTACCTTGCGCTAAATTCCAAGCAAATAGCCCTTGCCCTTCCTCTATGCGCGGCAGCCTACGAGTACCTTTACATAGAGAAGGAAAAGCGATTTATTACTAGACGTCCTACAATTTTCATCCTGCTTCTATCTGCAAGTGCTTTTATTGTCTACATATTTAAAGTCAAAGGGGTAGATTTTGTCAAAGGCGGCGCACTAAATGATTATGATTCCATTTCGGCGGCAATGCACAGCCCTGCAGCACTATCTCACCACTTATCACTGTTGTTTTTACCCATAAACCTTTCTCCCGACTATCTTATCAAACTACCTGAAGCCGGTGAAAAGACCGCTCTTTTCATACCATGGGCAGTCGCAATCGCCCTGTCTGCATCTCTGTTCTTAGTTGCAAAAAAAAACAGGGCCATAGCCTTTGGCCTTTTATGGGGCCTTTTTTACTACATCCCTGTTTCCAGTGCTATCCCAGAGACCTATTTCGTAGCAGACCGTTACATGTACACCCCCTCGGCCGGCATCTTCATTGCCATTACAGAGGCAGTGATGATAGCTTACAGACGTATAAACCCCACAAAAGCAAGACCTTTGCCGGGACTTTACCTGACTTTATCAATAGCGGCACTGCTACTGCTTGCAGCCCTGACATTACTGAACAACAGCAGGTGGACCGACGAAATAAGCCTATGGTCGCAACAGATCAGGCTATACCCTGATTACGCTTACAAAGGCTACTATAACCGCGCTGTTGCATACAAAAAAATCAGTAGGTATGACGACTCGCTTGCAGATTTTAGCAAGGCCATAGAAATCATGCAGGAAGAGCCGGAAACCTATTACGAGCGAGGCATTGTGTTCAGCATGACAAACAACTACAATGCGGCAATAATCGATTTTTCAAAGACTATCATGATAGACCCAAATCATCTGAAGGCCTACAATAATCGCGGGAGCCTTTACGCGATGACAAAGCAATACAAGAAAGCGATAAAAGATTTTAAAAAAATACTTGAGATGGATGAAGATAATCTCTTTGCAAAGAAGAACCTTGTCATGATTTACTCTGATACAGGTGACATTGCCAAGGCCACCCTCTACCGAAAAAAAATTTCTAGAACTGCAAGGTAGTCCGAATGTCGTCCCTACAGCCTTCTAAGATACTTAGCGTCTCTGAACTGACTAATATCATAAGTGGCCTCATTGAAAATAACCTCGATTATTTATGGCTTGAGGGAGAGGTATCGAACCTGCGCATACCCGCTTCAGGCCACTGCTACTTCACTCTCAAAGACAGCAACAGCCAGATAAGGGCCGTCCTTTTTAAAAGAAGCAGGCAGAGCATCCCCTTCGATTTGAAGGATGGGCAAAAGCTAATATGCCTCGGCAATCTAAATGTCTATGCAGCAAGAGGTGAGTACCAGATAATCGTAGAGAAGGTCGAAGCAGCCGGGCTGGGCTCCCTCCATCTGGCATTTGAACAACTCAAAAAAAGACTGGCTGAAGAGGGGCTGTTTGATGAAAACAATAAGAATAAAATCCCCCTTCACCCTGAAAAGATAGGGGTAGTAACTTCGGCAACGGGAGCTGCGCTCCGTGACATTCTGAAGATCTTTGAAGGCAAAAGGCTAAAACCGGACATACTTATTGCTCCTGTAAGGGTGCAGGGTGAGGGTGCGGCCAGTGACATTTCAGAGGCAATAGGGGCCCTGGACAGGCTTAATGACATCGATTTAATAGTCGTCAGCAGGGGCGGCGGTGCGATAGAAGATCTCTGGTCATTTAACGAGGAAAAAGTTGCCAGGAGCATTTACTGCTCCAAGACCCCGGTAATATCAGCTGTAGGGCATGAAACGGATATATGTATATCCGACCTTGTTGCCGACCTGCGCTCAGCAACGCCGTCTATTGCAGCAGAAACAATATCCAGCGGCATGTCCCGGTTGGCAGAGGATATCAATAGCATGGAGGCAAGACTTACAGCTGCCACAAAAAGCATAATATCAAGCTGCCGGAACAGATTAAGAGGTACTACAAACAGATTAAAAAGCCCTGAAAAAACATTAAACGACCTCCGGATAGAACTTGATGAACTTTCATGGAAGCTAAAAAGCTCAACAGAAAACAAGCTAAAGGACCTTCGTTCCGCCCTAAGTCTTATGACGGGGAAACTTAACAGCCTAAGCCCGCTGGCGGTACTCGCCAGAGGCTACTCCATAGCCACTAGTATTCGAGATGGCAGGATAATTAAAAGTGCAGAAGACATAAACAAGGGAGACAGCTTGAGTCTAAGATTAAACAAAGGAAGCCTTATCTGCATCGTAGGCGAAAAACCAGCTGATCTATAATAAAGTAATACTCCCCCTCTGCAACAAGGCGGGGGCATGCTGCAGGAACCTCGTCAAAATACCAAAATACCTGCGGTCACAACAGCGAAACTGCTTGACTTTTCGGCATATACTGCTATAATTTTTTATCTTGTTTGGGCCTATAGCTCAGCTGGCTAGAGCCACCGGCTCATAACCGGTAGGTCCCTGGTTCGAGTCCAGGTGGGCCCACCAAACATTTACTAATAAGTACGGCAGGAAATTAATTTGGCAAACAAAATAAAATCGTAAATGTAAGCTGCAAATGCACCCAAGGGGTGCATTTTTTTTACCTGCTCAAGGGGATAAATGCCTAAGATCAAGGATCTATTCGACATAATGGAGGAGATCGCACCTCAAGGTCTGGCCGAAGAGTGGGACAATTGCGGACTACAAATTGGCAATCCTGCCAATGAGACTACAGGCGTTCTTATCGCTCTTGATCCCTCCCTTGAAGCAGTCAAAACTGCCGCATCTAAAGGATCCAACCTGCTGATCACACACCATCCGCTCTTTTTCTCAAATGTAACCAGGCTTGACCTGACAAGTCCGGAGGGAAAAGTTATTGAAGAAGCAGTCAGGTCAGGGATTTCTCTTTTTGCCGCCCACACAAACCTTGACAGCGCCTCAGGAGGCATAAATGACATCCTTGCCTCCCTTTTCAACCTAACAAACTCCACACCTATAGCACCATCAGCCATGGATGGGGACAAAAAATCGGGAATGGGCAGGATAGGTGACCTTCCTGAAGCCTTGACTGTCAGAGATACGGCGCTCCTTGTAAAACAATGCTTAAAAACTCAAACGGTGAGGATTGCGGGCAATAGGACAAGAGAAGTTAAACGGGTAGCACTATGCAGTGGTAGCGGAGGAACTCTTTTAAAAAAAGCTGCAAAACTCGGGGCGGACATCTTTATTTCCGGCGACATCCGCTACCATCAGGCAAAAGATGCGGAAGATATAGGTATGGCCTTAATAGATGCCGGACATTTCGCCTCTGAAAAGATAGTAACGGCAAAACTTGCAGACAAACTTCAGCAAATACTGAACAAAAAGGGCTTTAATATACCCGTTGAATCATACGACGGAGAAAAAGAGCCTTTTACAATAATCTAAAGAGAGAGGAATACAAATTGAAAGAGCAGATCAGGACACTGGAAGAACTACATGACATAGATGTGAGGGCAGGAGAGATTGAGAAAAAAATGGCATGTTTTCCAATGGAAATCCAGAAAATAGAGGATGCCCTGGCGGAAGAGGAAGCTGCTGCCATCGAACTCAGGGAGCTTCTTGAAACGCACGAAAAGACCAAGAGAGAAAAAAACAACGAACTGAGTGAAAATTCCGAGAGACTGAAGTTATTTGAAGGAAGGCTCCGGGACATTAAGACAAACACCGAATACCAGGCATCACTAAAAGAAATCGATCAGTCAAAAAAAGCTAACATGGCCATAGAAGAGGATCTCCTTGAACTGATGGAGACGGTAGAAGAAGAATCTAAGAAGCTGGAAGAGGCAGAAACTGCATTTGCGGGCGAAAAGGCAAAGGCAGAAGAAGAAAAAAAGACTGTGCTGGCGCAAGAAAAGAAAGTCAAAAAAGAACTGAACTCCATACTTGCCGAAAGAGAAGACAAGAAAAAATCTCTAAAGCCTGAGGTAACATTACTTTACGAGGACCTTAAGTCAAAACTCCAGGGGCGGCTCTTAATAACACCAAACGACGGGACATGTACAGGCTGCCATATGCAGATACCTCCTCAGCTGATCAACGAAGCCATGAAGCTTGAAAAACTTTATCAGTGTCCCCACTGCCTGAGGATAATAATAGTACACCCATAGCGGGGGAAAGAGCACGCATTGTTTTTTTTACTGTCTCACAGTATAATCAACTTAGGGTGAGAAGTTCAGGTGTCCGCCGGTCCCTCAAGGGACGGGAGGAAAGTCCGGGCTCCGCAGGACAGGATGCTCTCTAACGGAGAGTGGGGGCGACCCTAAGGAAAGTGCCACAGAAAACAGACTACCTCGAAACACTGTTTCGAGGCAAAGGTGAAAAGGCGAGGTAAGAGCTCACCAGTTCCCCGGGCGACCGGGGAAGCTTGGAAAACCCCATCCGGAGCAAGACCAAATAGAGAGGCGTTTGAGGGTGGTCCGCCCGAAGCCTCTGGGTTGGCCGCTTGAGACGTCGGGCAACCGGCGTCCTAGATGAATGGGCACCACCCCGTAAGGGGAACAGAACCCGGCTTACGAACTTCTCACCCCCCTACTTTTTATCAGCTCAACTCTGTAATTTCCAGTAAACCCGGATAATCATCAGACTCAAGGAGGATCTTTTTCACCTTGCCCTGCCAGAGAGAAAAGAACTCTTCCCTTTCAGCTTCGCTGGCTGAACCCGACATGGTGGCACCGGCAACTTCACCCATCCTTGGACTTTCCGGAAGTGCCTGGGGATTATAAACGACCTTCACCTTCTTGCCAGTGTCTATCCTCTCAAATATAAAGGTATTAAACTCAAAGTTGTCCTCATCAAAGTTCAGCAGGTTATACCGGCCATAACGCCCGCCCAGACCATGAAAACCTGTTTCCGGAGCAGCACCTGTAATAAGAGAAATGACCTGCGACATCGGGCCGTAGGCCAGGTCTGTAGGCTTGCCCTTGATCGTCACCTTGATATCACCACGAACAGGAGTATCATCACCATATAGACTTTTCAGCGCCTCAAGCGTCACCTTGTATGCACCGGACACCGCGGCACAGGAGTGACCAGCCATCTTAACTGCATCGGTATAGCAAAAAACCATCTCTTCTCCATCATCCATAGCACCAAGTATATATGAAAGAGGATCCTTCAATCTGATTTCCTCAACTTCAGCAAAAAAATCCTGTTTCCATCTGCTTTGCCCTTTTGACATGTTTTAATCTCCTGTGTTTGCTTTTCTGGCTTGTGATTATAAGCGATTCACCAAAAAAATGCGAGTGCAATAAGTCCTAAAAAACATCTCTAATTTGCTGTCATGCCGGACTTGGCCAGGCGCCCAGCAATTTACATGGTTGAATTCCCCTTTTCTTGTGTCACTCTTCTTCGGGAGTGAAATGGCACAATTAATGCTTTTTATATTTTCAGGATTAAGGGGTACTATATTTACAATTCTCAATGAAAAAACAAGCCGCTTTAAAATCATAGCTGGCACCGAATTACATACAGACAGGTGCCAAAATACACCTACGTTAAAAAACGGCACATGGACTTGTCCTGCCGTCTATTGGCGTACCTTTCAATTTAGGATATGATGCATTCAAAAAAAATATTTATTTTCATACTGCTGTTTATATTTATATCTATACCTACTGCATACGCAGGAAGCATAAGAGGGACTCTTTACCTGGCACCGGAGCTAATGCACAGGGTATCACCTACGGACACAGTATATATTATAGCCCAGGCACAGTTTGGGCCCTCACAACCGCTCGCAATGAAGCGCTGTCGGGTTATGGATCTACCCATGGACTTTACTCTCAGCGATAATGATTCAAAGATGCCCGGCCTTAACATATCAGCCTATCCGGATGTCAGACTTATCGGCTGGGTTACAAAATCCGGCTTCGCATATCTGGAAAGCGGCGATTTCCAGGGAGTTGTAGACAATGTAAGGCCAGGCGACGGACACGTAAAGATCATCATAAACCAGATTGCGCGCTAAGCAATATTTCCCAGCACAAATTCCAGACCCCGTTTATCGATCATCATTCCCAATTCATCTTGACCAATCCGGTCATTTCTGTTAAACATTATTCTATCAAAGGCACTATGGAGGGATAAGATAATGACCATAATTGAAGACATTCTAGCAAGAGAAATCATCGACTCCAGGGGCAACCCGACAGTAGAAGTAGACGTGCATCTATCATCAGGTGCCGTCGGTCGTGCAGCAGTACCGTCCGGGGCATCTACAGGCGAACTTGAGGCAGTTGAACTCCGGGACGGAGGAGGAAGGTTTCTAGGCAAAGGTGTTAGAAATGCCGTGAAAAATGTGGAAGAAACAATAGGCCCCGAAATCCTCGGCATGGATGCCAGCGACCAGGTAATGATTGACAACCTGATGATAGAACTAGACGGCACAAAGAACAAAAGCAAACTTGGCGCTAATGCCATTCTCGGCGTATCTCTGGCAGTTGCCAAGGCTGCTGCTGCTGCTCTGGATATACCGCTCTATCGCCACATTGGAGGCACCAACGCAAAGCTGCTTCCAGTCCCAATGATGAACATACTTAACGGCGGATCTCATGCCGACAACAACGTGGACATACAGGAATTCATGATAATGCCCGTAGGAGGTGAAACCTTTTCAGATTCCTTTCGTATGGGCACAGAAATCTTTCATACTCTCAAAAAGGTACTTAAATCGAAGGGATACAATACTGCCGTAGGGGATGAAGGAGGTTTTGCTCCCAATCTGAAGTCTAATGATGAGGCTATTGAGGTTATACTTGAGGCCGTCGTAAAAGCAGGATACAAGGCCGGAGAAGAGGTACTACTTGCTCTGGATGCGGCATCAAGTGAATTTTATGAGAACGGCATGTACCACTTTAAAAAGTCAGATGGTTCTAAGAAAAGTGCAGATGAAATGGTCAGGTTCTATAGTGACTGGGTTAACAAATACCCTATAATCTCCATCGAGGACGGAATAGGCGAAAACGACTGGGAAGGATGGAAGACCTTGACTGAGGAATTAGGTTCTAAAGTCCAACTGGTAGGAGACGATCTGTTTGTTACCAACACAGAGATACTTGAAAAGGGCATTGAAAGGCATATAGCCAATTCTATACTCATAAAAGTAAACCAGATAGGTACTCTTACAGAGACCCTCGATGCAATAGAGATGGCAAAAAAAGCCGGATACACGACAGTTGTATCTCACCGCTCCGGTGAGACTGAGGACACTACAATTGCCGATATTGCTGTAGCAACAAATGCGGGCCAGATAAAGACAGGTTCTGCAAGTAGAACGGACAGAATCGCAAAGTATAACCAACTTATAAGGATCGAAGAAGAGCTGGACGTCACAGCTATATATCCAGGAAAGAAGGCATTTTATAACCTGTGAAAAACAAGCGCCTTAATGAGATGGTATGGGGTGGTATTTTGATTGCCACCCTTCTTGTTGCCTACACCTTTTTCAGCGAAAGGGGCTTAGTAAAATCAAGAGTTCTATCTATGGAAAGAGATGCCATAGTTTCAAAAGTAAACGCAATTGAAGCAGACAACCGTAGCCTTTCAGCAAATATCGAATCTCTGCGCGGCAACATGGAGACCATAGAAAAAACAGCCAGAACTGAACTTGATCTGGTAAGAGAGGATGAAATCCTCTTTAAATTCAATAAGTGACAGGCCGCACATTGGACATTCGCATCTACTATGAGGACACAGACTGTGGTGGTGTAGTCTATTATGCAAACTACCTGAAATACTTCGAAAGAGCCAGAACTGATTTTTTTCGAGAAAGAGGGATTGACATAGCTTCCCTTTCTCAGAGAGGAATACTCTTTGTAGTTTCAAAGGTCGACGTCAGCTACAGATACCCGGCTGGCTACAATGATATCATAAGTATTGAGACCCGGCTTAGCGAGTTAAAGGGTGCTTCCTTTAATTTAAATTACGCCATCAGACGCAAGGCAGACGGGAAACTACTAGTAAGTGGCAATACCCTCATGGCGGCGGTAGACGGCAGAAGAAAGCCACTGAAGATTACTGGAGATCTCAGGGATAAATTCAACTCCATTCTTTCTTCCGCTAAAACGGCTTAATAAATTAATAGAATTTAACTTTCAGGATCATAACCCCTGGCAAGGCATTCAGCAACTCCCTCAGGAGAATAGCTATACTCGCAAGGCAAGAGACGCTTTTCAATAAGGCATTTAATAAACCCTGCAGGCCCCTTTCTCTGCCAGCCAAGCGCACTCGTCACCTTTAGATTTTCCAAAATGCCAGATGGGGGCCCATCGAAAACGATGGAGCCCTCTTGAAGTGCAACTACTCGCTCCGATTTAAGTATATCTTCCAGACTATGGGTGATATGGATAATTGTGATGCCCTCTTTACGGCTTAATCTATCTAAAGTATCTAATATCTCCCTTTTTCCCGCAGGGTCTACCATGGAGACGGCTTCATCAAATATAATACAATCAACCTTCATCGCAAGAATCCCGGCAATTGCTACCCTTTGCTGCTGACCGCCGGAGAGCTGATGTGTCAGAGCATCAGTCAGTGAAGCCATATTACTTTCACTGACAGCCCTGCTAACTGCAGCCACAAGTTCACAACCTGATTCTCCCTGATTTTCCGGGCCGAAAGCAATATCCTCTGAAACCAGAGAAGAAACTATCTGGTTTTCGGGGTTTGAAAAAATATAAGCTATTCGGTCATTTAAACCTTCCCCTGTCACATCTTTATCTTCGTAGAATACCTTGCCTGATGTCGGCGAAAGAAACCCTTTTACGAGCATAGCAAGTGTTGTCTTTCCCGAACCATTAGGGCCTGTAATAGAGACATATGAACCCTTCCTGATGCTTAGGTCTAAACCACGGAATATTCTTTTATTCTTATAATCGTATTTTATTTTTTCAAGTCTTATCATTCTTTTTACATAAAAAAAGCAAGGGCAACAGCCCTTGCTTTTAAATAAACCATCTTGACGTCTGAAGGTTACTTGTCTTCCTTGGCAAGCTCCGCTTCGTCATCTGGCCCCTGTACAGCGGCGGCACCTTCCTTCTCTGTTGCTTCTGTTGTGGTAGCTTCAACAGCCACTCCAGCCTCAGAATCAGTGGAGGCCTCTTCCTGCGCTACATCATCCCCATCAGCCTTTACTTCAACGGCCTCTTGCTTTTTCACTAGAGGCTTTACGGCCTTCTTTGCAGTCGTTTTCTTTGAAGAAGCCATTTCCTCCTGAACAAGCTGAATCACAGAGAGGGGTGCGTTGTCACCAGGCCTCAAACCGAGCTTGACTATACGAGTATAACCGCCCGGACGGTCCTTGTACCTTGCTGCAAGAGTATCAAATAGCTTATTCAGGACGTCCTTGTCATTGACCATTACGCGTGCCCTGCGCCTTGCAGAAAGATCGCCCTTCTTGGCCAAAGTAATCAGCCTTTCGGCATACTTGCGAAGCTCTTTTGCCTTGGCATCGGTGGTCTTAATGCTTTCGTGATCCAGAAGAGAGACCACCATATTGCGAAACATCGCCTTTCTGTGGCTTGAATTTCTGCCTAACTGTCTCCCCGTCTTTTGATGTCTCATCGTTTCTCCTCTACCTGTCTATAAATCAACAAAACTCATTAAGCAGAATTATTGCTCTTCTGCTTCTACTACACCTTCTTCGTAATAATCAGGCAACTCCGGCAGTTCAGGCAAATCATCGGGTGGCCAGTTATTAAGGGCCATCCCGAAACCAAGACCCATATCCACGAGTATTTCCTTGATCTCATTCAGCGATTTACGGCCAAAGTTCTTGGTCTTAAGCATTTCGCCCTCAGTCCTCTGGACCAGATCACCAATATACCTTATATCGGCATTTTTAAGACAGTTTGCCGACCTTACGGACAGTTCCAGTTCTTCCACGCCACGAATAAGATTTTCGTTCAACTTGTCACTATCGTCGTCCTGCCCCGCTTCCTCAGGCTCCACTAGGGACTCGTCAAAATTTATGAATATAGTCATCTGCTCCTTAAGAATCTTTGCGGCATAGGCAATCGCATCATCAGGCTTTACAGAGCCGTCTGTCCATATTTCCATAAGGAGTTTGTCATAATCCGTTCTTTGTCCAACCCTGGCATTAGCCACAGTATGATTGACCCGCAATATGGGGTTGAAAAGCGCGTCTATTGCAATGGCATCAACAGGAAGGTCTTCATCTTTGTTACGCTCTGCAGGTACATATCCCCTGCCCAGTTTTACATAAAGCTCAAGATTGATCTTGCCGTCCTTACCAACAGTGGCGATATGATGATCAGGATTGAGCACCTCAATACTTGCATCGCATTTAATGTCACCTGCGGTAATATTTCCTGCCCCTTTATGACTAAGGCTAATGGTCTTTGAGGTGCCGGAATGTAATTTAAGCTTAACACCCTTCAGGTTAAGTATGATCTCTGTCATATCCTCGGACACTCCGGGAATGTCTGAGAACTCATGCAAGACACCGTCAGCCTTCACAGCTGTTATTGCAGCGCCTTGAAGTGACGATAGAAGTATCCTTCTCAGTGAATTGCCTAGAGTAGCTCCGAATCCTCGCTCAAAGGGTTCCGCATAGAATTTACCAAAAGAACCGGTAAAGTTTTCTTTCTCAAAGTTTAGATATTTAGGTTGTGTAAGCTCGCGCCAGTTTTGATACATTTTACCTCCATCCTTGCAACAGGAATGATAGTGAATTTATTTTTACTTGGAGTAAAGTTCCACAATAAGGTTTTCCTGAATCGGCATAGTTATGTCCTCACGACTCGGAAGCGCCTTAACAGTCCCCTTAAATTTGTCCCTGTCAAGCTCAAGCCACTCTGGAACACCACGCCTTACAACAGCATCTAGTGCATCACTGATCTTACCGTGTTTCAAGCTTTTCTCTCTAACCTCTATCATACTCCCAACCTTAAGACGCATTGAAGGAACATTGGCCTTCTTTCCGTCCACCAGAAAATGACCATGACTGACCATTTGCCTGGCCTCGTTCCTTGAGTTCGCAAATCCGAACCTGTAGACCATATTGTCAAGGCGGCTTTCAATAAGAACCAGCAGGTTGTCACCTGTTGCCCCTTTTTGTCTTGCGGCAATTTTGAAATAATTTCTAAACTGCTTTTCAAGAAGGCCATACATCCTGCGCACCTTCTGCTTTTCACGGAGCTGCACTCCGTACTCGGTCGTCTTTTTCCTTCCCTGGCCGTGCTGACCGGGAGGATAAGCCCTCCTGTCTATGGAACACTTATCGGTGTAACACCTGTCCCCTTTCAGAAACAGCTTCAATCCCTCTCTTCTGCATATCCTGCATACAGAATCTCTATATCTTGCCAAAACTTCCTCCTTTTACCACTTTCCCTTATAAGATATACTGTGTAGCTTTATACCCTTCTCCTCTTGGGCGGCCTACAGCCGTTGTGAGGGATAGGAGTAATGTCCTTTATAACCTTTATACTAAAACCTATGGACTGAAGAGCCCTAAGTGCAGACTCCCTCCCAGAACCAGGTCCCTTTACAAAAACGTCTATGGACTTCATGCCATGAGCCATCGCCTTCTTTCCTGCATCTTCAGCCGCTATCTGTGCGGCGAAAGGCGTACTCTTCTTTGAACCCTTGAAACCCACAGCCCCACATGTAGACCATGACACCACATTTCCAGCAGTATCGGCTATGGTTATTATCGTATTGTTAAATGTAGCCTGAATATGGGCAACTCCATTGGGGATATTTTTCTTTTCCTTCTTCTTGCGGACAGTCCCCTTCTTTGCGACCTTGGCCATCGTTCCTCCGGTATCTTAATTATTTATCTTTTACTTCTTCTTGCCGGCCACGGTCCGCTTTGGACCTTTCCGGGTTCTGGAATTATTCTTTGTATTTTGTCCTCTTACGGGAAGACCCCTTCTGTGACGAATTCCTCTATAAGTGCCGAGGTCCATGAGCCTCTTGATGTTCATGGAAACCTCTTTTCTGAGGTCACCCTCAACAATACATCCGTCGCCTATGGCATCCCTGATGCTCCCAACTTCCTTTTCGTTGAGGTCTTTAACTCTGATCTGTGGATCCACACCTGCATCTGAAACAAGCTTGCTGGC
Organism: Pseudomonadota bacterium; assembly: GCA_015222755.1. Taxonomy (GTDB): domain Bacteria; phylum Desulfobacterota; class JADFVX01; order JADFVX01; family JADFVX01; genus JADFVX01. Next base: position 7,471 of record JADFVX010000043.1, on the reverse strand, counting down.
GAGAGAGCGCCCTATACCGTAAATATAAGTCAGCGCAATCTCAACTCTCTTGTCCTTCGGTAAATCTACTCCTGATATCCTTGCCATAAAATCCCCTCTCTATCCTTGGCGCTGCTTATGCTTCGGCACTTCACAAATAACTCGAACAATGCCCTTCCGCTTGATTATTTTACATTTTGGACAAATCTTTTTAACTGATGCCTTGACCTTCATAAGTTCTGCTCCATAGTCCTTATTCGTTATCTTTCTCTATAGGTAATGCGTCCCCGGCTAAGATCATATGGTGACAACTCAACCCGGACTTTGTCACCGGGAAGGATCTTAATATAATGCATCCTCATCTTGCCGGATATATGCGCAAGCACCTTATGCCCGTTCTCCAGTTCGACCTTGAACATTGCATTGGGAAGGGGCTCCAGCACGATCCCTTCTACTTCTATTGCTTCTTCTTTAGACATTCAACCCTTACTCTCTAGATTTGGCTTAATATATATGGTCCGTTTTCTGTAACTGCAACGGAGTGCTCAAAGTGGGCAGACAAACTCCCGTCATTCGTCACGGCCGTCCAGCCATCGTCAAGCACACTGACTTCAGATTTACCAATGTTTATCATTGGCTCTATCGCAAATACCATCCCTGCCTTTAGCCTTATACCACGCCCTGAAGAACCGTAATTCGGTATTTGTGGTTCTTCATGAAGGCTTTTACCGATACCGTGCCCTACAAAATTCCTTACTACCGAGTAGCCCTTAGCTTCAACATGACTCTGAACCGCATTTGATATATCCGAAAGCCTGTTTCCGACTCTGACCTTGTCTATTGCCGCATCCAGAGAGGCTTTAGTTTCCTTCATAAGCCGAGCCGCATCATCTGAAATATCCCCTACAGCCAGAGTTACCGCAGCATCTCCAAAATACCCCTCAAGGCATGTGCCGCAATCTATCCCGACTATATCTCCCTCTTCGAGTACCTTCTTGCGTGATGGGATTCCGTGAACAACCTCATCATTAATCGAGACGCAGATAGAAGCGGGAAACCCTCCGTAGCCCTTAAAGGCCGGAGTAGCGCCGCGACCTCTTATTATTTCTTCGGCCTTCTCATCGAGACTGGCCGTAGAAACACCAGGGTGTATCAACGCTTTTAGTTCCTGGAGAACCTCAGCCACTATCAGGTTGGCCCTCCGCATCAACTCAATCTCTTCGCTTGTTTTCAGCGAAACCATCAGGGCATTCAGCAGGATACAACAGCATCGATTCTGCTGAATATCTCCTCTTCACTGCCAACACCATCAATTGCAGTCAATCTTCCTTTGGACTTGTAATAATCTGTCAAGGGCAGTGTCTGGTCGCTGTAAACCTTGAGGCGTGCAACTATAGTCGCTTCACTGTCATCCTCACGCTGATAAAGTTTACCCTTGCACTTATCACAAGTCCCCTCCTTAGCAGGAGGATTAAAGCTTACATGATAGCCAGCACCACAATCCTTACATGTCCTTCTTCCCGTAAGCCGGTCTACAAGCTCTTCATTCCCTACATTTATCTCAAGGACATGGTCGATTGCCTGATCCAGCTTGTTCAATGTGTCTTCAAGGGCATTTGCCTGGTTCACAGTCCTGGGAAAGCCGTCAAGAATAAATCCAACCTTGCAGTCTTCCTGCACCAGGCGTTCTTTAATAATACCTATTACAACCTCATCAGGAACCAGCTCCCCTTTGTCCATATAGGCCTTAGCCTTTACGCCAAGTGCTGTCTCATCCTTGAGAGCAGCTCTTAGGATGTCACCAGTAGACACTTGAGGGATAGTATACTTAGACACCAACTTCTTCGCCTGAGTCCCTTTGCCGGCTCCTGGCGCACCCAAAAGGATAAGCCTCATCCCCGCCTTCCCTTGATCCTGCCACTTTTCATAAAGCCTTCATACTCGCGGGCCAGCAGGTGCGACTCAATTTGCTGCGCCGTATCCAAGGCAACACCAACTACAATCAGCAGCGCCGTGCCTCCAAAATAGAAAGGAACGTTGAAGCGGGCCACAAAAAGTGTCGGTATGACGCAAACCAGCGAAACGTAAAGTGCCCCTCCAAATGTAAGCCTACTCAAGACCATATCGATGTAATCGGCGGTATTTTTACCCGGCCTGATCCCAGGTATATAGCTGCCGGACTTTTTGAGATTGTCTGCAATATCCTCGGGGTTGAATGTCACCGCCGTATAAAAATAGCAGAAGAATATTATCATTGCCACGTAAAGCAGGTTGTAGAGGAGCTTATCAGGGGTCAGCATGCCCACGACATCGTTGACCCAGTCAAATGCAAGCATCCCTGCTATAGTTGCAGGGAAGAGCAGAAGTGACGATGCAAATATAGGTGGTATTACACCTGCCGTGTTTATTTTCAGTGGAAGGTGACTTCCCTCCGCTGAACGGCCCATCACTCTTCTGCCATGACTGACAGGTATCCTCCGTTGCCCTTTTTCGCAGTAAAGTATGAATGCAACAACGACAACCATCAATATTAGAATGATCAAAATCGCAATTGGCCCTAATTCGCCATTACGAACCATTTGAAATGTATTTATTATCGCTGAGGGTAGACGGGCTATAATACCGGCAAATATTATCAATGAAATGCCGTTTCCTATACCCTTCTCTGTCATCTGTTCACCCAGCCACATCAGGAAGGCAGTTCCAGCGGTGAGAGTGATAACAGTGACAATCCTGAAAGCCCAGCCCGGTTGGAGAACTACAGCCTCGCCTGCCGGCCCCTGCATTGCTTCCAGGCCGTAAGCAATTCCAAATCCCTGAATAATTGAGATGAGTATTGTACCATAACGAGTATATTGAGTAATCTTCTTTCTTCCGGCCTCACCCTCTTTTTTCATTGCCTCAAGTGACGGCACAACCACCTGCAGTAGCTGAAAGATAATTGATGCACTGATATAGGGCATTATACCCAGTGCAAAAACAGAAAGACGCTCTAAAGCACCGCCGGAAAACATGTTAAAGACACCAAGAAGAGTGCCTTTTGCCTGTTCAAAGATCGCACCAAGAGCCTGACCATCAATACCAGGCGTCGGCACAAAACAGCCTACACGATAAACGGCCAGTGCGATGAGAACAAACTTTATTCGCCCCCAAAGCTCCGGGATCTTAAATATATTTTGAAGTCCTCCAGCTATCACTAAACGGTCTCGACCTTTCCTCCGGCCGCCTCGACCTTGGATACTGCAGACTTTGAAGCCTTATCAACCTTAAGGGTAAGGGAGGTCTTTATTTCACCTTCTCCAAGCAACTTGATTCCATCGAAGTTACCTTTTACCAAACCGGCATCCCTAAGAACCACCTCATCAATAACATCGCCACCTTTGAACCGCTCCAAGTCGGCAAGGTTGAGCAGGGCATATTTTTTCTTGAAGATATTAGTAAAACCAACCTTTGGAAGGCGACGGTGAAGAGGCATCTGACCGCCTTCAAAACCTTTCATAGATTTTGCACCGGAACGGCAGTTCTGGCCCTTATGACCTTTACCAGAGGTCTTGCCAAGACCTGACCCAGGCCCTCTACCAAGTCTTTTCACATTCTTCGTTGACCCTGCGGCGGGCTTTAATTCATTCAATTGCATCTTGTAGTTCCTCTTAGAATCTATTGAACCTCTACCAGGTGGGATATTTTATTTATCATCCCCCTGACAGAAGGAGTATCCTTCAGTGTAACAGTCTGGTTAAGCCTCTTAAATCCAAGCCCTTTTATAGTAGCCTTCTGGTCTTTCGCTTTACCTATGCCACTTTTTTTCAAGGTAACAGTGACTTCAGCAGCTGCCTTAGGCTTAGCAGCTGCCGTGGGCTTAGATTTGGGAGCTTCTTTTTTTGAGGTGTCGGCCTTCATTGTTTCGGCCTTAACCGCTTTTGTCTTTTTAGCTTCAGTCTTCGGCTTTGCAGCTTTTTTAGCTGCTGTCGGCTTCTTTTCAGACTCTTTTTCTGCCATTACAGTCTCCTACCCTACAATCTCTTCCAGTTTTTTGTCTCTTTTCGCAGCAAACTGCTCTGGGGTCTTCAGCCGTACAAGTGCATCAAAAGTAGCACGCACAGCATTATGAGGGTTATTTGAACCCTGACACTTTGAAAGCAGATTATGAATCCCGGCAGATTCCACTACCGCCCTTACTGCCCCTCCGGCAATCAGCCCCGTACCAGTTGAGGCAGGCTTAAGAAGAACTTTACCAGCCCCGAAGTTACCAATTATCTCATAAGGTATAGTGCCATCAATAATAGGAACCTTGATAAGGTTTCTTCTGGCCCTTTCCACACCTTTTTTAATAGATACGGCCACTTCATTGGCCTTACCTACGCCAAATCCAACTATTCCGTTACCATCACCTACAACCACAAGCGTACTGAAGCTGAACCTTCTACCACCCTTGACTACCTTGGCTACACGGTTGATACTAACAACCTTGTCATTCAGTTCCAACTCAGATGCATCAACTCTATCCAAGAAATCCTCCTTATACTTTAAAACTCAAGTCCGCCGTCTCTTGCCGCATCTGCAAGGGCCTTGACCCTCCCGTGGTACAAAAAACCGTTACGGTCGAAGGCAACTTTTGTCACCTTCTTCTTTTTAGCCAGCGTTGAAATCAATTCTCCCACCTTTGTGGCAGCCTCGACATTTCCGCTTTTTTTCACCTTGCCCTTAAGCTCTTTGCTGAGCGTTGATGCAGCAGCAAGTGTGTTTCCTGTTGAATCATCGATTATCTGGGCATATATGTTTGTTGCCGTACGAAAAACACTCAGCCTCGGTCTTTCCGAGGTCCCGGTGATAAACCTGCGGATGCTCTTCTTCCGCTTTACCCTTTTTCTTCTTCTTTCTATATTAATATTCACCGCTATACTCCTTAGGCTGACTTACTTGCCAGTCTTTCCAGCTTTTCTGGCAATACGCTCTTCAGCATACTTTATCCCCTTACCCTTGTAAGGCTCAGGTCCCCTCAGACTCCTGATACGGGCGGCAACAAAACCGAGTTGCGCCTTATCGGCACCTTTCAGGGTAAGAATCGTTTGCTTCTCGACCTCAGCGGTCATTCCTTTGGGGAGTTCATACTCAACAGGGTGAGAATAGCCGAGGGAAAAATTCAACTTGCTTCCCTGTACTGCCACCCTGTATCCGACACCGTTTATCTCAAGCGTTCTTGCAAATCCTTCAGAAACACCCTTAACCATGTTTGCAACGAGACTCCTGACCAGACCATGAGCAGCACTGTTCTTGCCGCTGTTAGCTGCCGGCGTAACCGTTACGCTACCGGACTCTATCTGAAGAGCTATTCCCTCTGGAATTACTTCTTGCAGAGAGCCCTTAGAGCCCTGTACCTTTACGGTACGACCATTAATCTCAACCTTGACACCTGAAGGTGTCGCTATAGGAAGTCTACCTATCCTGGACATCTTTTTTCTCCTGACTCACTATTACCAGACTCGGCAAAGGATCTCGCCACCAATATTGGCTTTCCTTGCCTCTCTGTCTACCATAAGTCCCTTAGAAGTAGACAGTATAGACACGCCATATCCGCCAACTACCTTCGGGACATTATCACCCTTTACATAGATCCTTGACCCTGGACTACTGACGCGCGATATCCCTTCTATTACAGGCATCATGTTATCATCATACTTCAGATTTAGCTTAAGGATGCCCTGTTTCTCATCCTTGGTTACCTTGTAACCCTTAATATAACCTTCATCCTTCAAGACCTTGGCAATATTTGCCTTAAGGTTCGAAGAAGGCATCTCTACCTTTCCAAGTTTTGCCATACCGGCATTCCTTATCCGGGTCAACATATCCGCTACAGGATCAGTCATCGACATACTTATATACCCCTCACCAACTTGATTTGGTAATTCCAGGAAGCAGCCCCTTTGAAGCCATATCCCTGAAACAAATTCTACACATGTCAAACTTTCTGTAGTAGCCTCTAGCCCTACCACAGATCGGACACCTGTTGTAATCTCTAACTTTGAACTTCTTTGGCCTTTGTGCTTTTACGACCAGCGATTTCCTTGCCAAAACTTCCTCCTTACTTTTTGAACGGCATGCCCATGTGCGCCAGAAGTGATCTACCTTCGTCGTCAGTCTTTGCAGTTGTCACAAAGGTTATGTTCATCCCTTTAATTTTATCTATCTTGTCAATGTCAATGTCAGGAAAGATCAAATGTTCCTTAACACCATGCGTATAGTTGCCCCGTCCGTCAAAACCCTTCTTGGAGACACCTTGAAAATCCCTTACCCTTGGGACCGCCACATCAACAAGCTTGGAAAAGAATGAATACATCCTGTCACCGCGAAGGGTGGCCATGCAACCTATGGGCATACCCTCCCGGAGTTTGAAACCGGCAATAGACTTCTTCGCCTTTGTAATAACCGGTTGCTGCCCTGCAATAAGACCCATTTCGTTAGCGGCAACATCTAATATCTTGACGTTCTGCACCGCTTCACCCAGCCCCATATTCAAGACAATCTTTTCGAGTTTCGGGACCTGCATGCTGTTCTTGTACCCATGATCCTTGACCAACTTCGGTATGACCTCTTTATTGTAGGTCTCTTTCAACCCTGCCATTCTATCTGCTCCTACTTGTCTAAAATCTCAGCGCACTTACTGCACGAGCGCACTTTCTTACCGTTCTCAAGTCGTTTATGAATCACCCTAACAGGACCTTCACACTTGCTACAATAGTAGCTAACGTTTGAGATGTGCACAGGGGCTTCTTTTTCAATTATACCTCCGCCATCCTGAGCATTCTGTCGCATATGACGCTTAACAACGTTTACCTTCTCAATGAGCACCCTATCCTTCCCGGATATAACCTGGAGAATATTGCCACGCTTACCTTTTTCCTTACCGGAAACGACCTGCACTTCATCGCCTTTTTTTAACTTATACCCTGCACCTGCCATCATAATCCTCCTAGAGCACCTCGGGAGCCAAAGAAACTATCTTCATAAACTTCTTGGCCCTTAATTCTCTCGCCACTGGCCCGAATATCCTTGTGCCGATGGGTTCCATGTTTTTATCAATCAGGACAGCCGCATTTTCATCGAACTTGATATATGACCCATCAGGGCGACCTATTTCCTTTGCTGTCCTGACGATGACGGCCTTCTGCACATCACCTTTTTTGACCTTCGAGTTGGGAATACTCTCCCTAACTGAAACAACTATCAAGTCACCAACTCCGGCAAATCTTCTTTTTGAACCACCGAGTACCTTAACACAGTAAAGCTTTTTTGCACCTGAGTTGTCGGCAACATTCAGTATGGACTGCATCTGAATCATTTCATAAACTCCAATAAATTAAAATCAAACCGCTTTTTCGATTACTTCTTCAAGCAGCCAACGTTTGTCTTTACTCAAAGGGCGGCATTCCTGAATACTTACCCTGTCACCCACCTTAGCACTATTGCTTTCGTCATGAGCCTTGTACTTAGT
>JADFVX010000006.1 GCA_015222755.1 Pseudomonadota bacterium | reverse complement strand
GAATAAATCAATTTGCTTACTGATCACATCACTACTACTCACTCTGAGTGGCTGTGGAATACCGGACCTGCCGGGCCCTATAGGCATACCAGGCATTTAAGCAAACACAAATAAAGGAAAACAAATGTTTGGTATTGGCATTCCAGAGTTGCTGTTGATTATGGTGATCGGGCTTTTTATTATCGGGCCGGAAAAACTTCCTGATATTGCAAAAACGCTGGGCAAAACACTTGCGGAATTCAAGAAGGTAGTTGACGGTGTAAAAGGTTCTATCGAGGAAGAGCAGGCAAATATAGAAAAAAGCATAGAAACGCCGGGCGATTCCATGAGCCTTAAGGAAAAAAGCGATGCCTTGACTAAAGAGTACGAGAACACAGGGGAAGAAACAGAGGAAGGCAGGAAAAAATAGCTGCTTTCGGTCCCAATATAAGCTATGTGCTTTCAGCGCATAGTTATTAAGTTAAATCTATCTTTGGTTCTTCCTTCGAAGGCCTGTAAACAAGAACTATCTTCCCTATAATCTGCACAATGGCACTCCCGGTCGTCTTCTCAATAGATGCAGCAAGACTTTTTTTGTCTTCAGGTGCATTCTCAAGCACTTTTACCTTTATTAGTTCGTGGCGCTCAAGTTCGGCATCCAGGTTTTCAATAAAGTCTGCGGCAAGACCATCTTTGCCTATCTGGATAAGCGGTTTCAGGTGATGCCCAAGTCCCCTCAGATAATTCTTCTGTTTCCCCGTTAGTTTAAGCATTGTTTCTTTTTTCTCCTTTTTCCATATCTATAGTTATTATCGCATTGGACACTCTGTCTATAGTAGTCACCTGCTTCTTAATGTTATCCACCACGTCATAGGCCTCACTGATAGTCAGTTCCGGTTTTAAGGTTACTGACAGGCTAACAATCAAGGAGTCATCATCATATTTGAAGTTTATGTCTGTCCACCCTATGACCTCATCGACAGACTCTGCCGCATGGCCGACTTCCTCCATCACCTCTTTTTCCGGAATAGCATAAACGATAGAGCCAGAGTCGTCACCAGGGTCAAGGTGAACAAGCACATCGGCGACATGCTGAACCTTTTCCACAATATTGTCACGGACATTGTCGGCAATATTATGAGCATCATAGACAGTTAGCCTTGAATCGACCTCTATATGTATGTCAACCAGTATATCACTGCCCATTTTTCGTGTCTTAAGATCGTGGAAGTCGATTGCACCTTCCGTTGCTATGACCGCATTTATTATCTGATCCAGGATCTCCTTTTTTACTGCCGTATCTATGATGTCTTTAAAAGACTCAGAAATTATCTCCCAGCCGACCTTAAGAATAAGCACCGTTACAATAAGGGCTGCAATGGGATCAAATATAGGCCATCCCATCATCGCTGCACCTGCACCTGCAAGGGCGGCAACCGACGACAGGGCATCTGACCTGTGATGCCAGGCGTTTGCTAAAATCGAAGGGCTGTGGACGCGTCTTCCCACCTTTATGCTGTAGCGAAAAAGCAGTTCATTTGCAAGTATGGAAAAAAAGGCGCCTGCCAGTGCCACGCCTGTAGGCACAGAACTCACGCCTTCATTAATGGTCTTTACTGCATCCCAGAACATCTCTATGGCAACGGCGATCAGTATAAGGCCAAGAATCCCCGTGCCTACTGTCTCTACCTTGCCATAACCATAGGGCCTTGATTCATCGACAGGCCTTTGCGACACCTTGAGGCTTACAAGGACAACTACATCACTGACAAGATCGGAAAGAGAGTGAACGGCATCCGCAATAAGGGCCTCACTCCTGCCGAAGATACCTGCCGCCATTTTCAAGATAGAGAGCAGCAGGTTTGTTGCGGCTCCTATCAGGGTAACCTTTTTCCCGGCTAAATATTTTTCTTCCCTATTCAAACCCTTCCCCTTCGTCCTTCCAGAGATATTCCCTTAGAGCCTGTATGGCCCCGAACCTTGTTATCGACTGCCCCGAAAGTGAAGACAGGGCCTTGACTCTTTCCAGGCCACCTATCAAATTCTGGATACTACCGGGTATGTGACTGGCGATAAAACGGGCAGCATCATCAGGGAGTGCTATGTTTTCGGCATCAGCCCTTGCCTGTAGTATGGCAACCCTCAGCTCTTCCTCAGGCATTTGCAGGTCGGCCGAGCTTCCCGTGCCTGAAATCATTTCTGACAAGGGACTCTCTGCAAGATCTTCAGGTGAAGAGCCTCCGCTGAGTACCAATTGCCCTCCCGTATTTACAAATTCGTTCAGACTTTCATCGATTTCAGGCAGATTTATATCTACATCGTCCAGCACAACAAAAGAAGTCGGCCCCTCAGGCAGGCGCAGATTGCTGCCTGTAGAAAGACCTCCAAAAAAAAACTCCCTGCCTCTGAGTTTAGCCTCGTTACATACCGCCTGCAAGAGATGGCTCTTGCCTGTCCCCCTGCCGCCATATATGTATAGTGGATTATAACTCCCTGCGGGATTTTCACTGGCTGCCATGGCCATGGATTTTGCCAGACGGTTGCTGTCACCCTCTATGAATGTGGCAAATGTTTTTGACCTGTCGACGGTTTTTACTGCGAGCATATTTATCTATTACCTTTTGCCATTTTTCTTAGTGCATTTCGGCCTTATATTAGCACAGCAGGGAAATATTTTAAATGTCCATTGTTTCTTGCCAGTAAAGCAAAGGGGGAAATCAAAACGATAGAAGACAGAGAAGGGCAAAGGTTTTTAGACGGGATAACATAAAGCTCCACTTTATTAGCGGTACGCGAATATTAGTGGAACTTATACTCGGTAGGTGTAGGATTGACTGGATTTAAGGATGAAATAATAATCCTGAACATCCTGTTAATCCTGTCAAAAAAATAGACATAAAGCTCTACTTTCTGAGCAATAGCGAAGATTAGTAGAACTTATACCCGGCAGGGTGCGGACAAAAGCGGATTAGATATGATTTTCACGGATACCGGCTTGTATGATGCTTCGACAAGCTCAGCATGATAAAGATAGTGTCGCCCTGAGCTTGTCGAAGGGCTTAGCTCTTGTTGCCCCCTGCCATTAAATGCTTGATAAGGCCGGTAAAGGGCTCTATAATTAGAGCTTTTCAATAAGAAACCAAACTGGAGCAGACCTATGATGCGCAGCTCGAAAATCGTGAGGGAGACGACAGAGACCAGTATCACCTTGTCTTTGAATATTGAAGGTGAAGGCAAGTACGATATTGCCACACCTGTACCTTTTCTTACGCACATGCTGGAACTTATGACGCGTCATGGTCTTTTTGACCTTAAAGTTCAGGCAAGTGGCGACACAGAGATCGATTACCACCACACCGTTGAAGATATTGGCATATGCCTGGGACAGGCATTAAGGGAAGCACTGACCGACAAAAAAGGCATCCGGCGCTACGGTAATGCTGCAGTGCCCATGGATGAAGCTCTGGCCGAGGTCACAATCGATATAAGCGGCAGGCCCTGCCTGTCATTTAATGCCGACATACCAAAGGAAAAGGTCGGCCACTTTGATGTAGAGCTGGCAGAGGAGTTTTTCCAGGCAGTTGTAGTCAACAGCGGTATAACCTTACACGTCGACCTGCGCAGAGGCAGCAATGTTCACCACTGCCTTGAGGCCATCTTTAAGGCCTTTGGAAGGGCGATGGATATTGCCACCTCTATTGATCCAAGGGTACAGGGTGTTCCATCAACAAAGGGCAGACTCTGATAGATGATAGCAGTTGTTGATTATGGAATGGGGAACCTGAGGAGTGTCCAGAAGGGTTTTCAAAAAGTCGGTATGGATGCAATAATTACCGGTGATCCAAAGCTTATAGCAGATGCCTCACATATTGTATTGCCGGGTGTCGGTGCATTCAAAGATTGCATGCAGAACCTTGAGGACCGCGGTCTTGTCGAGCCTGTTGTAAAAGGTGTTAAGGCGGGAAAGCCCTTTCTGGGAATCTGCCTCGGACTTCAGCTCCTGTTTGAAGAAAGTGAAGAGTTCGGCAGTCACAATGGCCTGGGGCTCATAAAAGGCAAGGTGGCCCGTTTCCCCAAGTCAGACCTGAAGGTCCCTCATATGGGCTGGAATGATGTCCATATATCCCGAAACAGCCGGCTACTTAACAGATCTGACGAGGGAACTTTTTTCTACTTCGTCCACTCATACTATGTTGTACCTTCTGAAGATGTAACGGTATCGACTACCGACTATGGCCAGACCTTCACGTCCAGCATAGAGAAAGATAATATTTTTGCCTGCCAGTTTCATCCTGAAAAAAGCCAGGATGCAGGGCTTAAACTGCTAAAACGATTTGGAGAGACTAAATGATAGAGATAATTCCTGCAATAGACCTTAAGGAAGGCAAGTGCGTCCGCCTGCTGCAGGGCGACATGGACAGAGCCACTGTTTTTTCGGATAATCCAGTGGAAACAGCACTTAAATGGGAGGCCGAAGGGGGGCAGCGCCTGCATGTAGTCGATCTCGACGGCGCCTTCAAGGGTGAGCCCAGGAACCTTAAGGTGATCGAGGAGATTATCGATGCCCTCAAGATACCGGTCCAGGTAGGCGGAGGCATAAGGGACATTGAAACCATAGATACCTACGTAAATATTGGTGCCGACAGAGTGATACTCGGCACTATTGCACACTCAAACCCTGAGCTTGTAGCCAGGGCATGTGAGATTTACCATGGCAGGATAGTCGTTGGGATAGATGCGAAGGACGGAAAGGTTGCAATACAGGGGTGGGCTGAGGTGACCGCCAAGAGTGCCATGGAACTGGCGGTTGAGTATGAAGAATATGGCGTCGCGGCAATTATTTATACGGATATTGCTAAAGACGGCATGATGCAGGGGCCCAGCATCGAGGCGACTCGTTACCTCGCACTATCCGTAGATATACCGATAATAGCCTCGGGTGGGGTCTCCTCTATAGAGGACATAAAACATCTATTGCCCCTTGAAGCCGACGGCCTTGAAGGAGTTATCACAGGTAAGGCCATATATTCAGGCGCACTTGACCTGAAGGAGGCTATCTCCATTGCCAGGGATTTCAAATCTGACGCCAAATGCTGACAAAACGCATCATACCATGCCTGGACGTCAAGGACGGACGGGTAGTTAAGGGAACACAGTTCCTGGACCTTAAGGATGCCGGCGACCCGGTGGAGGTGGCAAAGGAATATGACCGCCAGGGTGCCGACGAGCTAACATTTCTCGATATAACAGCCTCCCACGAAAAGCGGGGGATAATACTCGACGTGGTGCGCCGCACTGCCGATGATGTCTTTATGCCTCTGACCGTTGGTGGCGGCATATCCACAGTGGATGACATAAGAGAGCTCCTCAATGCAGGTGCCGACAAGGTTTCCATCAATACTGCGGCCATAAGAAACCCGGAGTTTGTACGTGAGGCCTCGGCCATATTCGGCAGCCAGTGCATTGTTGTAGCCGTAGATGCCAAGCGAGTAGCAGGCAAGGAGGCAAAGTGGGAGGTCTATACTCATGGCGGCCGTAATGCCACAGGCATAGATACCCTTGAGTGGGCCCTGAAGATGGAGGATTACGGTGCAGGCGAGATACTGCTTACCAGTATGGACTGCGACGGGACAAAAAATGGTTTTGACCTGGAGCTTACCAGTACTGTATCCGATGCGCTTAACATTCCCGTTATAGCCTCGGGAGGCGTGGGTACACCTGAACATATCTATGATGGTTTCGAAAAGGGAAAAGCCGATGCGGCACTGGCTGCATCCATATTCCACTATAAAGAATACACAATTAATGAGGTCAAGGGATATCTCTCTGAAAGAGGCGTCCCTGTAAGGAAAATATAATGTTTATAGACAATATAAAGTTTGACGATAGGGGCTTGCTTCCGGCCATTGCCCAGGACTGGCAGACTGGAGAAGTCCTGATGATGGCATATATGAACCAGGAGGCACTGGAGAAATCGGTGAAAACCGGTATTGCCCATTACTTCAGCCGTTCCCGCCAGAAGCTTTGGATGAAGGGAGAATCATCAGGACACAGGCAGCATATCAAGGCATTTCATATTGACTGCGATAATGACACCCTTCTTATCAAGGTAGAGCAGGATATAGCAGCATGCCACACAGGCCATTACAGTTGCTTCTTCCGTAAGATCGATGGGGACAGTTTCACCATTGTCTCTGAAAAAATATTTGATGAGGACAAGATATATGGCAAGCAAAAGTGATCTCAGCGATATAGGAAGCACACTGGAGGAACTCTTCTTGGTCCTTATGGAGCGCAAGGAGAACATGCAAGATGAATCCTATGTGGCCCTCCTCTATAAAAAGGGTGAAAACTCAATCCTGAAGAAGATTGGAGAAGAGGCCTCAGAGGTCATTATCGCCGCCAAGGAGCCGGAGAAACAAAAGACTATACACGAGATAGCCGACCTGTGGTTTCACTGTATGGTCCTTATGGGTCACAAGGGTATAGGCCTTGATGAAATTGCCAATGAATTCAGGAGAAGAATGGGAGTTTCCGGCTTGGAGGAAAAGGCTTCAAGGGAAGAGGGGTGACTGTGCCTGACTGTTTATTTTGCAAGATAATAGATGGGACAATACCTTCTGAAAAAATATTTGAGAACGAGGAATTTCTTGCATTTAAGGACATCAATCCTCAAAGCCCTGTACACATTCTTATTATCCCTAAAAAACATCTGGCAAAACTTTCGGATTGCGGCAATGATGAGAAAGAGATACTTTCCGGCCTTCTGCTCACGGCAAATAATGTGGCTAAAGAAATTGGTATTGCCGAGTCTGGCTACCGGGTTGCGATCAATTCGGGAGATGACGGGGGACAACTTGTCCATCACCTGCACCTGCATCTCATGGGCGGCGGCAAGTTAGACGGCCGCATGGCATAACAGACGATCTAATAATACTAAGAGGTTATAAAATGAAGAAAACAGCGGTCTGCGGATTAATCCTTTTTGCAATATTTATGAATCCACTGGATTCTGGGGCAGAGAGGACCAAGCTAAGTCTGACAGAGGCGCTTTCCCTTGCGATGGAACGTGCTCCAGGAGAGGTGGTCAAGGTCAGAATGGTGAGAGGTGTCTACGAGATAGAGGTCCAGTCAAGGGAAGGTTCTGTTAAAAAGGTCTACGTAGACAAGGAAGGCAATGTGTCCAACAAAAGGAAGACCATCTCCATGACAGAGGCCGTTAACATAGCTATAAAGGCTGTTCCGGGCGAGGTAACAAGTGCCCAGAAGAAAGGTGATGTCTATCACCTTGAGCTAGAGACGGGCAAAGGAAAGACTGAAAAACTGCTCATAGACGGTGACGGCAACCTTTCCATGCTGGAGGAGGTGGAAGAGGAGGTAGTACAGAAAAAACAGGAGTCTCCGAAGCCTAAACCTGGCAAAAAGTATGTCTCCATGGAAGAGGCTGCAGCTATAGCCCTCGACATAATCCCCGGCGAACTTTTCAAGGTTCAGTTTGTAAGGGGAGTATACGACATTGACATAAAGACTGCTTCGGGCAAGATAGAAAAGGTATTCGTAGATCTTAAGGGGAGCATAGTACAGGAAAAAGAGGATATTACCGAAGATGAGGCCGTTGCAGTTGCCCTTCAGGAAATAAAGGGAGAGGTAGAGAAAGTAGTAAAAAAGAAAGAGTACTATATCGTGCATATAAGGATTAATGCCGATGTCAGGTACTACGTGCATGTAAGCAGTAAAAACGGCGAGATCACAAAAAAGAAAAAATCCAGGATATACAAATACGACTGGGACACCATGACCTGGTCTAACTAAGCACAGGTAAAAACAAGGAGAATATAAATGAGCATACCAAACAACAAGGTTGCAACCATCCACTATACAACAAAGCTTGAAAGCGGCAAGGTAGAGGAATCTACAATAGGTCAGCATCCCTATTCATTCCTTGGCTCTTCAGACCAGATGTTTCAAAAGGTGGAAGACAGGATCGCCGCCGATATGAAGGTTGGTGACAAGGAGACTATAGTCCTTGCACCTGAAGACGCCTACGGGCAGTATTTTGAGGAAGGCTGCAAGGTGACCCGGCGCGACAATTTCCCAAAAGATGCGGAACTAAAAGAGGGACTGACCTTCCTTACCATGCAAGAGGGGCATGAGGTTCCAGTTCGTGTAACAAAGGTAGAGGGAGATGATGTAACTATCGACTTCAATCACCCCCTGGCTGGGGAATCCATATCCTTTGAGCTTGAACTGCTTGAACTGAGAGATGCAACTGACGAAGAGATGAAAGAAGGACACATACACGGTCCGGGCTGTAGTCACTAAGGCGGGGGGACTAAGCCTTACGCCCTACGGCGAGAACCAATTCAGACTTACCTTTAAGGGCGGAAAGCCTGCTGCCCTTAAGGTTTAATTCCAGCATCTCGCTCGGTTTTACCACCGGCTTTTTAAAGGACACGTCCACCCCTTCAAAGCCCAGCCTGACATCACGTGCCGGTTCCAGCACCCGCACATAGGCCTTAAACTCCTTTTCGCCGCTTATAAAGTTAGGGACAATATAGCGTATCCCCTTGCCGGGGCTGAGTTTGAT
>JADFVX010000005.1 GCA_015222755.1 Pseudomonadota bacterium | reverse complement strand
TAAGGGGGGAAACCCCTTTTTCAAGGGCAACTCTATCGCAGTTCCCAAGGGATTACAAACATTTTTTTGTTTTTCAGGATAGGCGTATAAAGCTCCACTATCTAAGCGCAGCGAAGATTAGTGGGACTTATACCCGAAGGGTAAAGGATTTTAGACGGGATAACGGGATTGACCAGATCAAGGACAGAATAAAGATCCTGTCAATCCTGTCAATCCTGTCAGAAAAAAATATTGATTCTAAAATACACGGGAGAGCGTTGCTCCTTCGACGGGCTCAGGAGGAGAAACTTTTACAACAATCGATCAAGTATCAGGTGTATCGTCAGACCTGTTTCCCCTTCGCTTTCCCTTTCCTCGCTCTATCCACTTTGCATAACAGTCTATCTTGCCCACCATACCTCTTAGCACCCGGACATCTCTGTCTTCAAGTTCGGTACGGGCAAATATAGAGCGGACCACCATCATAATGTGGCCGGGGTTCTGGGGATTTAGGTAACCGATGCGCCCGAAGACATCTTCCATGTGCTCATACATCTGCTCTTTTGCCTCGGAGGTAGCCAGCACTTTATAGGGTTGCTCATATATGTCGGCTGAATCTGAGGCCTTGAATATTTCATAACAGACAAGAAGAACCGCCTGGGAAAGATTCAGCGAAGGATTAATGGGCGATGTAGGGATAGTAACAAGGGTATCACACAGGGCGACATCTTCATTTGAAAGGCCCGACTTCTCCGTACCGAAGAGAAGAGCAACCCTGTTTTTTGTTGCAAGGGGAAGAATCGTCCTGGCCATCTCGTCGGGACGCATAAGGTTGGTCCTGTATTTTCCTCCGCGGCATGTCAAACCGACGACATAGCTTGCACTGGCAAGGGCCTCTGCCGTAGAACCAAACACCTTTGCACCAAGAAGGGTCTCATTGCATCCAGAGGCCATCTTCCTGGCCTCCTCGCCCGTAAATTCACACGGGTTTACAAGGGCAAGTTCTCTTATACCCGCATTATTCATGGCACGAGCGGTAGAGCCTACATTCAGCGGCCCCTTGGGCTCTGACAATACGACATAAATATTGTCCAAAACTGAGGTAATACTAGTATCTTTTACTGGGGACATAAATTTTCAAGTGGAAGGAAATAGCTTGCCTGCAGGGCCGGAGGTGGAAATCAAAAAGAGGCGGGCATGACACCCGCCTCTTTATCTTTTATTCTGCAACTACTTCTATTTTTACATCAGCGCTTATATCCTTGTGAAGCTTGACAGAGACTGTAAACTCTCCCAGTTCCTTTATCGGCTTTTCAAGGCCTATCTTTCTATGGTCGATCTCAAAACCCTTGGCACTCAATGCCTTTTCTATCTCAAGGCTTGTAACAGAGCCAAAGAGCTTTCCCTCTTCACCGACCTTATGTGTAAGGGTCAGTTTTTCAGCGGACATCTTATCAGCAAGCCCCTGGAACTCGCCCTGGATCTTTTTCACCTTATGCTCGGCAATAAACTTGGCATGTTCCATGGCCTTTACGTTTTTACTGTCTGCCATCATAGCCTTGTTTCTGGGGATCAGGAAGTTTCTACCGAATCCACCCTTAACATTGACTATGTCACCTACATAACCGAGACTGGGAACATCTTCAGTCAAAATAACTCTCATGCTGCTCATACTACCCTCCTTGATCGAATATCCATTACTTAAAACTATTTAAAGACCCTTAAAGATCAGGCGCCCTCTTCCTCTTTCGGGGAAAGTTTCCTGAAATCCGCCCACATATCAAAGAGCCCTATCGCAACAACGACGAGACTCACATAACGCACAGCCACAAGATAAGCTGCTCCTTTCAAAAAAGGAGAAAAACCCCTCCGCCTGAAATAAAAGGAAAGGATGGCCATTCCCTGAAAAAAATAAATCACAGAGAGCACGACAAGGATATTAATACCAACAAGCTTCATCGTACCTGCCCCTGCAAAAACAGCAAGGCCGCCCAGCACAACTCCCCAAACCAGATGCTCAGAGACCTTCCAGCTTGAAAGATCCCCAAATGGAGAGTCAAGACCATGCTGGCTCAAAACCCTTCCCAGCAACATCGTATTCAACCACAGCATAATCAGCGCGGCTGAAGCAAGCATTGCCGGGTAGAGACCGGATGCTATCCTGCCAATCTCCGGAGCTGCTTTCCTGAACTCAGCAAGGGGCTCAGACTTTACCCCGGCCTTCTCGTTCAGATCTACAGACTCGATTATCACCGACTCAACAAAACGCCCCACAGCTTCCGACATTCCAAGTTCCTGGGTGGATGCATAAAAACCTATGGCAAAAACAGCAACAAGCATCAGAACCAGAGTGGAATATAAAAAGCTCTTCTCAACAGAAAAGCCACGACGCATGGCCTCGGAAAAAACAATCGCCGGGACACCAAACTGCATCAGATAAGCCATGCTGACCTGAAAACCCGATATCCCCGTCAACAAAGCACACAGAAGGACAAGCGAAACACCCGCCCATCTACCCAGGCGCAAAGAAACAAAAAACTGCGGCAAGGGGGTCAATATACTCAGTAAAATAGAGTGAAATGCCAGAAAAGAAAGACCTACACTTGCAAGGTATATAGCAAGCATCTTCCTGCCGGAGCTGGCTACCGGGATATTTCCTTCCACCTACAGCCTAAAAACCTAGGCGTGGTCGGCGCAAATTGGTATCAGGGCAAGAACCCTTGCACGCTTGATAGCCTCAGCCAGCTTTCTCTGATGAGGAGCACATGTTCCAGATATCCTTCTGGGTACAATCTTGCCACGCTCAGTAATAAAGTGGCGCAGTCCTCTTGTATCCTTGTAATCTATCTTGGCAGTTTCATCTGAACAAAAACGGCAAAATTTACGCCGTGCAAAAAACTTTCTCTTTACAAAGGGCCTTGACGCAGGCCTCCTGGTCTCTTCAGCCATGATTTCCTCCTGACACCTTAATCTTCAGTTGCTTCAGCGCTTTTTTCTTCCACAGGCGCCTTAGCTTCCGGTTTAACTTCATCTGTCGCAGCCTCAGTTTTTTCAGCGCTCTTTTCTACCGCAGGCGCCTCAACTTCTGCCTTAACTTCCTCTTTTACAACTTCTGCCTTAACTTCCTCTTTTACAGCTTCCGGCTTAGCCTCTTCAAATACAGGCACACCTTTCAGCTTGATCGTCTGATACCTGAGAACAGCCTCGTCAAGCTTGAGGTTTCTCTCCACCTCTGCAAGAGTGTCAGGCAGACACTTCAAGGTGACGAAGACATACCGTCCCTTAGGCTGCTTTTCTATCGGGTAGCAGAGTTTTCTAACACCCCAGTCATCGACATGTACAATCTCACCCTTCTCAGCCTTCTTCCTTTTTTTCTTGAGGAGACCATCCATCTTGCCGATGAGTCCCTCGTAGCCTTCGTCCGTCAGTTCGGCACGGGCTATTGTTGCCAGCTCATAATAACGCATTTACTTCCTCCTCGCGGTTTTTGTAGCCCCGGAACACGAAATGAGCCCGGAGCAAGGAGCTAAACGAAGATATATACAGGTTTTTAAGAATTAAATCAAGGATTATCTCAAACAAAACCTGGAGCTAAGCCCTGTTTGCACTACCCAAAACATTTTCATTTTTGTGTTTGATCATCTTCACCAGTTCTTCACGGGCGGGGCCGAGATATTTCCTCGGGTCAAACTCTGATGGCTTTTCCACAAAGACCTTACGTATCACCGCCGTAACGCCAAGCCTGCCGTCACTGTCGATATTTATCTTGCATACGGCAGACTTTGCAGCCTTCCTCAGCTGCTCCTCAGGGACGCCAACTGCCCCTTCCATCTTACCACCGTATTTATTTATCATCTCCACATACTCAGGAATAACGGAAGAAGCCCCGTGGAGAACGATCGGGAAACCTGGAAGACGTTTTTCACACTCTTTAAGGATATCGAAACGAAGTGGCGGGACGGGCTGACCCGGCTTAAACTTGAAAGCACCATGGGAGGTCCCTATGGAAATGGCGAGAGAGTCACATCCGGTTTTTTTGACAAATTCCTCGACCTCTTCAGGTTTGGTGTAGTGAGAGACCTCGGATGATACCTCATCCTCGATACCGGCAAGGACCCCAAGCTCCCCTTCTACCGTCACATCTCTCGGGTGGGCGTATTCCACCACCTGCCGGGTCAATTCGATGTTCTTTTCAAAGGAATGGTGAGACCCGTCTATCATTACCGATGAAAACCCGGAATCGATACAGGACTTGCAAAGTTCAAAAGTATCTCCATGGTCGAGGTGAAGCGCTATGGGAATATTGGCCCCCATCTCCCTTACCATCTCTACCGCCCCCATCGCCATATACTTCAGAAGGGTCTGATTGGCATATTTTCTGGCCCCGCTGGAGACCTGCAATATAACGGGAGACCTGGTTTCAGCACAAGCTACAACAATAGCCTGAAGCTGCTCCATATTATTGAAGTTATAAGCAGGAACAGCATAGCCGCCATCCATCGCCTTTTTGAACATATCCCGCGTGTTTACAAGACCAAGATCGGCATACTTTGTCGCATCAGCCATAACAACCTCCCAAAACTCGAACTAAAATTAATGGTAAAAAAACACCTGTAAGAATCAAGTACAAATATACATCATTGCTACTATTTGTCAACATTGGACGCTGTCTAAAAAGGCAGAAAAAAGGTGGAAATCTTTAGAGAGAAAAGAGCTGGATTTGCATCGAGTACGGAAGTGCCTTCCAAGTGCGGCCAGGTAATATATAAACCCCCATCACGGGATATCCACATGGCTTACATCCGAAAGCCGGCCTCCGAGGAAGCTCTCGCCTACCTCAACAAAACGATCAGGCGTATCAGTCACATAAAACCTGTGAGAGGCACCTCCACCCTTCCTGTGGAGGCCTCTATCAACGAGCAGCCCCTCCAAGTCCAGGGCCGCTTCATCACCGGAATCTACAAGCGTCACGCCCTCTCCAAGCACTTCACTTATCACTTCTTTCAAAAGCGGGTAATGCGTACAGCCAAGTATTACAGTATCGACACCATGCCTTTTCATTGGCTCCAGATATTTTTGCGCACTCAGCCTTGCAATATCATTTGACAACCAGCCCTCTTCTGCAAGGGGCACAAAAAGAGGACAGGCATGAGCAAGGACCTCGACATCCGGACTAATATGCTTAATTGCCCTGCCATATGCTCCGCTTTTCACAGTACCCACCGTACCTATCACGCCTATACGGCCATTTTTTGAGGCAGCCACTGCCCTCCTTGCAGCAGGATCGATCATGCCGACAATAGGGAGATCAAAACGGCCCCTCAGGGCATCAAGGGCAAAGGCAGATGCCGTATTGCAGGCCACGACAAGGGCCTTGACTGGAATATGAGACAAAAATTCGCCTATTCCAATGGCATACTGCGTTACAGTACGGGCAGACTTGGTGCCATAGGGAACACGCGCCGTATCACCTACATAAACGGTATTTTCGTAAGGCAGCCGGCTTACGATACTGTGGAGCACCGTAAGGCCTCCCACACCTGAATCGAATATGCCTATTGCGTTATTTTTCACATCACTTTTCATCACTTCGCTAATGTAGGTTATTTATCGATTCATTGTCAACGGGATTTCCCTTAAGACAGCCTCAAAATGCATGAAACGCCTTGACGCAACTTTGCATACTATGATATTTTTAATCGCTTTTCAGCTAGATAATTTATAGTGGGCAGGGCCTTTTTTGAGAGTAATCAGCGGCACCCTGAAAGGAAAAAGATTAGAGTCCTTTAGCAGCCCCAAAATAAGGCCGACTTCGGACAGAGTCAAAGAGTCCTTATTTAACATACTGGGGAGCGCACTCATAGAAGGAGCTGAGGTTCTTGATCTGTTTTCAGGCACGGGCAATCTTGGGATAGAGTCGCTAAGCCGAGGGGCTAAACTGGCCTGTTTTGCAGAAAATGACAGGGAGTCGCTAAAGACCCTCAGGGCCAACCTGAGCAGCTGCGGGCTCACAGACAAAGCAGACATCATAACACTTGATGTCCTAAAGGCCTTGCAGCTTCTTGAGAAAAGAGGGAGGAGCTTTGATGTGATCTTTCTCGACCCTCCTTATATGAAGGGACTGGCAGGCAGGACACTGGAAGTACTTGGTGAAAGCAGCATTGCAGGTGATGCGCTAGTAGTGGCGGAACATGCCGCAAAAGAAGAGATGCAAGACTGCTACGGAATACTGAATATGATGGATAGAAGACCTTACGGGGATACCCTTATAAGTTTTTATGGCAGGGGGAAATAAATGAAAAATATCGCCGTATATCCCGGCACTTTTGACCCGATTACAAACGGACACATTGACATCATAAAGCGCGGTGCAAGGGTCTTTGATGAGGTCATAGTCGCCGTAGCGTTCAACCCCCAGAAAGAACCCCTCTTTGAAATAGAAGAAAGGGTCGAAATCATCCGCGAGGTAACCGGGGACATTCCAAGTGTCAGCGTAGAAAGCTTCAGCGGCCTGTTGATTGACTACCTGGAGAAACACCAGGCTCAGGTCATACTGAGAGGACTGAGGGCAATATCAGACTTTGAGTATGAATTCCAGATGGCCTCTATGAACCGTAAACTGGCATCAAAGTTTGAGACCATCTTTATGATGACGGGAGAACAGTATTCCTATCTGAGCTCAAGTTTTGTCAAGGAAATATGCCGGCTTGGAGGCAAGGTTGACTGTTTTGTGCCCGACAAAGTCAACACTGCACTCATTGAAAAATACAGTAAGTAAGGTTATCTCATGTCATTTTTATCGGATAGAGTAAAAAGTGTAAAGCCCTCTGTAACCCTGGCAATTACAGCAAAAGCCAAGGCTATGAAAGCGGAAGGCATTGACCTTATCGGCTTAGGAGCCGGTGAGCCTGACTTTGACACCCCCGACAACATAAACAAAGTTGCAATTGACGCTATCAACGCAGGGTTTACCAAATATACAGCCGTAAGCGGCACAGACGAGCTTAAAAAAGCTGTAATCCACAGGACAAAGGAAGACTGCGGCATCGAGTACCATCCGGAGAACATACTTATCTCCTGCGGCGGAAAGCACAGCATATACAACCTTTTTCAGGCGGTGATAAATCCCGGCGACGAGGTCATTATACCTGCACCATACTGGGTATCTTATCCCGATATGGTCCTTCTTGCCGGAGGCTTACCTGTTATTGTCGATTGTGCTGAGGCACAGGGATTCAAGATGACGGCAGAACAGCTGAAAAACTCAATCACTGACAAGACCAAGCTGGTAATAGTAAACTCCCCTTCCAACCCGACCGGAGCGGCCTATTCAGAAGATGAACTTCGGGCTATTGCGGAAGTAGCGGTTAAAAATAAGATACTCATACTTTCCGACGAGATATACAACCGCATGACCTACGGCGGATTCAAGGCTACAAGCATAGCCTCACTGAGTGAGGAGGTTAAGGCCCTGACGATGGTTACTAACGGCGTCTCTAAGACCTACTCCATGCCGGGCTGGCGTATAGGATATATGGCCGGCAATGCCGACATTATCAAGGCGATGAGCAAAATACAGGGGCAAAGCACATCCAATCCCACATCTATATCCCAGGCGGCTTCAGTAGAGGCGCTTGAAGGCGACCAGACAGCAGTTGCCGAAATGGCGGCTGAGTTTGAAAAGAGAAAGGAATATATAGTGGAGCGGCTGAACAATATAGAGGGGGTGAGATGCCTTAATCCTCAGGGTGCATTTTATGTATTCCCCAACATGTCGGCCTATTTTGGCAAAAGCTACAGCGGTGGGAAGATTGAGGATTCGGCAAGCCTTACAACCTACCTGCTTGAGAAGGCAAAGGTTGCAGTTGTCCCCGGGGGGGCATTCGGTGCCGATGAGCATGTCAGGCTTTCTTACGCCACATCAATGGATAACATAAAAAAAGGAATCGACCGGATCGAAGAAGCACTCAAGGCACTTTAAGCGGGCTTGAGAAAAACTATTACAACGAGGTAGTAACATGATAAACGTCTTAATCTCACTTTTGTCGGCAGCAGCCGTATATGCCCTGTCTTTTTTTCTCCTAGCTGCTGGCCACATCTGGAGTCTGATATTCGGCTTCGCAGTCATGATGGCCCTGAACTTCCTGCTTAGCAAACGCATAATGGGCCAGGTGCAGGGCATTATGGAATCTGCAGGAAAGGTACTGCAGGGCGGTAAATTTGACCTTGCAATCAAAACTCTCGAAGGCGGCCTTAAATACGGGAACTGGATGTTTATGGTAAAGTCCCAGATAATAGCCCAGATAGGCATTATACAGTTCCTCAAAAAAGACTTCAGCGCAGCCCTTCCAAACCTTGAAAAATCACCCGGCAAAAACTGGGTTGGAGTAGGAATGCTCGGCGTTGCGCATATGAAAAAGAAGAACAGGGAAGGCATGATAAAGGCCTTTGAAAAAGGTGTTAAGGCCAACGCCAAGGAAGCGATCATGTGGAATATCTACGCCTATTGCCTCAGCAAAGAAGGTGAAAGAGACAAGGCTATAGAGGTACTCAATCGTGCCGTTAAAAAACTGCCTGGCGATGAACGTACGGCATCAAACCTGAAGGCCTTGCAAAACAAGGCCAGGATGAAGATGAAGAGCTTCGGTGAGGTCTGGTACCAGTTCCACCTTGAGACACCTCCTATGAGTATGCGCGTGCAGGCTGGTGCCAGGGGAGCAAAGGGCGGCAGGAAGATAGTTCGGAGATAGCTTTATTCCCATAACCAGGCAAAGTTCCTCTTATTTGCGTGGACAAACAAATTGAGTATAATTCATATTCAAACTCTGACAAAATGACAGAAAAGAGCACATCGGAGCTGCAGAAGAAACTGCTTATTTTCTCAGTTTTCATCTCCACATCCTCTTTCCTTATCCATGAGATCTACTCCCTGGACGTCTGGTGGCAAATTGCCATTGGAAAAGACATACTAAAAACTCTATCCATCCCGACTACAGATCGATATACAGTTGCTGCTCTTGGCAACCTGTACCACGATTCCCACTGGCTATTTCAGGTTATTATAGCTGCATTCCACCACCTTGCCGGAATGCTTGGTGCCCAGTTTTTTATGGTGGCGATCTGGGCAATTACTCTTTACACCTGCTACCGTTCCATTCGCCAGCACATGACAGTCGAAATAAGTGCCCTGTTTGTTTTCCTTGTAGGACTGAGTTCTATCGAACGTTTTCTACCCCGACCGGAGATTATCACTTTTTTGATGATAGCCCTCTTTTACCAACGACTATCAAAGCATAACTACAAAGATGGCAAAGCACTTACAATCATGGCTCTGCTTCAGATTATATGGACAAATTGCCACGGCCTTTTTGTCATAGGTCCTTTTATGGCAGGGACCTACTGGCTTTCTGACATTATAGGCCACTTTTCAGGGAAAAAGACGAATCTGAAAAAAACCTCTCTATTGCTGGCAGTTCTGATACTTGCAAGCTTAATAACTCCATATGGCATCGGCGCCTGGAAATACGCCTACCTCCTATACACTGAGGTTGGAGGTTCCGCATCACATCTGATGAAGTCGGTAGGTGAACTGGCGCCAACCTTTAGCAACAAATCTTTCTCTGAACCTTTATTCTACCCCTTTCTTATTATCCTGGCAGGGACAATACTTTCGAGCTTAAAACTTTTGTTTCAAAAAAAGCTGTCTCTTCCCAGAGCTATAATTACAATCTCACTTTTTATGGCAGCTCTGACCGGGCGTAGAAACATAGTCCTCTTTGTCATTGTTGCCGCCCCCTTTATTGCTGAGAACATAAAGGCCTTAATGCCTGAAGTAAAACTCAAGTCACCCTTAACAACTAATCTGATAGGCTTGCTTATATTACTTGTCAGCATATATCCACTTTCAGGACTATATTATGTAAAAAATGATATTCCAGCCCGATCCGGCCTGGGTTCATCTCCGTCCTACTACCCTTACAGCCTGCCAGACTTTCTCCGCAAAATAAACTTTCAGGGGAACATCTACAACTCTAACATCATGGGGGGGTTCTATCTTCTGCATAGTTATCCCGAAAGGAGGCCACTAACAGACGGGCGCTGGGAAATATACAACGATAGAATACTGAAATCTATCCTGATTGCACCGACACAGCCATATTTGATGCAAGGG
>JADFVX010000042.1 GCA_015222755.1 Pseudomonadota bacterium | reverse complement strand
GGTGAAACCGATTCAAGCAAGCGAGGCTCCCCGATGACCTGATCATTCAAGAGATGAAGAACATCCGGTTCAATCCAGTATACAGCGTGCCCCTTTTGTTTCAACTCATCCATTAAGAGCAGGGACGTCTCTGTCTCCAGATTGAGGGTGTCGTAGGGGTCCATTAAAAAAAGGAATTTAAATGGATGCCTACCCATCACTCTTCCGCTTTGTCAGGATTCATAACCTTTAATACTCTGCGGAAACAGAGTATTGCCCACAGGCTAAAGAGAAGCTCCAGCCAGAAGATGAAAAAGACTGATCTGAAATCCAGGATCTGCCCGCCGCCGCGAAATAGGGGAACCAGTTGCCATCCAATGATCAGGATAGTCAGCGCTCCCTCGGAGAGGGCACCCTTGCCAGAGAAAAAGCCCAATACCCTGGCGCCGACGGCGATGATCATAGTTGTAATACTTCCCAATGCCAGAATGTGCACAATGGCGTCCCAGGCCGGGTCGGCAAAGATCAATGAGAAGGCTATGACCAGGGCCCAGAAGAAATTAAAGACAAAGGCAATGACAAGGGAGGTAAATCCCGTTTTTATCAAGGCTGGGATGACGCCCAGAAAGCCAATATAGGAAACAACAGTGAGAGCCATTAATATGCCCGCCACTTGCAGCAGATTGAGGCCGGCAAACACGGTCAGTCCCAGTGCTACGACTGATGCAAGAGTGGTGAGGGCAAAGAGCATGCCTCCAAGTCTATTGAAACGTTTTGCGCTCAGCACATTGGCGATCAGTTGCTGGCCCGCCGCCAGAACGATGAGAAAGATGCCGGACCAGAGAACAAAAAAGCCTTGAGATGCATCGCTTAGATCCAGCCATGGAGCAGTGGCCAGTACGAGAAAGCCGATAACAAAAAGGCTGGCAATGGGAACAAGGCGTGTTTTATCACCACCCAGGGCGGTACGCAGCATAACGAAAAGCAGCCAGAGATTACCTGCCGTAATCAGCACATTTCCTGCAATTTGAATATTAGCTGAAGGGATGACCCTGAGGAGGACGCCCAAAAGGATGAGTGGGTAGATCCAGATCACCTGCTCCGATTTCGGTGGTGAGCCCCCCAGCACATGTGCGCCTGACTGCAGGGCAAACCCGGCTACAAAGAGGCCGAAGAATACAAAGACCTGTACTGTGAGATGGATGGCCCTCAGTTCATCATAGAGCATGGTATTGTCAACAATTCCGTTAAGGACTGACCATACCCATGATCCCAGTGGAAATCCGATGAAAAGGCTGGCCAATATGGCAGCACCCCAGAAGCGATGAAAAACGGGTATCCGTGTCCGCTGCATGGAAGAGATTTTGTAAGAACTTTCTTTTCGTTTAAATAAACCCATTTTTTAATATCCCAATATCATTATTTTTTGTATTTACTGGAGAAGAAGTTTTTTTGAGGGGTAATTATTTATTTCCTAATGGACACTTTTATGGGGCGGAATTATAGCAAAGTTCAAGACAGAACACAATTTCAAAAGGGGTTTGCCCCATTCTCCTTTCCTATCGGGCTTGCCTTAATGTATTATTGGTCAGGTAATTCTGCGGGGGAAACGAAGCCTGCGCGGGTGTTGAAAAAACCGACCATAGTTATTGCCATGTCGCTGATGCTCCTCGCAAAGACGTTTCGGCAGGCCCTATAAGCTAATGAAAGAAATAAAGTTTGGAGCCTTCTCTTGGATCTGATAATCAGCAACCTGCAAATCCCCATTGAAAAAGACGGGATCGATGAATATATAAGGGCCGCCTCTAAGAAGCTGGGCATGGGCGAAGGGGATATATCCATCGTGAAGATCCTCAGCAAGGCACTCGATATCAGAGATAAAGAACAGTTCTATTACAAGGTCTCACTGGTTGTCACAACAAAAGACAGCTTTGAAAACGGTCAGGGCTTCCCCCTATACACAGAAGAGATAATAGCAAAGAGGCAGACAGTAAATATCAAGGAGAGGCCGATAATAGTAGGTTTCGGGCCTGCCGGGATGTTTGCCGCCCTTGAACTCATCGATCACGGGATCAGGCCCATAATATTTGAAAGGGGTAAAAAGATAGAGGAACGCTCCCTTGATGTTCAAAGATTTATAAAGGAAAGGGAGCTGGACCCTGAATCAAACATCCAGTTTGGTGAAGGCGGCGCCGGCTCATACTCCGACGGGAAGCTCTTTTCCAGGAGAAATAATAATACGAGCCATGTAAACCGGGTCCTGCAGACCTTTATTAAATTTGGCGCCCCTGAAGAGATAGGCTACATCGGCAAGCCCCATCTGGGGACGGATGTCTTGTGCACAATAGTTCGCAATATGAGGAACTACATCCTTGAGAGGGGCGGTGAGATATTTTTCGGCTCAAAGATGACGGACATCATCATATCAGGGGGCAGGGCCTCAGGTATTATAATAAATGGTGAGAGAGAATATCTTTCTTCAAGGATCTATATTGCCCTGGGACATTCTGCGCGCGATACCTTTGAGATGATGCATAAAAGAGGTGTTGCCATTGAGCCAAAGCCTATTTCTGTAGGTGTGAGGATTGAGCATCCTGTGGAAACGATCAATCTTATGCGCTATGGCGGTAAGTATAAGGATTTTCCCGGCCTGGGGGCTGCCACCTATTCACTGAATTATACCAACCGAAAAATTAAGAGGGGGGTTTATACATTCTGCATGTGCCCCGGAGGTGAGGTGGTTAATGCCTCATCTGAGCAGGGCATGCTGGTTTTAAACGGGATGAGCTATTCACGCAGGTCATCACCGTTTTCAAATGCGGCACTCGTTGTAAGTTGTCATGCCGATGATTACAGATCAAGCAGTCCATTGGCCGGTATAGAGTTTCAAAAGGATATTGAGCGAAAGGCCTTTAAGGCGGGAGGGGGAAGATGGGAGGTCCCTGCGCAAAATCTGATGGATTTTTTAGGTGAGGGGATATCGAGAGGTCTAAATAAAAACTCCTATGAGATGGGGGCCGTCCCTGCCGACATGAAGGAGATCTTCCCGGGATTTGTAGTCGATGAGCTTAAGGCCGCATTTAATAAATGGAAAGAAGAGGTCCCTCTGTTTGTTTCAAACCATGCCATATTGTTGGCTGCGGAAACAAGGGCTGCATCTCCTGTACAGATCAGGCGCAATGAAAGATTTGAATCGGTAAATATAAAAGGCCTCTATCCCCTGGGCGAAGGTTCAGGCTATGCAGGCGGGATAACGAGTTCTGCCGCTGATGCTATAAAGGCTGTTGATATGCACGTATTGTAGGGCTGGGGGTGCTTAAGGTTTTATGGTCATAACTTTGGGACCTGTTGAAGTAAAGTTGCAAAACTTTTCTTTTTATATTAATCTGAGTGGTCTTTAAATGAGTAATCAGTCCATATTAAAACTACAGCATTACAATACTGGCGAGTATAAGAGATGTCACTAGGCGGGAACTTAAAAGATATAGCGATTGTTGACGTAATCCAGTTGGTCAATTCAACGAGGAAGTCTGGCACCATCCATGTGAAGAATCGCAGCAGGGGTGAAGGGAAGCTGGTTTTTGATATTGGCTATATTGTAAGCGCGAATCATCCAAGCGACAAGGTTCATATTGGTACAATCCTGGTGGAGATGAATGCAATTACGACAGAAGATCTGGAGGAGGCGCTTGAGGAACAGGGCAAGGCGGGGGATGACCGCAAACCGCTGATTGCCCTGCTTGTAGAAAAAGGGAAGTTGAAAAAGGAAGATGCCTTCAAGGGTCTGGAGAAGTTGATCGAGTTGGCCGTTGTCGAATTTGTATCGTGGACAACAGGGACGTTCAATCTCAATGTGGAAGAGCTTGAAGCTGCCGATGAATACCAGTACTGTCCCGAGAATCTGGGTGAGGAGGTGTGCATGGACTCCCAGATGGTATTGATGGAAGCCCTTCGGATCTTCGATGAGAAGCTGCGTGACGGCGACATAGAAATGACAACGGAAGAGGAGGGAGAAGAAGAGGAAGAAGGGGAAGAAGAGGATTCGGATGCAGCACCCATTTCTGCAGATCTTCTTGGGCTGGACAACCTGGATGAGATTGATGCAGCGCCCCCAAGTACCTTTACCAGCCTGAAAGCTTTTGATCCGGCGGATATCAATCGCCAAATCATAGATGATACCATTGAGGACATTTCGGAAGAAGAGCGCGGGCAGCTGCTCTCTTTTCTTTCGATATTTTCCGGAGGAGGAAAAGATGCTTCTTCACGGCAAAATGAACAGTCCCATACCGTCATCCTTTTTAGCCAGGATGAACTTGTAAAGCATACCCTCATGACAGTTCTGAAGAACGAGGGGGTTTTTATGATGGATGCAGTGGATGCAGGTGAACTTAAAAAGAAGGTTGCCCAGTGCATCTCAAAACGTATATTGCCCGTTTTGATCTTTGACAGCCCGGAAATGTCTGGTGATGGCTCTTTTGAGAAGGAACTCTTTAGCCTTAGAAAAGAAGTGAAGGTGAAGTACCCCAAAATATGCACTATCCAGCTTGCCTCACCGGTCGACTATTCTTTTTATCTGCAATCCTTTGCAGATGGAGTAATGACCGTATTCCCCAAGCCGACAAAGATGAGAGGAAAAGAAGACTATGTCAAAGATTTTATCAAGTTCCTCACCTCATTCCAGTCCTACATAGTGGATTTTTTTAAAAGGCAGGAGCCGTAATTAAAATTTGCTTGAAAAGTCATTTGCTCTTGCAAGGCCATCTAAGGTGACTGGATTCCTGCTTTTGCCCAAAGGGCACGTTGTCACCTTGCTCGGGCGAGCGGGAATGATAAGACCGGAACTATTAGAGATCCCACAAGTTTTATACTGACTGAAATCGCGTTTCTGTGTGTTTCTGCGCTAAAATTCTCTTCTGCTTGCTACCCTTCCTGATCTTTTATAGCTGCCAAGTAAAATATGCCAACTTTGACATGACCCCCCTGAATCGCATATAATCATCTGTTTGCATCCACAATAAAAACGAAGGATAGGGGTTGTTTTAATGAATAAAAAAGCGATAGCGCTCATGTCGGGCGGGCTGGACAGTACACTGGCGGTTAGGTTGATAGTAGAGCAGGGTATAGATGTTGTGGCCCTTAACTTTAAGAGTCCTTTCTGTCTCTGTGACGGCAGCCACAGTGACGGTTGTAAGACACATGCGATGAAGGCCGCCGGTGAGACGGGTATAGAGATAAAGACGATACATAAGGGGCTGGAATACCTCGATGTGTTGCGTAACCCCAAGTTCGGTTATGGAAGCGCCGTCAACCCCTGTGTTGACTGCCGAATATTTACCTTCAAGAGTGCAAAGAAGTATATGGAGGAGACAGGCGCGTCCTTCATCATAACCGGTGAGGTGCTTGGGCAGCGTCCCATGTCGCAGCGCCGTGACCCCATGTTTACCATCGAAAGGGAGGCAGGCCTTGAAGGGCTGATCCTGCGACCTCTCTCTGCCAAACTTCTTCCGCCCACAAAGCCTGAGATAGAAGGGATAGTAGATCGTGAAAAACTTCTGAGTATACAAGGGCGTTCCCGTAAAGAACAGATCCAGATCGCCGATGATTTCAAGATAGAGGACTATCCATGTGCATCAGGAGGATGCCTGCTGACTGACAAGAAATTCGGTGCCAAGCTGAAAGACAGCTTTGCACACAAGGATGAGCTTGGCTGGGGCGACGTCAAAATGCTTACCCTTGGCAGGCACTTCAGGCTCCGTGATGACGCCGCTGCCGTTGTGGGCAGGAATGAGGATGAAAACCGTCGTATCGCCGTTATCGGCAAGAAGGGGATGCTCCTGTCGCCCGATGGCTTTAGTGGGCCTACAGTTTATCTTGACGGAGCCTGTGATGATGAGATGCTGGAACTTGCAGGGAGTCTGATGCTTAAATTCAGCAAGGCAGATGGAAAGACGGAGTACAGCATAAGTTACCAATCTAACGATAAAACCGGGACCTTTACCGCAACCAAGCCGCTTTCTGAAGAAGAGCTTGATCGGATGTGGCTCAGATAGTCTCATGAACTCTCTCAGTCAAAAGATGGCTGAACTCAAGGCTATCCTAGCTGAGATGGATTCCCTTATTGTTGCCTTTTCCGGTGGTGTGGACAGTACCTTCCTGGTCAAGGTGGCACACGATGTCCTCGGTGACAGGGTCCTTGCAGTTACAGCCACTTCACCTACCTATCCCCTCCATGAATTTGAGGAAGCAAAGAGCCTTGCTGCGAGGATAGGCTGCTCTTATAAGGTCCTTGAGTCCAACGAACTTGAAATAGCCGGTTTTTCTGAAAATACGCCCAGAAGATGCTATTTCTGCAAAAGCGAACTCTTCGGCATCCTGAAAGAAGAGGCAGAGAAACTGGGTATAGCCGAGGTGGCAGACGGTAGTAACTGCGACGATCTTGGTGATTACCGTCCCGGCAAGGAGGCGGCAAAGGAACTTGGTATACGAAGCCCCCTCATTGAGGCGGCTATGACGAAGGACGACATCCGTCAGCTGAGCAGGGCGCTTGATCTGCCCACATGGGACAAGCCTTCATTTGCCTGCCTTTCCTCGCGTTTCCCTTACGGAACCTCTATAACCTCAAGCAGGGTAGAGCAGGTTGGGCGTTGCGAAGATTTTCTTCGGCAGAAGGGGATAAGGCAGTTCAGGGTGCGCTACCACGACAATGTGGCCCGTATTGAGGTTGCTCCGGAGGAGCTGGAAACCTTTATCAAGGAACCATTCCGCAGCCAGCTTGTAGATGTTTTTAAGGAAAGCGGCTTTCAGTATATTTCTCTCGACCTTGAAGGTTATCGCTCGGGCAGTATGAATGAAGTGTTGGATGAAAACGTCTGAATCATCCATGTTTTTTTAACAATAGATATTTTGAAAATAAGTGATTTTGTGATATAGAAGGGTCTTGTTTTTAATGGTCGGCAGTTCTATCCGCCCAGGGAGGGCTTATGCAGATTATGATAATCGGAGCTGGTGAGGTTGGATATAACATCGCCGAGATCCTGTCCCGTGAAGCCAAGGACGTTGTTGTAATTGATTCCGATGAGGATAATCTCAAGCGGGTAAGGGAAGGTCTGGACATACAGACCGTTCACGGCAGCGGCAGTAATCCAAAGATGCTGGCAGAGGCCGGGCTGAACCAGTGCGATATGCTTATTGCTGTTACAAACAGCGATGAAGTCAATATGATCGCCTGCCTGATAGCAGGTTCACAGGCCAATATACCTATAAAGATAGCACGCATAAGGAACCCTGAATATGCGGAAAACACCACCATCTTCGATAAAAAACACCTCGATATAGATCTTGCCATCAGCCCGGAACGGGCGGCGGCAAATATGATACTCAAGGTGCTGGATATTCCCCATGCCACATCGGTTTCCGATTTCATGGACGGCAAGGTGAAACTCTTCAGCCTAAAGATAGAGGCTGACAGTCCAGTGGCCGGTAAGGCACTCAAGGACCTTTCTCTGCTACATCCCGGAGAAAATGTACTCATCCCCGCAATACTGAGAGATGGGAGCATTCTCATACCCAGAGGTGATGACACGATATGTGCAGGTGATGAAGTGTATGCCGTTACAGAGGCAGGCAATACTGAAAGAGTGCTGGGATTTTTCGGCTTTAAATTGGAAAAACTCAGGCGCGTAATGATAGCGGGAGGAGGCAGGATAGGCTCCTACCTTGCTAAAAAGCTCGAAGAAAAGGGCATTGGCGTCAAGATAATAGAGATGGATGAAGAAAGGTGCGAGTTTCTTGCCGAGGATCTTGACAAGACAGTTGTCCTCAAAGGTGATGTTTCCGATAAGGCGCTTTTAAAAGAAGAAAATATCGCAGGGATGGACTATTTTGTCGCTGTGACAAACGACGATGAAACGAACATCCTCTCCTCCATACTTGCAAAGCAGATGGGGAGCGGCACTGTGATGACCCTTGTCAATAAGGCAAGCTATATACCCCTTATATCTACCGTTGGGATAGATATTGCGGTGAGTCCCAGGCTTTCAACAGTAAGCGGCATACTTCAGCATGTCAGGCGGGGAAAGGTTCTGTCTGTGACCTCTATTCACGAAGATGAGGCCGAGGCAATAGAGGTGGTAGCCCTGGAGACGTCGGATATTGTAAACAAGCCTCTCAAGGATATAAAGGAGCCCAAGGGGGCCATAATCGGTGCCATTGAGCGGGAAGGCAAGATAATTATTCCAAAGGGTGATGATATGGTAATTCCCGGAGATAAGGTCCTTATATTTACCCTTCGTTCTTCCATAGCTGATGTGGAGAAGTCGCTTATGGTGAAGATGGAGTTTTTCTAGTGCAGTTCCGTTTTCTCTTTCATGCTCTAAGCCTGCTTATCCTTATAACAGGCATCTCCATGGCGCTCCCCCTGCTGGCGGCTTTTATATATGGCGAGGCCGACGGGAAGGCCTTTCTGATATCCCTTGTGATCTCACTTGTAACAGGTGGACTTATCTACTTTTTTACCAGGGAGCCCAACCGGGAGATTACCCACAAGGAAGGATTTGCAATAGTTGGTCTAGGCTGGATCGTGGTGGCACTATTCGGCTCTCTGCCATATGTTTTTTCCGGCGTATTCAACAGTTTTACAGACGCATATTTTGAGGCTGTATCGGGGTTTACCACAACTGGCTCTACCGTCCTGACCAGCATTGAATCTATGAGCCATTCAATACTTTTATGGCGTAGTTTTACCCAGTGGTTCGGGGGCATGGGTATAATACTGCTCTCTATTGCAATCCTGCCACTTCTTGGAGTAGGGGGGATGCAGCTCTACAAGGCGGAAGTGCCGGGTCCCGCTACTGACAAGCTAAAACCCCGTATAGGTGAGACTGCCAAGCTGCTCTGGAAGGTTTACCTCCTTTTTACATTCATCGAATTTATTCTGCTTAGGGCCGGAGGAATGAGCTTCTACGACGCCATCTGCCACAGTTTCACAACAATGGCTACAGGAGGGTTTTCTACGAAGAATGTAAGTGTTGAGTCCTTCGGGAGTGCTTATATAGAGGTGGTAATAACCATATTCATGCTACTTGCCGGAGCCAATTTCGCGCTCCACTACCAGATGCTGACTGGCAGATTGAAGGCATCGCTGAAGGACAATGAACTCCGTTTCTATTTAGCCGTCATCGCAATTTCCACCTTCTTTATCTTTATCAACCTCTCTTCTACTACAGATTACGGTTTGTGGAAATCACTTCGTCTGAGTACATTTCAGGTAGTCTCCATAATTACAACTACTGGATACTCTTCAGCCGATTTTGAGCAGTGGTCAGAGTTTGCAAAGTATTTCATCTTCATTCTAATGTTTGTAGGGGGCTGCGCCGGCTCTACAGGTGGAGGTATGAAGATGCTAAGGATTTTTCTTCTTCTAAAGCAGGGATACAGGGAACTCTACCG
Organism: Pseudomonadota bacterium; assembly: GCA_015222755.1. Lineage (GTDB taxonomy): Bacteria > Desulfobacterota > JADFVX01 > JADFVX01 > JADFVX01 > JADFVX01. Next base: position 16,975 of record JADFVX010000042.1, on the reverse strand, counting down.
CCTAATCCATCCCCATGCGGTAGTACATGTGAAGTTTAATAACCAGAAGGTCTCCAGTGATATTATGGACTCGATCTGGGGATTCTTCTCACTTTACATGTTTCTTTTCGTTATAGCCGCACTGATCATGAGTCTTCTGGGGATGGATATGATAAGCGCCGTTACCTCTGTGGCTACATCAATGGGCAATGTAGGCCCCGGGCTTGGTACTGTTGGGCCATATGATAACTTCAGTCATTTGCCGACTACAGGAAAATGGGTCTTGACATCGTGCATGATTCTTGGCAGGCTGGAGATATATACTCTGCTGGTTCTCTTTTTACCCGAGTACTGGGAGAAGTAAATTTTTTACGGAGATAGTTGATGATTACTATATTGCTTGTTGATGACGACGAGCTTCAGCGCAAGATATTTACCGATATTCTTGAAGAGGCCGCTTATGAAGTAATTTCTGTTGATGGGGGTGAAGAGGCGCTCAAGGTAGTTGAGGATTTTACGCCAGACCTGATCCTCTTGGATGTAATAATGCCAAGAGTCGGCGGTATTGAAACTTGCAAGGTGATGCGCTCTTTTGGCCACCTAAGGACTGTACCCATCATAATGCTTACAGCAATGGATTCCGATGACTATATTGTAGATGCACTTGATGCCGGTGCCGATGACTTTATAATAAAAAAATCTTCTCCCAGGGTTGTCTGCGCTCGCCTCAGGGCACATCTTAGGACAAAGTCCCTACATGATGAGGTGGAGAGGCTCAGGAGAGACCAGAATATCATTACTGAATCCATAATCGAGGTAAATTATAACGATGACCTTGGGGATGCGCTTCAGAGGATAACGGAAAAGATATCCAGGCAGATCGGCGGAAGGGTTTCCATCGTAAATATTAAAAAAGGCTGCGGAACAGGTTCTGTTATAGCCACAAGTGATGGAATGGCAGGTGAGCAAATAGTCATAAATCTGGATAATTATCCCGAACTTAGGTATGCAGTTGAGAATAAAAGGCCTCTTATCATAGAGGATATAAGCAATGACGCTGTGGTAGAGGGTGTTGCCGATAAACTAAAAGACCTTGATGTGTCCTCTCTTATGGTCATACCTTTGCCCTTTGAGCAGAAAAATGACGAAGTAGGTGTCCTGCTTCTGAGGGCGCGGGGAAGCTATAAGGCCTATGATCAGGATGATAGCCGCCTGTGCCGTACCATTGCTGATGCTGTTGCTCACACTATTAAGGCCGAAAAGCTGCAGCAGTCCGGTTTTAATCTTGCCTAGCCTGCATTACCGCCCCGACAACACTTTTTTCTGCCCCCCGTTTATGCGCTAAATAAGTTTTTAGTCCCTGCCTGAATGCCATGTCTGAAATCTATGAAGAAAAGCTTCTGAAGATCGTAGGTCTCTTGCCAAAGTCCCCCGGTGTATACCTCATGAAAAATGCAGAGGCCCAGGTCATATATGTGGGGAAGGCGGCTGACCTGAGGGTTAGGGTCAGGTCCTATTTTTCCGGCCTTGATGAGCGCTACCAGGTCCGCTTCCTTATGAAAAAGGTCGATGATATTGAGGTAGTCGTTACAGACACAGAAAAAGAGGCCCTCATACTTGAAGACATACTGATCAAAAAATACAGGCCCCGCTACAACATAAACCTGAAAGATGATAAGACCTACCTGAGCTTGAGAATAGACATGCTGAAGCCTTTCCCCCGTGTGGAGGTGGTGAGGAAGCGTAATAAGGATGGGGCGCTATATTTCGGGCCATACGCCTCTGCCCAGGCGCTCCGTGAAACCCTTGCTTTGCTGCAGCGGGTTTTTCAGATAAGAACCTGTAACGACAGCTATTTTAAAAACAGGGTAAGGCCCTGCCTGAGTTACCAGATAAAAAGATGCCCGGGGCCATGTTGCGGTCTTATAGACAGCAGTGCCTACGGTGATTCAATGCGTGAGGTGATTCTCTTCCTGGAGGGGAAAAATAAGACCCTTGTAAAGCGTTTCAAGAAAAGGATGATTGATGCCTCTGCAAATCTGGAGTTTGAAGAAGCGGCCCGTCTCAGGGACTGCATAGGAAATATAGATAAAACACTTGAGAAGCAGAAGGTATATGCCTCTCATATTACAGACAGTGATGTCGTCGGTATTTGTCGAAAAGACAAGGTCCTTGCCCTTTATCTTCTTTTTGTCCGCAATGGCAAGGTGACAGGCGGCAAGCCCTTTGTCTTCCGCAGCCAGGTAATGCCAGATGATGAAATACTTTCAGCTTTTATAAGGCGTTACTACGCTGAAGGACGCTACATTCCTCCAGAGTTACTCATACCTTTAGATCTGCCGGACAGCTTAGTGCTTTCGGAGTGGCTTGGGGAACTAAAGGAAAAGAAGGTGTCCCTCGCGCACCCGAAAAGAGGCGAAAAGGTCAAGCTTATTTCCCTTGCAAAAATGAATGCTGAGAATGCCCTGTCTGCCGAAGTGCTTGAAGAGGATAAGGGCGCTAAGCTGCTGGAATCTGTTCAGCGGATGTTGAATTTGAAAAAAAGACCTGCAAGGATGGAATGCTTCGATATATCCAATACCCAGGGCGCACTGTCAGTCGCCTCAATGGTAGTTTTTATAGATGGGGTGTCTGATAAAAGCCTCTACCGCAGGTATAAGATAAAGACGGTAAAGGGGGCCGATGATTTTGCCTCCATGTATGAAGTCCTGTCCAGGCGGATAAAGCAGGGGATGCAGGAGGGAGACCTCCCCGACCTGATTGTTGTTGACGGTGGACGAGGGCAGTTGGGTATGGCGGAAAAGGCGCTTTTAGATATGGAAGCCGCGCCCATTGTAGATCTGGTTGCACTGGCCAAGGAAAAGGTGGTCGGTTCTGAAAAGAAAGAAGAACGTGTATATCTTTTGGGCAGAAAAAATCCGCTAAAGCTTAAACAGGAAAAAGATGTGATGTATCTCTTTCAGCGTATTAGGGATGAGGCCCACCGCTTTGCCATAACTTATCACAGGAAGCTGCGCTCTAAGGCAATGGTTTCTTCCCCGCTGGATGGAGTTCCAGGTGTAGGCCCGGCCCGAAAAAAGGCCCTCCTTGACCGCTTTGGAAGCCTTAATAAAATTAGCTCGGCACCTATTTCATCCATCCTTGAGATAAAGGGAGTGGATAGGGCGCTGGCCGATCTTATAAAAAAGTCGTTAAGTAGCGGATAGCTTGTTGTGAGTGGGAGGAACTTAGTGCCTGTTTTTTTGACAGGATTAACAGGATATTCAGGATTTTTTCAAATTCTTAATCTAGTCAATCCTGTTATCCCGTCTAAAAGATCCCTTGTTGGTTTCGGGTCTAAACCTGACTCAATCTGGAGTCAAATAAAGAAATCACTAAGCCCCCCTCCGCTTATTATCCCTTGCGAAAACATACTGCATCAACTAATATTGAAAATTGATTTTTTTATGGTTCAGAGGTGTTTATGAGATATGACAGGGAAAGGGCAACAGCCGTTAACGCCGTGCGTATTGCGTCTATTTTATGCCGGACCATACAGGCAGATATGATAGGGGATTCTACCATTTATAAAGGTGATAAAAGCCCTGTAACTGTGGCGGATTACAGTGCCCAGGCCCTGATCTGCAGCCTTGTCAAAAAAGCCTTTCCCAACGATCCCATAATAGCTGAAGAAGATTCATCTTTTCTTGTGGAGCCTGAGAATGCATTTCATCTTGAGTGCGTACAGAAGTATCTTGATAAGGTGCTGCCAGGAATAGAGCCAGATGATATCCTCAGCAGCATAGACCTCGGTAATGGAGATGTAGGCGGCAGGTATTGGACGCTTGACCCGATAGATGGCACAAAGGGCTTTATACGGGGAGACCAGTACGCTGTTGCGCTGGCCCTGATTGAAGAAGGGGAGGTCAAGGTCGGGGTGCTGGGTTGCCCAAACTTTCCCCTGGAGGGCAGCGGCAGCGGCAGTGAAAACGGGGCCCTTTTTGTCGCTGTGAAAGGGGAGGGCGCAGAGATCTCTTCTTTGCGTGCTGACTCTAAAAGGGCCATTAAGGTCTCTAATATCTCAGGCCCCCTTGATGCACGCATGGTAGAAGGTGTTGATGCGGGTCACTCGAATCATGAAATGCAATCAAAGATATCGAGGCTTATTGGGATTCAAAAGGATTCTGTTCGTCTGGACAGCCAGGTGAAGTATGGGGCAGTTGCCAGAGGTGATGCCGAAGTTTACCTTAGACTTCAATCTCCAAAGACGCCTGACTACAGGGAAAAAATATGGGACCATGCCGCCGGAGTTCTTGTAGTTGAAGAGGCCGGGGGCAGGGTTACAGACACCAAGGGACAGCCCCTTGATTTTACGAAAGGAAAGACCCTTTCAGCCAATAGTGGAGTAGTGGTCAGTAACGGCCTTTTTCATGATGAGCTTATAGTTGCAATCGGGAAATTATCAAGGCATCAGGCCTCATAGACGGTTCAGCTAATTTTCACACAAAGAAGCGCTTTCCCCTGCCTGAATACCGCATAGATGACAGCAAATAGGCAATAATTGTTATAGACTTATACAGGGTGTCTACTGTATATTAACGCACTGTCGGGGCGTAGCGCAGCCTGGTAGCGCACTTCGCTGGGGGTGAAGTGGTCGGAGGTTCAAATCCTCTCGCCCCGACCAAAAAAAAAACAACAAAGTAAGGGTTTAGCCTAAAGCGGTTAATCCCTTCTTTTTTGCCTAAACCGCTCAAGTCTCAATCCAAGTCACAAGATGAGTTAGTATAGCTCTGCAGCGTAGCTCTCTTTCTTCCTGTAATACTTATTTTTATAAATCCACTTCTATGCAACATTTCAACTAGAAGTTTGCAATTATTTTAAATGTATGTTTTAAATAAGTTGGCATAAAACAATAAAGTATTAAGGTCACACTTGACCAGTCAAGGTTTTGAATGAAAAGACGAACTGCTTTACTACTTCTTTTATTATCTATTTTAGCCTCAAAGCTTAGCCTAGATTTGTACACTTCCCATAAGCAAGAAGAGGAACTACAGAGACAACAACAAAAAATATCCAAGCTCCACAAGGAAGGTCTCGATCTATTTAAAACTGGAAAGTACGAGGAGGCCAAACATAAATGGCTGGAAGAGGCCAAACTAAACGATAAAAGTCCAAATACTTGGAATAACATAGGCATGACTCACACATTCCTCAAAGAATATGAAAGTGCTGTTCCATACCATCGTAAAGCAATAAAGTTGAATCCGAGATTTGGTCACGGTCACTACAGTTTAGGACGGGCTCTACATTTTCTCGAAAAATATGACGAAGCAAAAGAAAGCTACCTTAATGCACTGAAATTTAATTACAAAAATGCCGATGTTTACTTTAGCCTTAGGCAAGTTAATGCGGGTCTTGAGAATTTTAAAGAAGCTATAACGAATAATAAAAAAGATGCGCAGCACAAAAATAAAATCCATGCTCAAAAAAGATTGGATAATCGTTTAAAGGGATTACCTGAAGCATCTTTATTTAAAGCAGCATTCAATGGGGACATAGGTAACATTAAATTACTGATTAATAGAGGAATGAATGTAAATGCTAAAGATAAGAGCGGAAACACACCACTGACTTATGCAATACGGCAAGGTCATACAAAAGGGGTTGAATTATTAATTAAAATGGGGGCAAATGTTAATGTAGATGGTTTTGGCACCCCTCTAACATGGGCATCGCAAAGGGGAGGCGTAGATATAGTGCGCCTTTTAATAAATAATGGTGCAGATGTTAAATACATAGCAAAGATTGGTAGGACAGCCCTCTTCTCTGCCGCTGTACAAGGGCATGTAGATATTGGAGAGTTGCTCATAGATAAAGGTGCAAATTTAGATATAAAACAAACTGGCTTTAATAATACTCCACTGATGATAGCATCAAACAATGGTAATATAGAAATGGTAAAAATGCTAATTGAGCGTGGGGCTAATCCAGATTTGAGGGATAATGACGGCAACACAGCGTTAATGCTTTCACTCTATGAAGGAAACGATGACATACCATTATTTTTAATTAAGAGTGGGGCTGACGTAAAGATGAAAAACTTACAAGGTGTGTCAGCATTAACTAATGCTATGTTAAGCGGAAATCGAAGAATACAAAAAGCTTTAATAAACAAGGGCGCATCTTTAAGTGCCGAATTAGAAATGCTTAATGCAGCCAGTGAAGGAAATATAGGAACAATCGAATTGCTTTTGGATCAGGGCGTTGATGTGAATATCAAGGTCCATGGATTAGAGCCAAACAGCTCTGCTACCCCCTTGACGAGTGCCACAATAAAGGGCCATTTTGACCTTGTTAAGTTTCTTCTCCATAAAGGAGCTTCACCTGATTTATCAGATGATTTCGCTTACACTCCATTAATGTATGCTTCTAAAAAGGGGCATTATGATATTGCAAAAATATTAATAGAAAAAGGGGCCGATGTGAATTTAAAGGTTGATACCCCATATCCTGCATTTCATGGGACAGCATTAATTCACGCGGTCATGAACGGTCATGTTCAGATTGTAGAAATGTTGCTTACGCATGATGCGGAAATAAATGATTTGGCAACTGATGATGTAGAAGGTCCACGTGGTACTGCATTAATGTATGCTGCAAACTATGGATATCGAGAAATTGTAAAAACTTTAATAGCTGCTGGTGCAAACTTAGAAGATTCAGATTATCAAGATTCTACCGCTCTACTCTGGGCAGCAGCGAAAGGTCATGTGGGAATAGTTGAAGATTTAATGTCCGCTGGTGCAAATGTTAATGTGTCTAATTGGGGTGGATCAGCTTTGTATTATGCGAAAAGGAATGGACATAAAAGTGTAGTAGAACTATTAAAAAAAGCTGTGGCTAAAGAATAATTATCATAGATTCTTGTATCAAGCATTTAATTGTAAAAGTGATCCACTTGACCTCTAAAATACAATTTGTTCTTTCATATCGAAAGCATCAAGTTTAAACCTCTGATAGGTTGAGCATTCGTGTACTGCTCAACCTAAGAAGTACTTCCTGTAAGTGTGATTTTTCAAACTCCCCCTTAAATGCTGCATTTCAATGCAAAACAAATAGTTATCTTTTAATTCCAATTGCAATCCAGGGGAATCCTGTATATAATTTAAAAAATTTGTTTAAAGGTACGCTCCTTATGGATAAGAGAGATCGTCATTCATTAAGGTCGGTAAGTGTAAGTTTTTGACTGATTTTCAATTAGAATAAAAATAAACCTGATGGGCAATGGATGCTCATTTGGTTTTTTTATGTGTTAGATTTGGGGGTAGCATTATGACAAAAACTGTCGATCCAAAGAGGGCCTTAGCCCTTATGTGTACACTCTTCATGCTCTTGTCGACAGGCTGTAAGACGATTGATCTTGGGATAAGAATTGGCCAGCATGAAAGAGTTGGTCCACCACCACATGCGAAGGCCTACGGGGCGAGAGCAAAGCACAACTATTATTACTACCCCTCATCTGCTGTCTATTTTGATCCTGGCAGGAACATGTATTTTTATCTCTCGGGTGATAAATGGCAAATGTCTGTCTCCCTTCCAAGAAGTATAGAGATAGAGCTAGGAAGCCATGTAACGCTAGCCTTGGAAACAGGGACACCTTACGTCTATCATGATAGTCACAAGAAAAAATATCCGCCCGGACAGATGAAAAAGAAGAAAAAAGGGAAGAAAAACAAGTGGAAATATTAATTGAAATAAATCCTGTGATGTCTATACTTTCTACCGACAGCCAACTGCGAATGCTTAAATAATATTCTCCATGAATCTGTTTAGTAGGAGGTGTAGTGATTTAATGAAAATTACAACGAAATCTTAATTGCAAGCTTTCAGACCTATTATGTTTCAGCTTGCAAGAAAGTCCCAAAGTGTCCTTTAAGACTATTTCGAAATGGTATTTTGGGGTGCTTATTGGCGGTTAATTGATTGACAATGCTGCGTTTATACCTTTATACTTCCCACACAAATTAGATCGTAAATATGGTTCAGGCAGTCGGAGTTTTACCTCCTCTCTGCCCGACCAAAAAACTCACAGCAAAATCACTCTTGAATATCCTTGTTACCAATGATGACGGCATCTTTTCTGAAGGCCTGAAAGCACTTTCTGGGGCCTTGTCCGGCTTGGGTGAGGTATATGTTGTCGCTCCGGACAGGGAAAGGAGCGCTGCCGGGCATTCCCTTACGCTCCATCATCCTCTGCGTGTCGAAGAGGTATCAAAAAATAACTTTTCAGTAGACGGGACCCCAACTGACTGCGTCAACCTTGCAATGAACGGCATGCTGCCTGTTCGCCCCGATATGGTCGTGTCCGGTATAAACAAAGGGGGCAACATGGGGGACGATATTACCTATTCAGGTACTGTTGCCGCCGCCCTTGAAGGTACTCTGCTGGGCGTTCCTTCTATTGCTATCTCTCTTGCCGCCAAAAAGGACTTTGTCTTTGAAAGGGCGGCGCGCTTCGCCGCGGATACTGCCGCTATGGTCATGGAAAGGGGCCTGCCCAAAGATACCTTGCTGAATATTAATGTCCCTAACCTTGCAGAGAGTGAGATCAGGGGATGCCGTATTACCAGGCAGGGCAAACGTGTTTACGGTGATGCCATTGTAGAGAAGGTAGATCCCAGGGGGCGCAAGTATTTTTGGATAGGAGGAGACCTGCTCGGTTTTGAACCTATCGAAGATTCCGATTGTCAGGCTGTTTCGGAAGGCTACATTTCCATAACGCCTCTCCATCTTGACCTGACCAACTATGAGTCTATGGATGAACTTAAGGAATGGAAGTTTTAAGCCGATGATAGACCATAGCCGCGCCGCAAGAAATATGGTAGAAAAATATGTTGCTTCCCGTGGCATAACTGATATTCGTGTTATGGAGGCAATGGCTGAAGTGCCGAGGCACCTCTTTGTGGAAGAGGCATTCTACGGTCAGGCATACACTGACAATGCCCTGCCCATCGGTGAAGGTCAGACAATATCCAAACCCTATATCGTAGCGAGGATGACCGAAGCCCTTGAGCTTTGTGGCGATGAAAGGGTCCTGGAGGTGGGCGGCGGATCGGCCTATCAGTCTGCCATCCTTTCAAGGCTGGTAAGAGAGGTCTTCAGCATTGAAAGGCTCGACTCCCTGGCAGCAAAGGCAAGACGCACGCTTATGACGCTCAGGTGTTCCAATGTGCTTTATAAGGTGGGTGACGGTACACTCGGCTGGCCCGACAAGGCCCCCTTTGATGCCATTCTGGTAGCGGCTTCATCCCCTTCGGTCCCCGAAGAACTGCTGAAGCAGCTTAAGGAGAGGGGACGGCTGGTCATCCCTGTGGGGAAAGGGGAAGAGCAGCACCTGCTTCGTTACAAAAAACTCGAAGGGCAGATATATAAAGAAGAAATTGAAAATTGCAAGTTCGTCCCTCTAATAGGGGAGCAGGGCTGGAAGGAGTGTGACCTGAATGCTTAGAAAAACGTATGACTGGGTAATGACTTGGGCGGGTTCTCCTTATGCTACGTGGGCGCTTTTCTGGCTTGCACTTGCAGAATCTTCTTTCTTTCCCGTTCCGCCGGATGTTCTATTGATGGCTCTGTCGCTTTCAAATCCGGCCAGGGCTTTTCTTTACGCAGGTATTTCTACAATTGGCTCCGTACTGGGCGGACTTGTCGGCTATTTTCTCGGGCACGGTCTCATGGAAGTAGTCGGTATGCCCATAATCGAGTTTTATGGCGCGACAGATAAATTTGATGCGATACGCACTGTTTTTACAGAGAACGATTTTTTGGCAATAGCTATTGCAGGTTTTACACCCATACCCTACAAGGTCTTTACAATTGCAGCAGGGGCCTGTGAGATCAATATATTCATATTTGCCCTTGCATCAATTATGAGCCGGGGAGCCCGCTTCTATATCGTTTCAGGGCTGATTTACAAGTTTGGAGAGCCCGTTAAGGTTTTTATCGACAAGTATTTCAATCTCCTGACAATACTTTTTGTGATTCTCCTTGCCGGAGGTTTTGCTATAGTGAAAATATTAATGAAGTGATTGTCTTGTTATGAAGAAAAACATTATATTCTTCATTTTAGTCCTTTTCTTCTCAGCTTGCGCCTCCGGCAGTGGTGTTTACCATAAGGTGAAGCGGGGGGAGAATCTTTATCGTATTTCCAAGTCCTATGGAATAAGCCCAAAGCAGCTTGCAAGGGCCAACCGGATAAAAAATCCTGCTAAGGTCAAGGCCGGTCAAAAGCTGTGGATACCGGGAGCCAGCAAGGTAGTGGCTGTCAAAAAGGGCCCGTCTGGAAAAAACAAGGTCCGGTCGGCCAATACAAAAAAATGGAAAAAGAAAAATAGAACTTATCCCGATGTAAAAGTTGCCTTTAGCTGGCCTTTGAGCGGTAAGGTTGTAACCACTTTCGGTACAGTAGACGGAGAGATACATGACGGCATAGATATAGCTGCAAGGCTTGGGACTCCCGTTAAGGCCGCTGCTGATGGCAAGGTGATTTATAGCGGTGGGGAGATAAAAAGTTATGGGAATATGGTGATTGTAAAGCATGCCGGGGCTTACTCGACAATATATGCGCAAAATAAAAGCAATGCAGTAAAGAAAGGCCAGGTTGTCAAGGCCGGAGAACTTATAGCCTATGTAGGCAACAGCCGCCGTAGTAATCGTCCTCTTCTTCACTTTGAGATAAGAAAGGGTAAAGATGCGCTTGATCCGCAGAAGTACCTTTCCAAATAAGCAAAATTTAAACGGAGGTAAAAATGGAAAGTTTGAAAAACATCATCAGGGACGTCCCTGATTTCCCGAAGGAAGGTATCGTCTTTAAAGACATTACTACCTTGCTGAGTGATGCAAAATCATTTCAACGTGTTATCGACCTTATGGCCCACCGCTACATAGATAAGGATATAGACCTTATTCTCGGTGTTGAAGCACGTGGTTTTATTATGGGGTCGGCCCTTGCCTACAAACTCGGCAAGGGAGTCATTCTGGTTAGAAAGCCGGGCAAACTCCCATACAAGACTCATAGTGTTTCCTATGACCTGGAGTATGGGACAGATGAATTGCATATACACCAGGACGCGATAAAAAAGGGTCAAAAGATCCTTATTGCCGATGACCTTCTTGCAACGGGAGGGACAGTAAAGGCTGTCATAAAACTTATTGAACAGATGGGTGGTGAGATAGTGGAGTGCGCATTTCTGGCAGAACTTGAATTTCTGAAGGGAAAGGAACAGCTCTTGCCTCACAGTACATATTCCTTGCTCCAGTTTTAAATCTGTAAATATGCAGCTTCTTTTTGCTTGAAAAAAAGGGGGTATTGTAGTAATATTCCCAGTTCATTTTTAAGGAGAGATTCAATATGGCAAAGGTTTGTGAAATATGTGGTAAAGGACGTATGGCTGGTAATAATGTAAGTCATGCCAATAATAAGACTAAGACGACCTGGCAGCCCAATCTACAGACCGTCAAGGCAGTTGTAGATGGTCAGGTGAAGCGTATAAAGGTATGCACACGCTGCATAAGATCCGGATCCGTAGTTAAGGCGGCTTAAGCTGCCAAAGCTACGGCATCTATTTCCACCAGAACACCTTTAGGCAGTCTGCTCACTTCCACCGTGGCTCTGGCGGGAGGGTTGCTGTTGAAGTAGCCTCCGTAAATATCATTCACAACTGGAAAATCATCCATATCGCTAAGGTAGATAGTAGTTTTTACTACCTTGCCCAGGTTTGAGCCTCCTGCTGTCAGCACCGCATCGAGATTCTTCATGACCCTGTCGGTCTGTTCCTTAATGTTTGCCCCCGATATTTCACCTGTTTCCGGATCCAGCGGTATCTGTCCGGACACAAATATCAGACCTGCCCCTGTTACAGCCTGTGAATATGGACCTATTGCCGAAGGAGCATCCTTTGTCTCAATGATTTTTTTGCTCATACCTTCTCCTTACTTCTTAGATATTCTTTCTACATTAAATATGCCTTTTGCTTTTTTCAGTTCACTCATGACCTTTTCCAGATGAGCAAGAGAGTTGACCTCAACAGAAAAAAGACATTGTGCCTTTCCTGATACAGTGCTTACATTAGCGCTTGTTATATTAGCACCAGCCTTTGTAATAGCTATGCTCATATTTGCAAGTATGCCTTTTTGATCCTTGCAGTTAACTTTGACCGTAACATCTGTTTGCTTGGCAGCATCTTCCGACCATTTTACTGCAATACGCCTTTCGGGATCGCTTTCCAATGCAAAATGACAGTCTGCACGGTGCACCGTAACACCTCTGCCTCTTGTTACAAACCCGCTTATATTGTCCCCTGTAATAGGATTGCAGCACTTTGCATATCTTACAAGTATATCTCCGCCTCCCTTGACCTCGACGGCTTCCTTTTTACGCCTGCTTATCTTGTCTATTATCCTGCCAAGTTGTAACCTGCCTTTCTTAGCCCCTTTTACACCGACACTGCCAAACATCTCGTCAAACAGTTGTTTTTGCGTTATAGAGCCGAAACCTATCTTTGAGATGAGCTCTTCTCTTGAGTTTAAGTTCAGGGCCTTTAGTGCATCCTTGAACTCTTTGCCCTTCACTGCTTCTGAAAAAGTAGTGTTGTGTTTCTTAAAACCCTTTTCCAGTATTTTCTGGCCTACAATAAGGCTACTGGCCCTTTCTTCTTTTCTTACCCAATGCACTATTGAATTTCTGGCTTTGGATGTTTTTACAGTTCTTAGAAGGTCTTTGCTTGGGTGGTGCTTGGACGAGGTTATGATATCCACTGTATCGCCATTTCTTAACTGGTATTTAAGATTGACCATTGCCCCGTTAATCCTGGCGCCACTGCAGTGCATACCTATATCGCTATGTATTCTGAATGCAAAATCTACTGCTGTGGCGCCTTTGGGAAGCTCAATAACGTCACCCTTTGGTGTAAAGGTATAGACCTCATCAGAAAAAAGATCTACACGGAAGTTTTCCATGAATGACTCCGGATCATCCATGTCCTGCTGCCACTCGATCATCTGGCGCAGCCAGTCAAAGCGTTTGTCTTCTTTGCTGCTGTCGGCTTTTCCTTCCTTGTAGCGCCAGTGTGCAGCAATTCCTGCCTCTGCAATTCTATGCATCTCTGCTGTTCTTAGCTGGATCTCAAGCCTTTCTCCCTTTGGTCCTATAACCGTAGTATGCAAAGATTGGTACATGTTTCCCTTGGGCATTGCTATATAGTCTTTGAAACGGCCCGGTACGGGCTTCCACAGGGAGTGTATTATGCCAAGCGCTTCATAGCATTCACCTAAAGACTCAGTGATTATCCTGAAAGCCAGTAGGTCGTATACCTGGTCAAAATCCAGGCTCTGGCTCTCCATTTTTTTATAAATGCTGTAGAAGTGTTTCGGCCGGCCGCTTACCGACCCCTTTATATTTTCTTCTTCCAGCTTTTCCTCGATTACAGCCTGGACTTCTTCTATATATTTTTCACGTTCCTTTTTCTTCTTTGCAATCTTGCTTTTTATGTCCTGGTAGATGTCCGGGTTTGTAAATCGAAGCGAAAGGTCCTCCATTTCTGACTTTATCCATGCGATCCCCAGGCGGTTGGCTAAGGGAGCGTAGAGCTCCATGGTCTCCTGGGCTATACTCTTCATCTTTAGAGGTGAAGCGTGGTGTTGCAGTGTGCGCATATTGTGAAGTCTGTCTGCAAGTTTTATCAGTACGACGCGTATATCTTTTGCCATGGAAAGAAGCATTTTCCTGAAGCTATCGGCCTGCCTTTCCTGTTTTGAGCGCAGAACGACCTTCCCTGTCTTGGTCACACCGTCTACGAGGAACATGACCTCTGAGCCAAAGAGGGCCTCTATCTCTTCAAGGGTGGCAGGGGTGTCTTCAACGGTGTCGTGAAGCAGCCCGGTCACAATGGTGGAGACGTCCATTTTTAGTTCTGCCAGTATTTTTGCGACTTCCAGAGGGTGGTTAAGGTAGGGCTCTCCCGACATCCGGGTCTGGCCTTGATGGGCTTTGGCAGAAAAGACGTAAGCTTTTTTAATAAGGGACAGGTCGCCTGTGGGGTTGTACTCTCCGACCTTATCGAGAATGTCGCTCAGTCTTACCAATGTATTTACCCCAGAGGATTATAAGTGCCGGCCGGGAGCCAGCCCTTATGGAAAAAAATAACGGCCTGCTGGGCAGGCCGGTCATTTTTGATGAACATGAGACGTACACTAGCGTCTGTACGCCTGTTTACTGGTTCTGTAAACTTAGTGCGGGAAGGTGGCGGGTTTTCAGGCGTTAGTTTTCTTTATAATTTTTACCTCTCCTGCCGCAATCTCTCTAAGCGCAAGAACATGTGCCTTGTCGCCTTTATTTGTCAGCTTAGGTTTTACACCATTTATAAGCTGCTTGGTCCTTTTGGATGCAACCATAACGAGGGAAAACCTGTTTTCAACTTTTCCGAGACAATCTTCTACTGTAACGCGTGCCATTAATGTCCTCCATTTTTTAAAAGTATAAGCCATCTCTAATATAAAGTAAATTTGAAAATTTACTTTATAGGAATTAGCTGCCTATCTATCGTGTTCATCTGACCTGTAGTGTTCAGCAATAACAATAGAGCTGATGGCCTTTTTTGCAGTTTCCAGATCATCGTTTATGATGTTGTAGTTGTACCACCTGGCCTGCTCAATTTCAGTTGCTGCGTTTTTCAGGCGCCTTTCCATCACATCTGCCGATACATCTCCACGGCCGCTAAGCCTTTTCCTGAGTTCTTCTATGCTAGGAGGGAGGATGAATATATATATGCCTTTTTCAAGGTTTTTCTTTATCTGCTTTGCTCCCTGCCAGTCTATATCCAGCAGAAGGTCAACGCCGCTTTCTTCAGCATCATTAAGTGTCTTTACGGTGGTGCCGTATAGCTCTCCATGCACCTCTGCCCATTCGGCAAAGCCACCTTCATCCGCAAGCTTACGAAACCTCTCCTTGTTGATGAAGTAATAGTCTTTTCCTTCCAACTCTCCCTCCCTTATGGGGCGAGTTGTGCAGGAGACAGATAGTTGCATGTGTGGATGTTGCCGCAGTATCTCCTTGCAGAGTGTTGTCTTACCAGTGCCGGAAGGTGCGGAAATTACAAAAAGCAGTCCCTTTTTGTTGCCGGTGAGCGTATAGCCCTTACTCAATGTTTTGTACCTGTTCCTTTATCTTTTCGATGTCTGCTTTTACTGCCACTACAGACAAGGAGATCTCCGAGTCGTTACTCTTGGAGCCGACAGTGTTTATTTCCCGGTTCATTTCCTGTACAAGGAAATCCAGCTTTCTGCCCAGAACGCCTCCTTCTTTAAGGAGAGCGTTGAACTGTTTAAGATGGCTTTTCAGGCGAACGATCTCCTCTGTTATGTCACTCCTGTCAGCGAGAATAGCAACCTCTTGAGCAAGCCGGGCTTCATCAACTTCAACACCGTCTGCCAGCTTTTCAATACGATCTTTAAGCTTGGCCTTGTACTGGTTTATTACTTCCGGCTGGCGGGCTGAGAGCTTGGTGACAGTACCTTCAATATTGGAAAGATGTTCCTTTATATCTATGGTCATATTCTTTCCTTCATCAAGGCGCATCTTATTCAAACTGTTAAGTGCAGCCTCTACAGGTTCGATAAGTTCAGCCATAGTCGTGTCATGGTCTGCCGCGTCTTCACCCGGAATTATAATGTCCTTCAAGTTCATGATTTCGTTTATGACTGGTTCTCCTTCGAGCGAAAGTTCTGTCTTAAGTTTTTTAACAGCCGCTATGTATGCCTTTGCCAGAGGAATGTCGATATTGAAATTCTTTGTGCTGGATCTGGCTGACTCTATATTGATGTTCATGTCCACCCTGCCGCGAGTGATTACCTTTTCGATCTCTTTTTTGATCTTTGTCTCGCAGAAGGCAAGCTTTGAAGGAAGCTTAATTGCAGTATCACAGAAGCGATGATTAACGCTCTTGACCTCTACAGTTATATCCCCTGTTGAAGAGGTGCTTGTCGATCTTCCATATCCCGTCATACTTTTAATCATCGCTTTTTTCAACCCTTTCAGTAAGTTCTTCGATGCTGATTGGCGCCGTCCCCAGTTTTCCCACTACAATGCCTGCGGCATAGTTGGACAGAATGGCAGCCTCTTTCAGTTTGGCGCCGCTTGCCAGTGCCAGTGCCATAGTTGAAATAACAGTATCACCTGCACCTGACACATCATAGACATCACGGGCCACAGTAGGGATGTGAGTTGTTGTGCCGTCTCGCTCAAAGAGTGACATGCCGTTTTCACCACGTGTGATGAGAATACTTTCCGAGTCCTGGCTGGCAATCAGCTTCCTTGCTGTTTTAATAAGGCCATCGTCCGTTTCCGTGTCAGTTCCGGCAGCCTCTGCGGCCTCATGATGATTTGGAGTGATAACTGTAACTCCCTGGTAGAAGGGGAAGTTCACTGGTTTAGGGTCTACGGCGACAGGTAGGCCCTTGCTTTTTATAATAGGTATAATTATTGACAAAAGGTCTTCAGAAATTACACCCTTCCCATAATCGGATATTACTACAGCGCCTATATCATCGAGGTGCTCTTTAAGGTAATTGATTATCTTCCCCTTTGAGTAATCACTGATGGGGGAGGGCTTTTCTCTGTCAAAACGGACAATCTGCTGATGTTGTGCAATGACACGCGTTTTAATGGCTGTTGGGCGGTCTTCCTTCACAATTACCCCGCCGCAGTCTATGTCCATCCCTTCAAGGATGTTTTTGAGGCGTTTTCCGTTTTCATCCTTGCCTATGACACCGCATAGTGCGACCTTGCATCCCAGGGCATGCAGATTGTTTACCACATTGGCAGAACCCCCGAGGCATAGTGATTCACGTTCAACTTCAACGACAGGAACCGGTGCCTCTGGTGATATCCGCCTTACTTTGCCCCAGATGAATTCATCAAGGATCAGGTCGCCAATTACCAGCAGCTTCTGCTTTTTAAATGACT
>JADFVX010000041.1 GCA_015222755.1 Pseudomonadota bacterium | reverse complement strand
TCGCTAGCTTCTTCTCCCCATCTGAGAGTTGCTTCCTTCCCTCTGCAAGTCTCTTCCCACCGTCAGCCAGCTGCTTTTTGCCCTTTGCAAGTTTTTTCTCCCCCTTGGCAAGCTGCTTTTTCCCCTCAGCCAGCCTCTTCTCACCCACAGCCAGCTGCCTCTCCCCGCTAGCCACCTTTCTTTCCCCCTCGGCAATCTGACTTCGGCCCTCTTCGAACTTTTTGCCGCCGTAAAATATGGAGTCACCCACCCTTAAAAAGACATTCTTTTTGGCGGAGGAATACTCTTCCTTCCCCTCTTTAAGCTTCGTTCTGCCAGCCTCCAGCTTCCTGTATCCTTCCTTTAGCCGCTTCCCCCCATCCCTTAGCTGCTTTTTTCCCTTTGTCAGCCTCTTCTGGCCAGTCCTTAACTGCTTCTGTCCCTCCTTCAGCCTCTTCCGGCCATCCCTTAACTGCCTGTATCCGTCCTTCAGCCGCGTCTCGCCGTCCTTCAGCTCCTCATAGCCCTCCCTTAACTGTTTTGCACCTTGGCCGACCTTGTGCTCTCCCCGGTATATCTCTACCGACAGGTACCCGAAGAGCCCGAAAGAGGCAAGTGAAATAGTCAAAAGAAAGATGAATGTATATCTGCGGCGCATATCCTGATGGTCTCGCTGGACTCAGCTTTGAATTACGGAATAAACAGGGACAGCTGGCCCCATTTAATTTTAGAACTTCATCTCTTCTACAAAGAGACTGACCCCCTGCTCAGTCTTTTCTTTAAGTTCAGGAAGTATTGTTTCTGGAGGTAAGATTTTCATCAATGATTTAAGGCCTGCTATCTGGCCTGTAGAAATTCCCAGGTCCTTTTCGACAAAGGCAAGGTTTACAATGCCGCTCTTTGTCGGCATCAGCATGGTCAGTTTGCCTCTCTTATATTTACCGATCCTTAATGTAGTTTTCCCTTTTAGTTTATAAGAGTATGGAGGCGTGCCTTCAGGCCCTGATGTTACGAAATAGCTAAGGGTGACAACAGTGGATATTATGGTTTTATAATCTCTTTTACTCCAGTCAGGGACCTCGACCTCACCCAGTCCCTCATGTGTGGTTTTGCTAGGGATTTGATCGTCCTTTGATGTATTTATATTTTCTTTAGCAAGTTCGCTTTTCAAAGATTCGGCAACGACGACAGATATTTCATCAAAACTGTCGGGTCTTTTCATTTTACCAAGGATTTCACCTCCTGCCAATCCATCGAGGTGGAGTATCAACTCTCTTTTATCATCAACTATGTAAACATCGTCAGGCCCGCCTACCGCCCTCTTTACCTTTAACATACTGCCTGCACAGCCGGCAAAAAAAACTGTGACGAAGATGATCATAAGGATAACTTTAAATTTATAAATATTCACTACTACACTCTCCTTCCTATGGATACTTAAAGCACACAGTCTAAACAGGCTTATCTGACTGGAAATGCTGCAATTTGCACTTATCAAAAGATAACACATGATGGGCAGGTTTTAATAATAAAAATAGGGAGGAGCCACCTGGCTGCTCCTTTTTTTCTTCTTTGATCAGGGTGCTTTGCAAAGGGAAATTAAATAGCCTGGCATATCAATAAGTGCATGTCGTTCTTATTTGTCAGTGATGATGCCGGGGAGGAGTTTCGTAATTCCATAACATGACTCCTCATTTTTATGCTACCATCGGGGTATGAAAATTGTTGGAATGTTGACGAATAAAGTCTTTATAAAACTGTGCCTTCTGCTTATTGCTGCCATTTTGTGCATGGCCTGCGCAGCCAAACGGCCTGTCATGTATCCCAACGACCACCTCAGCAAGGTGGGCAGTGAGGCCGCCGAGAAAGATATTGAGGAATGCATTAAGTTTGCAAAGGAGAGCGGTGTCGAATCGGAGAGGGCGGAAGAGGTGGCCGGTAAAACGGCTACGGGCAGCGCCATCGGGGCTGTGACCGGCTTGGCTGTGGGTGCGGTATTCGGCGGGTCCGGTCGGAGCGCTGCGGCAGGTGCATTGGGTGGCGGAACGGGTGGTTTCATGAGCGGGATCTTTAGTTCGCGAGACCCTGATCCTTTATTGAAAAGGTTTGTAGAAAGATGCCTTCGAGAGAGAGGCTATGAGCCTGTGGGCTGGCGTTAGTCTCTATCCCTCCATCCAGATAAACATCTAAGGTAGAGAAGGAAGGGGCAGGGGAGTGGGCTTGCCTACTGTCCTTGATTTCGGATAATATTGATTTTTTAGGTCCATTTGTCAGCAAACACCGCAGCGCGTGCAGGGCCCTATATGACAGGGCGGTGTAAACTTTCCTTCCAGTCCCCTTTGATATTCCTTCCAGAGATAATCTTTATCCAGGCCTATATCTATGACCTCCCAGGGGAAGAGCTCGTCTTTGCTTCTTTCGCGAGTAGTGTAAAAACCCGGGTCTATGCCTGTATCTTTTGTGGCGGACTTCCAGTTCCCACCGTTGCGGCTGACAGCCGCTATAATGCTTCCCACGCGACGGTCTCCACGGCTTAAAAGCCCCTGTATGTGGGTCAACTTGGGTGCATCGCATATGACTTCAATATTGGCCTCACGGCGCAGCCTCTTAATTATTTGCTGCAATTTTGACTTAAGGCTCTTGACGTCCTCCATGGGATGCCACTGAAAAGGTGTAAAGGGTTTCGGAACAAAACTGTTTATGCTGAGAGTTATTCTTCCTACGGTGCCATGCACACGGCTTTCGTCAATAAAACGGTCACGGCAGCGGATTGCCGTTTCAATGATCCCCTGTATATCCTCGTCCCTTTCTGAGGGCAGCCCTATCATGAAATAAAGTCGTATATTTGGTATGGCCGCTTCGGCTATCGTGCTAATAGCACCAAGGATGGCCTCGTCGGATAGTCCCTTATTTATAACGCTCCTAAGACGCTCCGTACCTGCCTCGGGGGCGATGGTTACCGTCTTCTGTCCACCATCTTTGATATAATCAAGGTAGCCCTCATCGAGGCGGTCGGCTCTTACAGATGAGATCGAAGTGCTCCCGCCATTCTCACTGATATGCCTGCATATACCTTCTATGTCGGGGTGATCGGCAAGGGATGGACTGATAAGACCTATACGCTTGCCAGCGGATATGGCCTCGTCAAACTCACTGTTTAAGGCCTCCGGCTTGCGCTCCCTTGGGGGCAGGTATATGAAACCTGCGGCACAGAAGCGACATCCACGACCACATCCACGGCCGACCTCTATGAGGGACATGTCTCCAAATTCCGTATCCTTGGCGGTAATGCCTGAACCGCCACGGCTTTTTTCAAGTTCTTCCGCGCTCAGCCAGACACGTCTGACGTTCTTGGGGACTCCATCTTTTGCAGTGTATGATGCGACTTCACCTTGCGGTGAATATTTAACATCGTAGTTCTTTGGTATATAGATGCCCGGCAATGATCCAAGAACGTCCAATGCTGCCGATTTCCCGTCTGCTCGATTGTTTATGAAAGATTTGACAAATGCGGGCAGCACGGCCTCACCCTCACCGATGATAAAACAATCTATAAAATCTGCAACGGGCTCGGGATTCAAAAATGCAGTTACACCACCCGCTGCAACCAGCGGCATATCATCTTCCCGCTGAGAGGAGTAGATGGGAATACCTGAAAGGCCCAGTATTTTCACTATATTTGGGAAATCGTTTTCAAATGGGACGGAAAAGGCAACTATATCGCAATCAATAAGTATCCGGCCTGTTTCCAGTGTGGCTATGGGTGTTTTGCCTTCTTCGTAGCTTCCAAGGTCCTCCCTGTCGGGAAGGAAGGCCCGCTCGCAAACAACACCATCAATCTCGTTAAACAAGCGATAGACAAGCTGAAAGCCGAGGTTTGACATCGCTACGGGGTAGGTATTTGGGTAGACGAGAGCTATGCTAAGGTCATGAGCTCCGCGCCTGACAAAGGTGCCGGTTTCCGACTGGAGTCGTTTTTTCCCTTTAGTGGACTGTTTGTATGACATTCACAACTCTAAGAGGTATGGATATGCAGTGATACCGGCACCCGAGGAGGTGTGGGGGGTGGGTACCGGTATCATGCAATAGGCCAGGCATTCCGGCAGCGCAAGAGTAAATCGCCGGGAATGCTTCTATAAAATTATGATGATCCCCGCCTGCAAGGCGGGACATCCGAGTAAGGTTTATTATAATTTTTATAGCTTGCATTCAAGATCCCTTACAAAGCGGGGCAGACTGCAAGCACCTCGTCAATCCGCCTGTTTCCTCAGGAAAGTGGGGATGTCGTACTCGTCTTCTGCAGGGTCGGTGAATACAGTTGCACCCGCCTGACGTATATCTATGCCTTCCACTTTTTTGTCTTTCCGAAGATATGCCGGGAGATCACGATTTTCAGGCCTTACAACGCTAAGGTTCATTTTTTCATTGGCCTCACTGCCGAAACCGGTAGCTATGACCATTACATGCATCTCATCTCCAAGGTCCTCATCGATAACCACACCGGAAATGATCCTCGCATCTTCGTGTGCCTTTTCCTGGATAAGAACATTGGCCTCTTCAATCTCATGCATCGTAAGGGATGGTCCTGCCGTGATATTTACAAGGACTCCACGTGCTCCCATTATGTCGATATCATCGAGAAGAGGTGATGCTATTGCCAGCTGTGCAGCTTCAAGGGCGCGGCTTTCGCCGGTGGCAACACCGGCGCCCATAAGCGCCAGGCCTTTCTCCGACATGATGGTCTTTACATCGGCAAAGTCTACGTTGATAAACCCGTGATTTGTGATGAGGTCTGAAACACCCTTTACGGCGTGCAGAAGGACTTCATCTGCCCTCTTGAAGGCATCCAGCATGGATGTGCTTTTACTTGATATGCTCAGCAGCTTCTGGTTGGGGATGGTTATGAGCGTATCAACGGCCTTTTTCAGCTCCTTTATTCCGGCCTCTGCCTGCTTGACACGCTGCTTGCCCTCAAAGGTGAATGGTTTTGTGACTACACCTATAGTAAGAGCGCCTATCTCCTTGGCCACCTCGGCGATCACCGGGGCCGCTCCCGTACCGGTACCACCACCCATACCTGCGGTGATAAAAACCATGTCCGAACCTGCAAGCACCTCTTTGATCTGTTCCCTGTTTTCTTCTGCCGCGTCCCTTCCCACTTCCGGGTTTGCACCTGCTCCCAGTCCTTTTGTAAGACTTGTACCGAGCTGGAACTTCAGTGGCGCATTATTGGACTTCAGGGCCTGGTTGTCCGTGTTGGCCGCCATAAACTCAACACCCTCCAGTTGTGAATCTATCATGGTGTTGATAGCATTGCCACCACCGCCGCCTACTCCTATTACCTTGATCCTTGCCGCACTCTCATCACTTTCTACAAACTCAAACATACTACACCTCCTCAGGTTAGTTAAATTAAACTAAAAATACTCCCCCAACCACTCTCTCATACGATTTTTTATCTTTGCAAAAAGGTTCTCATCTCCCATCTTGAACCTGTTTTTACCCGGTTGCTTTAGGCCGTGGAGGACTAGACCCACTCCAGTGGCGTAGATGGGGCTGTTTACCACATCTACGAGCCCGCCGATACCTATGGGTTCACCCCGTCTTACGGGCATGTTGAATATTTGTTCACCCAGTTCCGGCATTCCCTCCATAAGCGAAGATCCGCCGGTAAGGACAATCCCCGAAGGCAGCAACTCCTCATAACCGGAGCGGAAGATCTCGTTACGTACCAGAGTAAACATCTCCTCCACGCGTGGCTCCACAATTTCGGCCAGCAGTTGACGCGACAAGGTACGTGGCTTACGGCCTCCCATGCTGGGTACACTGATAGTATCGTCCTTGCCTACCAGAGAGGCCATTGCGCAGCTGTATTTCTTCTTTATCTTCTCCGCCTCTTCTGTGGGTGTTCTTAGGCCAATGGCGATATCATTAGTGAGGTGATCACCGCCAAGGGACAATACCGCTGTGTGGCGTATGCTGCCCTCTATAAATATGGCGATGTCTGATGTACCGCCACCAATATCGACAATGGCAACGCCAAGTTCTTTTTCATCTTCGCTCAGCACCGCCTCTGCCGAGGCAAGCTGTTCCAGGACTATATCGTTGACGTCGAGTCCTCCCTGGTTGGCACATTTAACAATGTTTTGTGCCGAAGTCGCTGCCCCGGTTACTATATGGACCTTTGCCTCCAGGCGGACGCCCGACATACCTATAGGGTGCCTTACACCATCCTGGTCGTCGATTATATATTCCTGTGGAAGTATATGCAGGACTTCCCTGTCCATGGGTATGGCAACGGCCCTTGCAGCATCGATGACCCTTTTGACGTCTGCCTCTTTCACCTCACTGTCTTTAACTGCTATTACACCATGCGAGTTGAGTCCCTTGATATGACCGCCGGCAATTCCTGCAAATACAGAACTGATTCCACATCCGGCCATGAGCTCCGCCTCTTCTATTGCCTTCTTTATAGAAGCCACGGTGCTCTCGATATTTACGACAACCCCTTTGCGGAGGCCCCGTGAAGGATGAGAACCGATACCTATTATGTCGACACCGCCCTCAGATATTTCCCCGACAATGGCACATATCTTTGTAGTACCGATATCGAGACCTACTATAATATCTTCTTTCCTTCCCATCCCCATCACCTCCTCTTTTTTAATGTATGTAAGCTATATTCTGTCATTAAATAACCCTCTTTACATAAACCCTGTCGTCGTAATCAGCCTGTACCCTGGCCGCCTTTATGCCTTTTTTATCGAGTTCGGCGAGGACTCTTTCTGCCTGTGCAAGTCTGCCTGCCAGATTCTTTTTGCCCAGACAAACCGGTGCCGTATTCCCTGAAGGATAAAGCGTAACACCAGAGTCCTTGCTAAATACAAGCTCAGAGACATTGCTCCAGGAAAGGTACTTCCCTTTGCCCTTCATTACCTCCAACAGGGCAATCCCCTCCATCAGCTTTGCAAAGGTAAGCTCATCACCTTCAAGAAGCTTTTCCTTATCTATGCCGCTCAGTACTGGAAAATCCCACCCAGTTGTGGTATCAGGCTCGGCAAAGATATTTCCCTCCGCATCAAAATAATAGAATCTTCCCAGCCTTATCATGGCAATTGGTTGCCGCTCTACCACCCTGATCTTGAGAGTGCCTGGAAGCCTTCTTTCAATAGTCACTTTTTTTACCCATGGCATTTCCTCTATCTCTCTTCCTGCGGCACCTACCTTGTAGGTGAAAATATTTTTTGCCTGGTCCATACCTGCAGCCTGCACGATCTCATCTCTACTCACCTTTTCGTTTCCCTCCACTTCTATAAGGGATATATCAAAGCGAGGGGCCGTTGTAATATGAACCCATCCACTGTAAATAGATGCGCTGGTTGCAACAATTGCGGCAACAGACAGAGTTATCCTTATAGATGACTTTATTGCTCCAGCGAGATCAAATGTCCGGCGATTTCTTTTTTTGTGCTTGCTGTTAGCCTTGCGCTTTTTTTTCTGGTGGTAATCTCTCACTGCACACCCCTTCGCCCGCTGTCCAGTGCGGCACTTTCAAGTATGGAAGCAGTCAGCTCCTCAAAGCCTATTCCAGCTGCCGCTGCAGCCTTGGGCAGCAGCGAAGTCTCCGTCATCCCGGGGATGGTGTTGATCTCCAGAAAATAAGGAGTGCTGTCTTCGATGATAAAATCCACCCTTGCCTGCCCCCTGCATCCCAATATTTCATACACACTGACAGCCGTATGAGACAGGTTCTCCAGCATCTCTTTATCAAAATCAGCCGGGACTATATATTCCGTCATCCCCTTTGTATACTTTGCCTCAAAATCATAAAAGCCACCCTTGGGGACCACCTCTATTACGGGCAGGGCCTTCCCGCCGATAACTCCCACCGTCACTTCACGGCCGGAGACAAAACGCTCAACAAGCACCTTTGTCCCATACTTCAGAGACCTTCCGATGGCTGCACTAAGACCTTCGGGCGACTCCACCTTTGTAACACCCACTGTAGACCCTTCCGATACGGGTTTAACTACTACGGGATAGTCAAAACCAAGTTCGGGCACTTCCTCTGCGCCGGGCCTTGATGCAAATTCCTTAAATTCGGGGGTAACAACGCCTTCCGCAGCTACAACCCGTTTGGCGAATGTCTTGTCCATAGTCACAGCACTGGCCAGAAGACCCGATCCTGTATATTCAATACCCAGTAGTTCAAGCAGTCCCTGCACTGTCCCATCCTCCCCCGGTACACCGTGGAGCGCAATAAATACCCTTTTGTAGCGTCCAGAAAGAAGCGGCTCAAGGCCATCGGCTATATCCAGCTTTTCGGCCTCATAACCCTTTGAAAGAAGCGCCTTTAATACGGCCTTTCCACTCTTAAGGGATATCTCCCTCTCAGAGGAGCTTCCGCCCATAAGCACAGCCACGGGGCCTGCGTTGCTTATCACTGCCAAGGCCCCAATCCCTCCCCGACTATCTTTACTTCCGGCTCAAGCTGGATACCGCTCGATTCAAACACCTTTGCCGCTACCTTTCTCATCAGTTCAAAGATATCTCTTGCACTGGCACCGCCCGTATTTTCAATAAAGTTGGCATGTTTTTCCGATACCTTTGCCTTTCCCATATGCACGCCCTTCATGCCCGCATCTTCTATAAGCCTGCCCGCAAAATCACCGGGAGGGTTTTTAAATACCGAACCTGCCGTCGCCCTGCCAAGTGGTTGGCTTTCAGCGCGCCTCGTTGCATAGGACCTTATCTTTTCCCTTATAATAGACTCATCGCCCTTTTCCAGTACAAGCCTGCAGCCTGTAACTACACATCGGGGATCCACGTCAAGCTTCCTGTAGGAAAATGGCAGATCATTTATTCCTATATTTTTTAAGTCTCCATTACTGTCCGCAAAGCTTACAGAGGCTATAACATCCTTTATCTCGGAGCCAAAGGCCCCTGCATTCATCCACAGGGCACCTCCTACAGTCCCGGGAATGCCGGACAGGAACTCGATGCCAGAGAGGGCATGTCCTGCGGCAAAATTTACAAGCACGCCAAGTGACAGACCGGCACCGCAGTCAATAGTCAACTCATCTGCTATTTCAATGTTTCTGAAACCTTCCTTAAGACTTATCACAGCACCTCTCAGGCCTTCATCACTTACAAGCAGGTTAGAACCTGAACCCAGCATCAAAAAAGGCAGGCCTTCATCTTTCAGCATGCATATCACTTTTCCAAGTTCTTCAGCATCACCCGGGTACACCATCAGATCAGCCTTGCCTCCCACCTTAAAGGTAGTATGCCCGCTCATGGGCAGATTTTTCACGACCCTGCCGCTGATCTTCGAGCTTATTCTTTCAGCAAGCCCTTTTATTTTCTTCCTCTTGACACTATCTTTACAGGAGAGCTTTCCTTTAGCTCCTGAAGGAAGAGCTCTCCTGCGCTATATACATTACCTGCACCCAGAGTTATTACCATGTCCCCGCGTTTTGTCTTTTTATGCAGCAGGGCCGAAACATCTGCCACATCGGCAACATAACTCACATCTCTATGTCCGTGTTTGACGACCTCTTCATATAAATGTCTACCCGTGATTCCCTCTATAGGTTTTTCACCAGCGGCATAAATATCTGTCAGGATAAGTAGATCTGCCTCATTAAATGCCGTTACAAAATCTTCGAAAAGCTCTTTCGTCCTTGAATAACGGTGAGGCTGAAAAACAGCGACTACGCGTCTGTCCCAGCCTTTTTTTGCGGCAGAGAGGGTAGCCTTTATCTCCGTTGGGTGATGCCCGTAATCATCGATAACACTTATCCCGGCATGTTCCCCTTTCAGCTGGAAACGCCTCTGGATACCGCAAAAACCTTCCATACCCGACTGAATTGCAGCAAAATCGATATCAAGGGAGATGGAAACAGCCACCGCCGCAAGGGCGTTGTAGACATTATGCATGCCGGGCATATTGATGGACAGGCTGCCAAGTTCCACATCCCTTTCCTTAACGGTGAAGGATGTAATCATGCCTTCAAAGACGATATCCGTTGCCTGGAATGTCGCCTGAGGAGTCATACCATAAGTCACAAAGGGCTTCCTTATTGAGGGGAGCAGGCGCTGGATGTTCTTGTTGTCTATGCACAGAACCGATAGGCCGTAAAAGGGAACCTTGTTTATAAAGTAGAGGTAGGCCTTCATGACCTCTTCCATACTCCCATAGTGATCCAGATGCTCGGGGTCGATATTTGTGACTACCGAAAGGATCGGTGATAGATAGAGGAATGAGCCATCACTCTCGTCAGCCTCAGCTACAAGGTACTCGCCCTGTCCCAGTTTGGCATTACTTCCTATACTGTTCAGCTTTCCACCTATTACTACTGTGGGGTCGATGCCAGCGCCGGAGAGGATGGTAGAAACCATGGAAGTGGTGGTTGTCTTGCCGTGTGTTCCGGCTATGGCGACTCCTCGCTTCAGTCTCATAAGCTCTGCAAGCATCTCTGCCCTGGGTATTACAGGAACGAGGCGCCTGTGGGCTTCCATTACCTCGGGATTGTCTTCCTTTACAGCAGAGGAAATAACCACAACATCCGCATCTTTAATGTTTTCCTTCTTATGCCTGTAGGCTATATCAGCGCCGAGGGAGACAAGGCGTTTTGTAGTGTCTCCTTCCTTAAGGTCCGAACCACTCACCTTGAATCCGAGATTTATGAGGACCTCTGCTATTCCGCTCATTCCAATCCCGCCGATCCCTATAAAGTGTATATGCTCTGTCTTTTTAAACATATATCCCCTATGCCGCCAATTTTTGAAGTTCTTCGCAAATAATTCTTGCTGTATCTTTCCTTGCCAGTCCCGCAGCCCTTTTGCCCATCTCGCAAATCCTTTTTTCATCAGCCATGAGTGACTTTATTCTTCCTGCAAGCAGGCCTGCATCAAGGTCAGATTCAAGTATCATCTCAGCAGCCCCTGCATCAACGAGGGCTTGTGCATTTTTTGCCTGATGGTCGTCTGCGGCGTAGGGATAAGGGATGAGCAGGGAAGGTTTCCCCATGGCCATGAGTTCAGCTATCGTTGTGGCCCCTGCCCGGCATAGGACAAGATCAGCCTTCATGTAAGCAGCAAGCATGTCATCGATAAAGGGCTGCACCTCAGCATCTATCCCGGCATCCCTATATCGCTTGTTAATATCTTCCAAGTCATTTGCCCCTGTCTGGTGGATGAGGCTTATTTTCTCTGCCCTTAACGATCCCGTCATAGCTTCAGATACCACCTCGTTAATCCTGTGTGCCCCGCGGCTCCCACCGAATACAAAAACGGTGAATTTCTCATTTTCCCCTGTAGCTTTG
This sequence comes from Pseudomonadota bacterium, assembly GCA_015222755.1. Lineage (GTDB taxonomy): Bacteria > Desulfobacterota > JADFVX01 > JADFVX01 > JADFVX01 > JADFVX01. The sequence continues at coordinate 5,385 of JADFVX010000041.1, read as the reverse complement.
AGGCCGTTCTCAAGAAACTCCTTTCTTACAGGGTTCCCTGTAACTATCGTCTTTCCTGCTGAAAAAAAGCGGCCAGACTCCGGATATGTGAGAAATACCCTGTTTGCAAAATGTCCCAGCAGCCTGTTTGCAAGCCCCGGCATGGCATTTTGCTCATGTATGGCAGAACTGATCCCGAAAAGTCTGCCCGCCACTATGGCCGGGGCCGAGGCATAGCCCCCCATGCCCAGTATTACCCCGGGCCGGAAATCGGCTATGATCTTTATGGACTGGAGAAATCCCCAAAATGCCTTAAAGAGGCCTGCAACTGCACCTGCAAGGCCACGCCCCTTAATACCTCCCGAAAGCACGTAACGGATCTCCCAACCCTGCTCAGGAATAAGCCTTGCCTCAAGTCCCGCCTTTGTTCCGACAAAAAGTATATCAGCATTGTCATTACGCCCTGTGCACTCTTCGGCAACAGCAATAGCCGGGAACAGATGCCCCCCGGTACCGCCTCCTGAAAGAAGCAGTCTCATGACTGCCCCCTTGCCGTAACGCTTATAAGCAGGCCCACACCCAGCATGTTCACCAGCAGGGAAGTCCCTCCGTAACTCAGGAAGGGGAGGGGGAGACCTTTTGTGGGTAAAAGCCCCATAACAACTCCCATATTGATTGCCGCCTGAAGGCCTATCATTGCTGTTATGCCCAGCGCCAGGTGAGAGCCGAAGCGATCTGAGGCCCTGAGAGAGGCCCTGATTCCCAAAAGTACCAGTGCAGCAAAGAGCAGGACTATCAGCGTTACGCCAATAAACCCAAGCTCCTCACCTATAACGGAGAGGATAAAATCGGTGTGCGGCTCAGGAAGGTAAAAAAGCTTCTGTCTCCCCTCACCAAGACCTCTCCCGCCAAGCCCTCCAGAGCCGAAGGCAAGAAAGGACTGTATGATCTGGAAGCCTGTATCCTGCGGGTCGCTCCACGGATCAAGGAATGATATGAGACGCTTCATACGATATTCTGCCGTTGCAACAAGCATCGCCGCCGCACCCGCCATAGCGAGAAGTGAAACGGAGAGATACTGAATCTTCACTCCGGCCACAAAAAGCATGGTGAATATTATGGCGGAAAGCGTCATTGCCGTTCCAAAATCGGGCTGCATCAGCATGAGCGTTACAAACATGATCAAGATTGCCATATAAGGAAGGTATCCCTTTTTAAAGTCCGTCATGTCCTTCTTGTTGGCAAAAGAGTTCGCCAGAAAGATGATTACTGCCAGCTTGGCCACCTCCGAAGGCTGCAATGACAAGGGTCCGAACCTCAACCAGCGTGTTGCACCCCCGGCCTCAGTGCCTACACCCGGGATGAGCAGCAGTACAAGGAGGGCAAGGGCAAAAAACAGTATAGGTGTGGCAAGTTTCCTCATTACCTGGTAATCTATCCTCGCCACTACAAGCATTGCCCCGATTGCTATGAAGGCGTATATAATATGCTTTTTCAAAAACATAAAACTATCATGGAACCTTTTATCGGCTATTATAGAGCTTGCGCTATAGACCATAACGACCCCTGTCAGGACAAGGAATATGGCGATGACGCCGATAGCTCTTTCCGACCAAAGTTTAGAGTGCATTTCCCTCTCCCCTGAGCCGCTCTTCCTCTGCTCCTGCAATCGTCATGACTGCTTTTTTAAAACAGTCTCCACGATGAACATAACTTTTAAACATATCAAAACTAGAGCCGGCAGGGGACAGCATAACAACATCACCCGTCTTTGCCGCCTTCCATGCCTTATATACAGCCTCTTCCATCGAGGCGGCATAGGATGTCTCCGTATCTGAACCCAGTATTTCCCCTATTGACCTGGCTGCCTCACCTATGAGAACAAGATGCCTTACCTTTTGCTTAACAAGTGGCTTAAGCTGTCCGTAGCCACCTTTTTTATCTCTTCCTCCGGCAATGAGTACCACCTCTGTCTCCATCCCCTCAAGGCTTTTCATTAGGGCTCCCACATTGGTCGCCTTGGAGTCGTCATAGAAAAATACACCCTCTATCTCTGATACAAATTCCATACGGTGCGGCAGGCCCTCAAAGCCTGAAAGACTCTTTTCTATCTCTTCTCCTGTCATGCCGCAGATAAGCGATACAGCTGCTGCTGCCATCAGGTTCTCCGTATTGTGACTGCCATGCAGATGCAGTCTTTCTCTGCTTATACGGCAGCTGTGATCTTTTATGTCCGACACTATATTGCAATTTTCAAAAGATACCCCGCCTTCATGGCGATTCTTTATTCCAAAGGGTATGACTGTTGCCCCTATGTCTTTTACAAGTGAAGCGCTTATCTTATCTTCCACGTTTACAACGGCAAACTGTTCCGGTGACTGGTTAAGAAAGACCCTCTTTTTTGCCTCCACATATTCTTCCATAGAGGGGTAGCGGTCCAGATGGTCAGCGGTGATATTGAGCATTACCGATATCATCGGTTTAAAAGCGGCAATACGCTCCAGTTGAAAACTGCTTACCTCCAGTACTATATAATCGGCATCATCTCCATCTATCAGATACTGACAAAAGGGCGTGCCAAGATTGCCGCCTGCAAAAACTCTTTTGCCGGAAGCCGAAAGTATGTGGCCTATTAGCAGCGTTGTTGTACTTTTCCCGTTCGTCCCTGCAACTGCGATGACGGGAGTTTGGGTGAAACGTGATGCAAGCTCTATCTCGCTAATTACATCGGCTCCGGAACTAATGGCAGCTGACAGACCCTCTTTGATGTCACCTTCGCCAGTAGGTACACCGGGAGAGAGAACGACAATATCCAAAGCACCAAAGAGCGACAGGGGATGCCCGCCTCCGGCCAGCTTGATCCCTTCTTTAGTTAGATCAGACTGCGCTGAGAGGTCGGCGCTATCATTAAGGATCACCTCTGCGCCCCTGCGAACAAGAAAGCGCGCCGCAGCTATGCCGCTTTTGCCCGCTCCTATTACCAGCGCTTTTTTACCTTTAAGCTCCATCCTACCTCAATTTGAGAGTACTCAGCCCCACAAGGGCAAGTATTATGGCAACTATCCAGAAACGGACTATTATCTTGGGTTCTGCCCAGCCTTTAAGCTCATAGTGGTGATGTATGGGGGCCATAAGGAATATCCTTTTCTTCCGCATCTTGTAGGAAAAGACCTGAAAAATGACAGACAGCGCCTCGACTACAAAAAGGCCACCGACAATAGACAGAAGTATCTCATGCTTGGTAATCACCGCTATAACACCAAGTGCAGCACCCAGAGGCAGAGAACCAACATCTCCCATAAAAACCTGAGCAGGATAGGTGTTGAACCATAAAAAACCAAGACTCGCCCCCACCATCGCCCCGCAAAAGATTGCAAGCTCGCCGCTTCCAGCGATATAAGGTATCTGTAGATAGTTTGCAATCACCGTATGGCCGGAGAAATAGGCAACAAGCAGGTATGCCAGCGATGCTATCGTCACAGGTCCTATGGCGAGTCCGTCAAGACCGTCAGTCAGATTGACGGCGTTTGATGCCCCGGCTATCACCAGTACAACAAATGGTATAAAAAAGATGCCCAGACTGAGTGTTATAGATTTGAAAAATGGAAAATAAAGGTCTGTGCTGAATCCCCACTGCATAAGCAGGTAGGCTACAAATGAAGTAAAGAGAACCTGCAAGCCGAACTTGTAACGAGCCTTCATCCCGCCCGCTTTTTTACCACTCACCTTGTACATATCATCGACATACCCGATAAAACCAAAACTTATGGTGACAAAGAGTACAAGCCAGATATAGCGGTTGCCGAGGTCTGCCCACAGAAGGGTAGGGATTACAACGGAAAACAGGATAAGGGCGCCTCCCATAGTCGGAGTACCCTCCTTTTCCAGGTGACGCTCGGGGCCGTCCTTCCTCACCTTCTCCCCGATCTGGTGCCTTGTCAGTTTCCTTATCATCCAGGGCCCGAGTATAAAACTTATAGCGAGGGCGGTCAGGGTGGCATAGATAGTTCTGAATGAAATGTACTTAAATACATTCAGAAAGGAATAGTCGGTATGTAGCGGATAAAGGAGATGATACAGCATCAGTTGTTCTCCCTTTTTTTAATATAAGCCAGCAGTTCTGAGGCGACCTCTTCCATAGCCATGCCTCGTGAACCTTTTACAAGTATCCAGTCTCCCTTGTCTATCTCAGCTTTAAGATAGGCTACAGCCTTCTGCCTCTCGCCGAAAGACAGGACCTTCTGCTCCTCCATCCCTCCGGAGACGGCACCTTTAGCAATGCTTTCGGCCAGCGGACCCACTGTAACAAGCACATCAACACCTATGGACGCAATAAAACGCCCGGCCTCTGTGTGAAGTTCTTCGGCCCTTTCCCCCAGTTCAAGCATATCGCCCAGCACGACAATTTTGCGGCCATAGGCAAGATCATCCATAGTCTTTACGGCGAACCTGAGCGAAGATGGGTTTGCGTTATAGCTGTCATTTATCAGGTGCACCCCGCCTTCAGTCAATATCTCCATCCTTCCGTAATAGGCCTCATAGGCCTCCAGCCCCTCCCTTATCTCCTTCAGATTAAATCCCAGGGATATGGCTACGGCCGTAGCGGCCAGTGCGTTATAGAGCTGGTGTTCGCCGTAGAGCGGTAATAGGACAGGAAGTCTATTCTCACCGTCTGAAAGGATAAAAAGCGTGCCCTTGCCCCACTCTACCTCTATATCACTGGCCATGACATCGGCACTCTCATTTATACCGAATGTTATAAGCTTGCCCCGCACAAAGTCTTTAAGCTCCATAAGGGCCGGATCATCGGCATTTAGCACAATAGTTTTTTCATCCTCCATTGCCTCGATAAGTTCGCCCTTTGCCCTTTTTATATTTTCAAGGCTGCCCAGCCCTTCCAGATGGGCCTCTCCGATGCATGTAATGACTCCTATATCGGGTCGTGCAATCCCAGTCAGGTCCCTTATTTCGCCCGCCCTGTTCATACCCAGCTCTACTACTGCCACTTCATGCTCACCGTGTAATTTCAGAAGAGTCAGCGGGACTCCTATCTGGTTATTCAGGTTGCCCTCGTTTTTCAGTACCTCAAAACGCTGTTTGAGAATGGAGGCTATTATCTCCTTCGTCGTTGTTTTTCCATTGCTCCCCGTAACCGCCACAAGGGGAACCGGATGTTTTTTCCTGTTGTATGCCGCCAGTGCCTGCAATGCCTTTAGAGATGAAGGAACCTTTATTAGCGTCAGTTCATCCCTTTTGCCATCGGGTACATAACCATTATCGCTAACAAAACCTGTAACCCCTTTGCTGAAGGCGTCATCACGGAAATCGTTACCATCAAAGCGATCTCCCTTGATGCCCCAGAACAGCTCATCGGCAGCAACAGAGCGTGAGTCGATAGATAAGCCT
>JADFVX010000040.1 GCA_015222755.1 Pseudomonadota bacterium | reverse complement strand
TCACCTGCTTCAAGCTCTATTACATCATCACCTGCTTCAAGCTCTATTACATCATCACCTGCTTCAAGCTCTATTACATCATCCTCTGCTTCAAGCTCTATTACATCGCCATCTACTTCAAGATCGATCTCTACATCTATATCTTCGGCAAGGAGTAACTCCGGATCCTCGCCAGTAATTGCACTGTACATTTCTCCCGCTGGCTTGCTATCAGGCGAAAGTTTTAGAGCCTCCTTCAGGCATTCCACCGCCTTTTCATCATCATCAGACTCTCTGGCAATCTCCGCTACCTTTAGCAGTTCATCTACAGCCTCACTTTTCTTTCCCGCCCCAAGATAATAATCTTTCAGTTTCAGCATTGCTGCAACACTTTGAGGATTACGCCTGAGAATTTCCTGAAGGCTTCCCTCGGCCTTATCTTCCATGCCGTACTTTATATATACATCTACCTCTGTCAGCAGCTTACCGATCTGGCTGTTACTAAGTGGAGTATCGCTGTCAGCCTCAGCCTCTGCGGGGGCCTCTTCTCCACCGCCCTTGCCTTTTTGCTCCAGGGCATCTGCATCATCTGGCCTCAGTTCAAGTATTTTTTCATATATACTATCGCTTTGGGCCTGTTCACCGCGCTCTCCGTACATAGCAGCGAGTTCTTTATAGGAGGCTACAAGCTTCTCTTCCTCATTCATAAAGCGGTGAATTTCACAAAGCTTTCCCATCACTTTAAAATTGTCGGGATGACTTTCCCTAAGCAGTTGCACAGACTCCAGGGCCTCATCAAAGAGTTCATTTTTCAGGTGAATATCAATGATAGCCTCATATTCAGAGACCGCCCTTTCCGCATCACCTTCGGCATTATATATCTCATGAAGGGCTTTTCTGGCATCTATTGAAGAAGAATCAACACGCAGCATCTGCTGCAAGGACAATTTGGCCTTTTCAGCATCCCCAGTTTTCTTATAAAGGTCTGCTATCGTTGACAGCGAAGATATATCGTCGGGATCTACCTTCAGGGCATTTTTCAAGCTCGCAATGGCCTTTGTATCATCACCTTTGTCAAGGTAGGCCCTGCTGAGGCCTTTAAAAAGGCCGGCATTTGATTCACCAGCTTTTGCGAACTTTTCATAAAGATTAATAAGTTCTTCATATTTTTTCTGACTGCTCAGTTCAGACCCTGCTTTAAGCACTTCAGCAAGAGCCTTTTCCTTAAGACCTGCCTTCAGATAATTTTCAGCAAGCTTCACCCTCAACATCACATTTGAGGGGTCGATATCTGCCATCTTCCCTATGGTCTCAAGCGCTTCCTCAACCTTGCCTTCCTTTTCGTAACGGCCTGCTACTATCCTGTACTGGGCCATAGCCTCAGCAGGAAGCCCCTGCTTGTGGTACAGATCCCCCAGTTGCAGGTATAGATTCAAGTCGTCAGGGTCAATCCTTACTACCTGTTTATAAACGGCAATGGCCTTAAGATAGAAACCCTTTTCCTTGTAGTCACTGGCAATCTTGTTGTACTGCTCACAGGCATTCGCCTTATCGCCCTTCTTGGCATAAAGGTCGCCCAGCTTCTGGCATACCTTAAGGTCGCCGGGCTCATCGTCAACCAGAGTCAGATACTCCTTTATGGCCTTATCTATCTGCCCCTTTAAGACAAATTTCTGGGCCTGGGCCTGTACTTTAGTTCTGTTTATTGCCAAAAAACTCTCCTAAAAATGATGGTATTTATTCGTTTTTTTGCTTCAAATCTCGAAAAAAGCTACAAAGAAACTCTTTACTCTGTCAGCAGTTTATTCTATTACGCAGCAGCACCCAAGTCAAGGCTAAAGGGTCATCAAAAGAATTTACAAAAGGCAATAAAAGCGGGCCTTTATATCAAAATTAATACGGCTTAAATGATTGCCTCTACAGAGCAAAGTTGATACATTAAGCTCAAATGAAAGAAAAGAACCTCCTATATAAGGGCAAAGTGCTGGATATAAACTTGGAGACAGCAAAACTCCCTAATGGCAAGACGGTTGACCTTGAGATAATAAGGCACCCGGGAGGTGCCTGCGTGCTCCCTTTGTATGATAACAAAGACATCTTAATGATCAGGCAGTACCGCCATGCAGCAGGGGGCATCATCTGGGAGATTCCCGCTGGTCGTATTGATGATGGCGAGGACGCCTTAAGCTGTGCGGCGAGAGAGCTTGAAGAGGAGGGAGGGGTCAGAGCTGGCAATATAGAAAAACTGGGGGAGTTTTTCACAACTCCCGGTTTTTGCACCGAGCTACTGCATATTTACCTCGCCACAAACTTAATACCTTGTGGACAGAAACTCGAAGCTGATGAGTATCTGGAGATTGAAAGAGTAGCATTTAATAAAGCAGTCGATATGGTCTGTCAGGGGGAGATCAAAGACTCCAAGACTCCAAGACTCCAAGACTCCAAGACTCCAAGACTATAATAGCAATAATGATGGCAGAAAAGCGTATATCTGTTGACAAAGATCCGCTACTTGACTAATATTTAGCCCAACCCTGAGTTTCTTAGCCATATCTAAATCCCCGGCCCGGTACAAAGGGGATAAACCCAATACCCATCCCATCAAGATATTTATCCTGCCTATGCTTAATGAACTGCGGATCAAAGATTTTGCCATCATAGAGGAAATATCCTTTTCCTTCCGGAATGGCATGAATGTCCTCACCGGAGAGACGGGCGCAGGCAAATCTATTATAATTCAGGCAATAAACCTCATCCTTGGCGATAGAGCCGCATCCAACCTTGTAAGAAATGGCAAAAAAGAGGCCACAGTAGAAGCCCTTTTTACTCTGGAAAAAGAAGGGTCAATAGCGAAAAAGCTTGATGCCCTTGGTATAGATAATGATGGCGAACTGCTTATCCGCAGGATCATTTCTCAGGAAGGCAAAAATAAGGTCTTTATAAACGGAGCGATGGTGACACTTAATGTACTTACCGACTTGACAGAAGGACTGGTAAGTATCTCGGGGCAGCATGGACATCAGACCTTACTGAAGCCAGAGAGGCACATCTACCTGCTGGATGAGTTTGGCAGACTCGAAGAACTAAGAACCTCATATCAGGAAATCTACTCTTCCTACAAGAAAGTAAGCTGCGAACTTGAGGGGCTTTATAGTGACGAAAAAAGCAGGAAAGAAAAGGCAGACCTGCTCATGTTTCAGCTGGAAGAGATCGACAGGGTATCTCCACAGACCGATGAAGACAGCAAGCTGGAAGAGGAACATCGGAGGCTTGCCAATGCCGAAAAGCTCTTAAAAAACACATCTTTTGCCGAAGATGCACTATACTCCTCAGAGGGATCAATGAGCGAAAGGCTTGGAGGGGTCCTTGATTTGATAAGGGAAGCAGAAAGAGTCGATGAAGGTTTAAAGCAGATAGCCGAAGGACTTGAGGCTCTTATGTTCCAAACCGAAGATGCGGCCATGGCTCTTCGTGAATATTCGGGGAAAGTCATAGTGGATCCCGAGAGACTTAAATCTGTAGAGGAAAGGATTTCGGACCTTGACCGCTTAAAGAAAAAATATGGCCCGGGACTTGAAGATGTGATCCAGAGAAAGGGCACAATTGAAGAGGAATTGTCACTTTTAGACAACAGCGACCTAAGAAAAAAAGGCCTTGAAGATGAGTTAGAAAAATACCATAGAGAGGCGGTCGAGGCGGCCAGACATCTTACCGGGGCAAGGAAAAGTGTGTCGGCACAGCTTTCTAAAAAGATAGCCTCTGAACTGGAAGAGCTCAATATGAGTAACGCCCGCTTTGAGTCAGTCATGACACCTCTATCTGAAAAAGATGACTGCGAACTTAATGAAAACGGAGCAGAGAGAATCGAGTTCAATCTATCCACAAACCCGGGTGAGGAACCAAAACCACTGGCAAAGATAGCCTCGGGGGGAGAACTCTCGAGAATAATGCTGGCCCTGAAAAACTGCATAATGGACAGAGAAAGGACACCGACTCTGGTATTTGATGAAGTGGACTCTGGTATAGGCGGTGGCACAGCCGAGGCGGTAGGGCGGAAGATCAAGAAGGTGTCAGGCAACACCGATGTTATATGCATAACGCACCTGCCTCAGATAGCCGCAATTGGTGACAGCCACTACATGGTCAAAAAGACAGTAAAAGACGGCCGCACCTTCACGACTATTGAGGAACTTGAGATGGACATGCGACTGGAGGAAATAGCCCGCATGCTGGGTGGCCTTACGATTACTGAAAAGACCAGAGAACACGCAAGGGAGATGTTGAGACAAGATGCTTAGGAAGGCAAAAATATCCGATGTTAAGGGGATACACGCCCTAATAGACATTTATGCCAAGGCTGGAGAGATGCTCCCATGCGCACTCGTTGACCTCTATGAGCGTGTACGGGATTTCTATGTTTACACCGACGATGAAAACGGAGAGCTTCTGGGAGTCTGCGCCCTTCACATATGCTGGGAGGACCTGGGAGAGATACGTTCCCTTGCCGTCAAGGGGGAAGAACGGCTTAAGGGGATAGGGAAAATAATGGCCCTGGCCTGCCTGGAAGAGGCGGCGCTCCTGGGATTAAAGAAGGTCTTTGCGCTAACCTACAAACCTGACTTTTTCAAACGTATGAAATTTATCGAAATCGACAAAGGAACACTTCCCCACAAGATATGGGGAGACTGCATCAAATGCTCAAAATTCCCCGACTGTGATGAGACGGCTATGATGGTGGAATTGTGATGAGTTTGTTTCCCAGCTTCCACCTTGTAAGTGATCTTTTATATACTTAAATGCCACGGCATTTCCATATTCACTCCAGTGCCCATCGCATGGCAAGTAATATTTATCCCACTGCCTTGTATGACTATGCATAAGGGGTAATAAATCCAAATAGTTAAAACCCTTGCTTTTTGAAAACTCTTTAAGCTCCTTCGACAAAGGTGAAGACTTCGCCTTGTCGAACCTTAACAGATCTCCAATAACAGGAATGGTAAATACCGTTATTTTTTTCCCTGCAGCCTCTTCTATCAGCTTCTCTATAGAATAGAACATTACATCCAGTTGATCTTTCTTATAATCATAGTATCCTGAATATGTTTCAGTACCTTCCCCGCCATACTCAAATCTATTGGCTGTTGAAAGAAAAGCAATGGCATTATAGGTATAAGTAAACTCTCTAAACAAACCTTTAATATAACTAAAAAAACGAAGTTCCCATCCAGAAAGATTTTCTTTAAAATAAATGAGATCATATTCAGGATATTGACCAACAAAGTATGGCCTGTACCTGTCAAAATATACTTTTTTACCATAAGAATAATCATCATCATAAAAGTCATTATTAGGCAAGATACCAAGCAAAATACTGGAGTGACCAAACTCCTTTGCAAGTTTTTTGTACATTAGAAAATATTGAGTAGTCCCAAAATGTCCGGCAGTTCCAAAATTTAAATGCTCTATCTTGCTTTGCTCTTCCAAAAGATTAGTCAACCTCTTTTCCAAAGAAACACCCACGCCCTCTACAAATGAATCTCCTAAAACAACAACCCTGTCTTTATCAGAACTTTTTAAACGCTCAACATCCCTCGCTCCATGAGAATTAGCCTCATATTCAACTTCAAAGCATGATTTTTTATGATTATAGGAAGAATGTGGCTCATGCCAAACACCAAAATCTTCATTAATATCTACCCAGAATCTGGAAGTAACAGACCTTAGGGAATAGGTTGGTTTGTTTATATTTAAGCGGCCGCTTTCCACAAGAAAGAAAACACCAAGATCCAGCATAACAAAAGAGATGATCGACGATATTAAAAACAACTTTAGACTCTTCATAATAATAGGGGGGAAAGCAGTAATTAATTAACTGACATTAAGTTTGTGGCTGCGTAGAAAACGCCACTGCTTTGCAAAAACAAAAATGACAAAGAGGAAAGAGAAAATCGTGATATACAAACTTATTTCAAATGATTTCGGCTCATACTTGAACAAGACCTTATGCTTTCCCATAGGCAAATATACCGCCCTAAATATGTGGTTGGCCTTATATATTTGAGTTAAGGCCCCATCAATGTAGGCATTCCATCCGGGATAAAATTTTTCACTCAAAACGACAAAACCATTGTCTGCCATGTCCACATCAATTAGAATTTCATTATTTTTATAATCTGAAATATTTACATACGATGAAGTTTCAGGCTTTGGAAGAGGGGAGAGTTTCACCTCTACAGGAGCCTCTAAAAGAACGGTCTTTCTTGGATCAAAACGAGGGCTTGAAAGCAAATCCAAAGCCTTCGTTTTACCTTTAAGCTGTATCGCCTTATGTACCGGGAATGCCCTTGGCAAATAGTTTTTATTTTCCAATATCTTCACATCCTTATCTACCACAATCTTGTACTTGCCTATGTGGTCACCAAGCCTACCCCTGACACTATTTTTCTCAATTACTACATATCTTATATTAAGAAGATCAATCAGATTGCTACCCAAGTTTAACCTCTGAAGCACTTCATTATAACCAGCTAACTGTACAGCCTCATAGCCGGTAGCACTATGAATTTTATATAGAATATACTTATTTGGAACAATATAAGTAACAGTTTTATCTGGCCTGTTAGGCACTGAATTTAAGACCCTGTACATACCTTTATTCTTTAGAAAATATTGAACTGCAGTATCTTTTGAAAAGTATTCATTCTGCTCCATAGGGACTGCACTGATAAACTTACTATTCAAGATAGAAATATCCAGGATAAAACAACTAAAAAGCAAAGCAAAAAAAACATCGGGGCGAACCTTTGTAAAAAGCCTAGATGCTAAAACAACTGAGTATAAAAATATTAATGCAGAGGTGATTTTTATCCCTTCAAGGGCAAAAATATACCGCTTACCTACTAAAGAAGGATTGTAGGAGAAACCCGTACCTTTTAATGCAGTCGAAAAATATTTTATGACGTTAATTTTGTTGAAATCTGCGAGCAGAACAGCAAAAACCAAAAATAATGTAAAAATCAATACTGTGGAAATAAGTTTTTTTAAAAATTTCCTTTTTTTCTCGCCCCAATCCCGTTGTAACCAATCAACACCAAAAGCTGCCATTATAGAAACAAAAAAAGCGACAACAAAAAGGAGCATTTTAGGAGCTCGAAAGAACTTAAAACCTAAGTATTCATAAAAGAAATAATACAAGGGTGTATATTTCCCAAAAGCCAGCATTTGAAAAAGCAGAGTTAGAAAAAGAAAAAGATAGAGCTGCCTGCCACGACATTTGAGGCATGCAACAATTGTCAATAAAATAGGCAGCAAACCCAGATAATCCGAAGTTTGGGTAAAAGGCATCTCTCCCCAATAAAAAACTTCAATATCATCTGGAGATTTATAATTCTTACGGCTCAAACCAAATATTTGAGGAACTACATAGGTCAATAGTTCCTGTGGTGGCATCGACCAAGACGTTGCAAAGGCGTATGAAGTACCACTGCCCCGCTCAGATTGTGCCTTAAATTCAAGCCACTTGCTCATTGAAACAGCGGAAAGCGAAAAGAAAAGGGCAACCATGACAACACCATTCAGATAAAGCTTTCTCATAGCGGGAAAATCTCTCTCGCTTCTATATACGGAAATACTTCTCCAAACAAAATATATGGCAACAACTATACAAGTATAAAAAGAGATTTGAATATGTTCTTCATAAAATTGAAGTGATAATGCACAGGCAAGAAGTATAAAGTCAAAAAATCTCCTCCTGATAAAAACTCGCTCCACGCAAAAAAGAACTAGGGGAAAAATAGCAATAGAATTTAGCTTGCCAATGTGACCGGCATTAAATAATGAAACCAGTTCGGTACTTAACACAAAAAATGTCGCAGCAAAGAAAGAAGCGATAAAACCCAAGCCAATAAGCCTTGCATACATAAGCGTAAAAATACCGGCAAGAAAAAGGTGTATTAGCCCTGAACTTGTAATAGCGAATTGAGGCGGGAAAAGGATTATAGAGAGTAGCGTAATCGGTTTAAATATATGGAACAAGCCCCCATAGAAAGAAGTCCCTCCGTTAATGTAGGGCAGCCATGTAACAAAAGAGGGGGAATTGAAGATTTGTTCCCGGTAGAAAACATGCCAAAAATAATCCTGAGTCAGTATGTCGGTAGCGTTAATTATAACATCGTATGACAGATACTCACGGAAACAACCTAAAACTATTAATGCCAAGGCAACAACAGAAAAAGTGTACTTCCCCTGCCTTGTTTGTAGAAAACTTGTAAAGCCCATGCCAGCTATTTCCTAGTTTGTATTCTTTATACCACGAACAATAAAATTCGATGTACTCTTAAACCTTCCGGTTTTTTCGCACAAGAGTTCAAAGGTGAGGCCATTACCCCCGTATAATTTTTCCATAGCATCTATAGTGAAATAGTGCTTTTCAGGCACAAAGAACCAGTCCTCTATTTTGGATTCAATATAGGGGTTGTCGTCCCTGACTACGTTCAGCTTTTTTACTTTTTCAATAGACCTTATAAACACAGCCAAGCTTTTTATGAAGCTGCTTTTTATAAGCCTTGGCATTTTAAGGCAAATTTTTCTTGTTATTTCATGAATAAAGGTGAGCCTTGTCTGAAGGTAAACCGCCAAAACCAGACAACCTCCTGGTTCAAGTATCCGGACTAGCTCATGAAATGATTTAACAGGGTCAACGGTATGATGAATGACCCCCCAACTATAAACGAGATCAAAGCTTGAGTCCTCTTGAGGGATAGAGAGCAGGCTTCCCTGAACAAACTTTATATTTTTCAATTCAAGCTTAGCGGCCAAGTCCGCGGCCGTTTTTAAGGAAGCAGAGCTAAGATCAAAGGCAACTACATTTTCTGCAATCTCAGCAAGAGCCAAAGAGTTCACACCTGTACCGCAACCTCCATCGAAGGCCTTCTTGTACTTCCTGGTTGGTACTATTTCAAATACATGCTCACGGGTTTTCTTATAATCCGGAACGTTCTTCGGCCAATAATCATCATAGAAAGCTTGAGCCTTATCCTGCCTGTCATTTTCCACTTAATCACCTCTTCCTAAAAAGCCAGGCAATATCTTTGCCATCTCAATAATATCCCTTGGGGTTTGAGGAATACAAGTTTTACAAATCAGGAAAGGGACAGTCCCATCCTTTATAGACTTTCTAAACTGCCTGTACCTTTCACTATTCCAACTGCCTTCGATACCATCTGTCAAAATATTGCCCATATTCACCTCTGTAAAAGTCAAGCCAAAGGAGCAGCAGGGCCTCATATTTCCATCAATATCAACATATGTTGAAAACCATGGGAGAATGCATAACCGGGGGCAGCCTCTTCTTTTCGTATACTTTTCCCAATATTCCGGAAGTTTTCTTATTGTCTGCTTTAAATTGCTGCGAACCCCAAGCTCCTCGGCAACGACCCTGCCCTCATTTAAGCTATTCCTTAAGGAATCCAGGGTCATTCCTCCGATTAAATCTTCCCGGCGTTCTTCTACCCCACCTAACTCCAATATTTGAAAATTAACCGCATCGACACCTTTATTATGTGCCAAGCGAACAACACCTGCGATCTCTTTATAATTTGAATTTTGTATAACAAACTGGAAGCGAAGATAGGGAGTTTTTTGGGATCTCTCCTTTTTTAATCTAGCGATATCTTCTACTCCAGAAATAACCCTATCAAATAAATCTGCATTTCTGACCTTTTCATAGGTCTCTCTATTGTCGGAATCAATTGATATTTTCAGTAGATCCAGGCCGCTTTCTACAATTTTTTCAACAATCTTATCAACAGTGGTACCATTTGACGATGTATTTACATTACTGCCATTATCTTTTGCGTACCTTATCATCTCAAAAATCTCTGGATTAAGGAAAGTTTCTCCCACACCACTAAGTGTAAGCTTAAAAGGCTTAATAGGGTCATAAATACCTTTAAACTGGGAAAAGGAAAGATTGTGTGGATTTTTTACTTTTTCCTTGTAAGAACAGCTCAAACAACTTAAATTGCATATAGATGTCGGCTCCAACTGCATATGTATTGGAGGTGTTGACATTACTTCTTTTTTTAAAGCCACATCTTTGAATGCTTTTATATATCTAAATAGCTTCATTTTCATTTTTCCCGTATATATATAATTCCACCACTAAGACTTAACAGCATTACCATTGAAAAGGCAATTAAGCCGACTGCAAAAGCAGGTTCTTTAGCCACACCCACTGCTCCCAACAAACCAATATAAGATAAATCCCTTACACCTATACCATTTAAAGTTATGGGGAGCATAGATATGAGAGATATTACAGGTATTATTAGAAAGAAAAAGCTTAAAGGAACTTCAATACCCAAAGACATCACAATAATATAATTGATTACAACGACTAAAAATTGAAAAACTATGGAAAGAAGTACAGCGGTGCCAAATTGAATTTTTCTATCTCGCATTAAATACATTGATTCATAAATTTCTTTTAATTTTGATTCTATCCCCTCACTAAAAAAATTCAAAAGAAAAGACATTTTTTTTACCAGATTCCTTGAGAATAAAAGCAAAAAAAATATAAATACAGAAAAAATAAACGATATAGCAAACAACTTTACTTGAAGGTTCAACACAGCTTGCTTTATAAATAGTAATGCTATAAGGCAAACAATCAAAAGGCCAATTAGTCCTGTAAATCTCTCTATAACAACAGACATGGCTCCTTTAAGAGGGTTTTCTGTACTACGCGACACCTTGTATGCTCTTACTACATCACCACTATATGCACCTGGCAAAAAAATACTAAAAAACATGCCTAGCAAATACAGACTACACAATTTTTTAAACGGCAAGCTTATGCCATAAGAATTCAAAATGAGTGACCACTTTACATTACTAATGAGCAACTGATTAATAATCATTAAGACAAAGGCCAAAAGCAATAGACCGATATTTGCTTCTTTCAATGTAATCATAAGCGAAGGGATATTAACAAGCTTAAAGATATACAGTAATAAAAACAAAGCGAATAATATTTTTAATGGCTGTTTATATTTTGCAAGTGTTCTCATCAAGAAAGGACAACTTTTTTATTTTCTAACAACTGCTATATAATTAAGCGCATATATCTTCTTTTTCTCAAAGAGACCATCCAGAGACACAATCACCTTAACAAACAGCTTATTGGCTTCAAAAAAAAGTTTGCCGAACAGGGGAATTCCAGCCGTAAAGTTAACGATAATCGTTGAAACTATATGCCCAACAAACGAAAAAAGCCCACCCGCAGGGACTATTTCTACGACCTCAAATCCCGATTTTTCCAGCATGAACTTCAGCCCATGCTTCGTATATCTGAAATAATCATAAGGCTCATTGTGAAGATAGGCAAGGTGAGGTACGGTAAATATCGCAAGCCCTCCTTTTTTCAGCACTCTGAAAGTTTCATCCATCGCCTTTTGAGGTTCAGGAACGTGCTCAAGGACCTGCGTACAGAACACGGTGTCGTAAATATTCCCCAAAACCGGCAAGGACTGAATATCCCCAACTACATCTACCACCTCCCCCCGGACGTCAATATCAATACTGGTATAGGACTCACACAGATCCTCAAGAAGAAAGCGGTAGGAGAGGCGACCGGCCCCGGCATCCAGCAATCGACCATTGACATATTTTTTAAATAGCGGCAAAAGAGGTTTAAGAAGAGAAAGGGAAGCGGGTGTCAGGTAAAAATAATCCCTAGTCCCGGAATATTTATTTGACACTCTCTTGCCCGCACTTTTTAATTTATCATACAAACCCATGTTGAAAAATTCCATCAAAACACTTGGATACACAATTATTTTATCACGACCAGCATTCTAGCATCTTTTAATTACCAGAAGGTGTTTGTTTTTGAAACACTCAAAACTTTTAAAGAAATAGTTGAAAATACCTACATTTCATATTAGAAATAAAACCATTACTCTCATAAAAAATATTTACGCCAGGCCAAAAAAGAAAAGACCGTCCAAAACTGGCGGCGGCTGTATATGTTCCTCAGGTCTTTTTCTGCCAGCATTTTAATCGCCTCATGATTAAACAAGCCAAGTGATTCAACATTCTCTTTACTAAACAGCTCTTCTACCAAACCCTTTAAGTCTTTATCTACCCATTTTTGCACGGGAACCGTAAAGCCCTGTTTTTTTCGCTTCACTATTTCCGGTGGAACCAATCCTGACATCGCCTTGCGAAGGAGGTGCTTTTCCCGGAACCACTTCAACTTATATTTGGCGGGGACTTTCATCAAAAACTCAACCAGACGATGGTCTAAAAAAGGAGTCCTGGCTTCTACAGAATGTGCCATAGTCATCTTGTCATTTTTCAGCAGAAGATCATCGGGAAGCCAGGTCTTTAAGTCAAGCAAAAGCAGACGGTTAAGGAAGTCCCCCCCTCGATTCAGGTATGGGCTGACAACATCATAGTCATTTGCAGCCTGAACGCATTTCAGCGTTTCAGGATCTTTAAAAAGCTTCAGTCTCTCTTCAGGAAGAAAAACAGAATTGAGGCGCAAATAGGCAGAAGCCGGGTCATCAAGGTTTCCGAGATATGAAAACCCACGATGGGCCTTCGACCCAGTCTGCATCATACCTGCCAAGCCATTTAAAAAAGTAAAAGGAAGAAGCGATCTCAATTTGTAGGGGTAATATAAGGCCTTGTACTTGGCATATCCCCCCAGCAACTCATCGGCTCCTTCACCACTCAGGACGACGGTGACAGCTTTTTTTGTTGCCTCCGACATGAGGTAGGTTGGGATGGTCGCGGCATCAGACAAGGGCTCATCCAGATGAAACATAAGCTCAGGGATCACATCAACGCCATCGGATCTCACTTCCAGGGCATGGTGGTCTGTCTTGCAGTGTGCAGCCACCAGTGAAGCATAAGAGCTTTCATCTTTTCCTTCCGGCAGGCCGACAGAAAATGTGTTGACCTGCCCCTTCATCATGCCAGCCATAATACCGACGATAAAACTTGAGTCAAGGCCGCCTGAAAGATAAGCTCCTACCGGCACATCACTTACCAGCCTTAATTTTACAGACTCCCTGAATATTTCAAGAAAAGATTCAAGATACTCACCCTCACTCTTCTCTGGGGCAGAAGAATCCTCAAGGGTAATATCCCAGTATTTATTGATCTGCAGATTACCGGCCTTCCACAACATATAATGCCCGGGTTCCAACTTCTGAACATCCTTAAGCACCGTTTGAGACCCTGGCGTAAACCGGAATGAAAAATAAAGATCAAGAGCCTTTTTATCCAAATGGCTAGTTAGGCAATCAGTCTCTTTAAAGGCTTTAATCTCTGAAGCAAAAAAAAGTTTTCCTTCCTTATGCATATAATAGAGCGGTTTAATGCCAAGCCTGTCTCTTGCGATAAAGAGTTCCTTCTTCAGGTCATCCCAAAGAGCAAAAGCAAACATCCCCCGAAAACGTTCAAGACAGGCCCTGCCCCACTCCTGGTATGCATGCAGGATGACCTCCGTATCACTCCTGCTTTTAAAGCTATAGCCCTTAGCTTCCAGTTCCCGCCTAATTTCCATGAAATTATAGATCTCGCCATTGTGGACAACGATGAATCTGCCTTCTGCCGTTGACATGGGCTGGTGCCCGGCCTCACTCAGGTCCAGGATAGAAAGTCGCCTGTGCCCCAAGCTGACCTCATCAGAGACAAAGTGCCCCTCATCGTCAGGCCCGCGATGCCGGAGGGCATCTGTCATTTTTTTTATAAGCCCTTCATCCCTGAAGGTGAAACCTGCTATGCCGCACATTTTATTTAGGCATCCTCTTGTAAGTATCAAGGTACTGCAAGGCAAGTTTATCCCAACTCAGGCCCAGAGCTAAGCTGCGTGATTCCTGCCCCATCTTCACCCGCAAATCGCTGTCCTCTATCAGCTTGATAAGCGCTCCTGAAATCGCTTTAGAATCGCGTTTTGGAATGATTATACCGTTATCTTTAACAAGCTCTGCTGTCCCACCTGTATCAGTCACCACAAGTGGCAGACCGCTCGCCATAGCCTCAAGTACAGTATTGGACATTCCCTCCCAGAAAGAAGGAAGTATGAAAATATCGGCACTGCCGTAAAGAGCCGGAAGCCTATCATGTTCTACACGGCCCTCAAAGGAAATATTATTTTCAAGCCCAAGCCCGGCAGCAAGCGCCTTCAAGTCCTCATCCATATTGCCTTCCCCGGCTATGCTGAGGCAAAGGTCGGGAAAGCGCCGGACAACATCAGGTAGGGCCCTGATTAGGTAGTCGATTCCCTTCCTGGGAATCAACCTCGATACAGTCAGGATCGAAAATCCGGGATCTCGTTTCTTCTCTCCCGGTTTAAACTCATCAGCATCGATACCGTTATAAATAATATCTATAGGCAGTTCCGGCGTTGTCTTGAGTGCAAGCGAGCGCAACTCCCCACTGTTGGCAATAACTGATTTTGCGCTATTCCATATTTTTCTAAAAAGGGGGGTCAAAAAAACGTACTGCAGGGAAAAACGCTCATTAAAGCCGGGGACATCAGAACCCCTGAGTGAAATAATATAGGGCAGCTCCTTTCGGAAACGGTAGGCCACGTAGCCGGAAGGGAAACCGAAAAAGGCATGACAGAGATCAAATTTTTTTGTCTTGAGCAGGGCCTTGACATAGGGAATCGCCCGGAACAGGAAACGCAGGACTTCCACTTCCGTCCAGTAGTGAAGTCTCTTTTTCTTCACATCCAGCCGGTGTATCCTTATGTTGTCAGAAAGAGACTCAATACAATCACCTGAGATCGAGGAAGTAACGAGGTCTACCTCTATACCTGGATGATTTGCATATTCTTTCAGAAGGTAGGCATTGGCATTAGCACCGCCGCCGCCAATAGGGGGAAATTCATAGTTGACCATGAGGAGCTTCATAGTCTAGCTCTCCTCTTGCCCACCTACAGTCTCTTTGATCACATAGATTCGTTTATTCTGGGATTCATGGTAGGTCCTGACGTTGATTTCAGCAATCAGGCCAAGCGAAACAAGCTGGACACCCATAAAAAAGGTAATAATCGACAAAAGAAAAAGTGGATTTCTATTCAGGCTCAGTTCATCAAAAAGCTTCATGTAAAGCGAGGCCATGCCGGACAAAGCACTCAAGAAAATAGCTCCGAAGCCTAATGGGCCAAAAAGGCGGATCGGTTTTGTCGAATAGCTAAGAAGAAATTTGACGGTAATCAGATCGAGTATGACCTTGAAGGTACGTGAGATCCCGTATTTACTAACGCCGTGCTTACGAGGATGGTGACTTACAGGGACTTCCGTCACCTTGGCGCCGGCAAGGCTGGCCAGGGCCGGGATGAAGCGATGCATCTCGCCATAGAGATTCAAATTTTGAAGGACTTCTCGTCTATATGCCTTCAGCGTACAGCCATAATCATGAAGATGTACACCTGTAATCCTGGAGATAAGCCCGTTTGCCAGCATAGAGGGAAGCTTCCTGTTTATAAAGGCATCCTTCCTGTCCTTTCGCCAGCCACTGACAACATCGTAACCTTCTTCTATTTTTTTCAGCATCATAGGGATATCTGAAGGGTCGTTTTGAAGATCTCCATCCATGGGTATCACCACATCTCCGCGAGCATTATCAAATCCCGCTGCCATGGCCGCAGTCTGCCCGAAGTTTCTCCTGAATACGATAAGTTTTACCCTATTATCTTTTGAGACAATCTTCTTTGCTTTTTCGACCGTAGAGTCGGAGCTGCCATCATCAACAAAAATCAGTTCATAATTTCCATCTGATTTATCTAAAGCCCCTGTGACGCTACTATGGAGCTCATCTACATTAGCTTCCTCATTATATAAAGGAACAACTATACTAAAATCAATTTTCCTCGACACGAAACACCCCTTGTCTTTTATTCATAATGCTAAACAATTATTGCTGGAGTGCAGTCAGCTTTAACACTGCTTCACGCAAACCGAGCCCTGCAGCCGTCTCCAGGGCGACAATAGCAAGCTCTCTATTTTGCAGCTTTAGATACGCAAGCCCCAGGTTATAATAAGTAGCTGCACTTAAATGCCCTTCCCTGATTGCAGTCCTATAGTCTCCAACTGCAAGACCATATTTTCCTAAAAGACTGTAAAGCATCCCCCTGCGGCTGAATGCTTCTGCATATAAGGGATCAAGAGAGACAGCTTTATTAAAATCACTTAGAGCCTTGTCATACTGAGCTAAAGTCCCATAAGCAATACCGCGGTTAAAATAAGCCTTGGAATGTTCCGGCATCAAGCTGATCAAATAATCAAAGTCTTTGATTGCCGATTCATGCCTGCCCAATCTCCCATAGCTAATGCCCCTGTAATAATAAATCTTTCCTCTTTCAGGAGCAAGTTTAATCGCCTTGGCATAATTTTCTATCGCTGAAGGAAAATCACCCATAGCATCATAAACAATGCCTTTGTTTATATATGGGTCAACAAATGCGGGATCATTTTTTATCGCCTCTTCATAGTTATTAAGTGCCTCAGGGTAATTATTAGCCTTGTAATATGCCCACCCTCTATTCAGATAGGTCTCGGCAAAGTAAAAATCAAGGGATATGGTTTTATCAAAATCAGCTATTGCAGAGACATAGTCTTCAAGGCGGATGAGAACGACTCCCCTATTGGTGTAGGCACTTGCATTTTTTGGATTTATTGATATTGCCCTGTCAAAATCACTCAGTGCCTCAGCGTAATCACCGCTACCGGCAAATGCATTGCCCCTGGAATTAAAAGACTTATCTGAATCAGGATATTTTTTAATACTGTAAGACCAAAGGCTCAAATCACTCTTCCATACAGCACTGTATCTAAAAGTTTTAAAAGCATACATGACTAAAGTCAAAGAAATAAGCACAACAATTACAATGAAAGACCCTTTCCGGCGGATTGCCCAAAACTCATCAAAAAGAGACCTGCAGCCTATAGCAGCCAGCAGACATAGACCGGCAGAGGGGATATACATATATCGGTCGGCTATTATATATACGCTTGGAATAATATTGGAAACAGGGAGGTAATTAATAAAAAACCAAAAGAGGCCAAAAGAAACGGCAGGGTACTTGTTTGCCGCACGAATAGAAACAAATATAAATCCTGCAACAAAAAAATAAGAAAAAATCGCGACAGGATCTATTAAAGAATTTACCAAGGTGACATTATGGTCGGGGGATAAAGCAAAGGGGAAAAGCATCAGCATGAGATATTTCCAGAATGCCATGGCAGAGCTGTTCGCAACAGAGAAATAGGAGGGAGTGCCGCTATATCCACTCAGGGTCTTAATAAACTCCAGGTCCGACAAATTTAAAGTTCTGGCCAAATAATAGATAAGGCCTGCCAGTCCTGCGGCAAATACCGCTGTAGTCAAAAACGGGAATTTAAGAACTAAATAGTTTTTTCTGGCAAGAAAGAGTCTTTCATAGAGAATAATCAGCAAAGGCAAAGTGACGGCTACCACTTTTGAGTTAAGTGCAAGCAACCAAAAAAACACAAGGAGAAAGAGCCAAACTTTTTTTTGAACAAACCTTGCTGAAATAAACTTCAGGTAAGAGATGATTGACAGGAGGAGAAAAGCCATACAAAGGAGATCTTTTCTATTGGAAATATTAGCAACTGATTCAACATGTATTGGATGAACTGCAAAAAACAATGCGCCAAGAAATGAAACTGCACGGTCTTTTAAAACCATAGAAAAAACAGTATAAAGTAATACTGTAGAAAGTGAATGCCAGAATATATTTTGTATATGGTAACCCTGAGGTGACAAACCAAAAAACCTGTAATCAAGCTTCAGTGAAAGGGTCCTTACGTGCCTCCCCAAAAAACTCTCCCATCCGCCAAAGTCCCACAGCCTTACATCAGGGTCACCCAGGACAACAGCTATATCATCATAGACAAAACCGGCATTTAGCGTATTAATATATAAGCCCGTTGCTGCAAGCAGCAAGACAAGCAGGTAAGACAGTGTTTTGGAATTATGTATCTTGCTTATACACATAGCAGGTATCTTTTAGCGGGCTCTAATTAGAGGGAGTAAGATGAAAAAACATGTTGAGTCTCTAGCTAGAAAGAGATTTTTTTAATGGCTATTGCACCAGAACCACCTCTGGCACCAAAAAACGGTCTTTTTATTCCTGTCAGGAGACCAGCACCATAACTTAAGTGCAAGGCAGGAAAAAGAAAAGAAACAAGAACAATTCTTTTTAGTTTTAAGGCAAAAGAAATTTGTTTATTCCAGTTCGCAACCAATGAGAAAAAAAAGCTGGCAGCAAGGTAAAATCCCAAAGGAATAGAATATATGCCACTTGAAATAAAGAAAAAACCAAAAAGATAAAACCAGAACAACAAAGGAACCATATGTATAAAAGAAAAAGACTTGGGGTAGAGCATGGTCTGCTCCATCCTTCCGCGTCCATAGTTCAGGTTTTGCTTTATAAAAGCATACAGACTTTTTCTATGGCTTCTAAAAACAAATATTTCAGGGTCGTAAATCAGCTTGCAAGCCTTATGGTGCAGCCTCGCCATAAGCTCATTTTCTTCATTGGGATAAAGCCTCTCATTAAGCCCTCCCATTTCCATAAATAATCCTGCCCTGAATGCAAGGTTGCATAGTATTAACTCTTTTTCCGTAGTCTCCCTGGCAAGCCCGGCCTTTCTGTACCTGTTCCTTACCCCACCCCCTCCAAAAAGAGAGGTGAATATATCTGAAAAGCAATGCTGGATAAAAGAATCACTGTCAGGCGCAATACTTGGCCCGCCAACAACAGCTACATCACTTTTGGCAAAGTGCCCTGCAAGCCTTCTCAAGATATCGGTATGAGGGCATGAATCATCATCCAGGAAGTAGAGTATCTCACCATTTGCCTGCTTTGCAGCTTCATTTCTCTGCTTTGAAGGCTGAGAACCCTCTGCAATAAAGACCTCCACCCTGTCCCGTGGGTAGTCCAGCAGCTTTACCGCATCCAGGGCCTTAACATAGCCTCCGGCTTTAACAGGTATTATAATTGATACCAGAGGCAGTTTTTCAGTCATCATTTCAGGTATCACATCAATACCCCGGGTTCCTCTTTACGAAGATTCTTGCGTCATCGCTCCATATGTTTCTATATTCGTAATTCTTCATGGAAATAGCTTAATTAAGTCCTGCCTCATCCAGTAGCGCCGTAAAAATCCGGGTCATTATTATCAAATAATATTCATCAGTCCAGGCCTTCCACCCATAATTCTGCCTAGAATAACAGCCTTGTGACAAAAAGTCGACTGGCACGGCATCAACATCAGCCCTCTAGCTTTAAAGCACTTGAAGATAGAAGGATAGCAATTATCAGGAGGGGAGGGATATAAAAATGCCCTAGATTTACCTCTCTTAATAAGACAATAAGATAGGCAATTTAAGAAATTACTGTGCTATAATATGCGTCGAGTTTTTGAGTTTTACAGCTGGTAAGAACGCTTTATTTTACGGAGGAATACATGAGTGGTTTTCAGGTGGCATTTGCCTTTGAAGTTAACGGAGAGGCGATCGATCCAACAAAGATCAAGGATGCTAAAATCGCTAAACAGTTGGACGCCATAGTTGAGTCCGTTGTGGACAAGGTAGGAGACCTTCGCTGCCCCGAGCATTCTGAAGCACCAAAGTTCATTTGTTCAGGCCCTAGCTTTGACGACCTGAACCTTGAAGTGCAGGGCTGCTGTGATAAGCTGGTCGATATTGTAAAAGCTGTGCTTTAAAGTTAAGTAGCACCTAGCTTAAATGCCATAACCCGTCGTACGCCCTATTTCGGCTGATGTCAGTACGATTGCCGTATAAAGGATCATATTCTGGGCAAACATCCCCGGCAATGTCCTTGGAAGACTATTTTTAAATTCCTCCATCTTTACCTTACTCTCACCGGCAGGCAATTTACCTATCTCTTTCTTTCTATCCATATAGAAACGGACCAATTCCGCCGCCTGGGTAAAGACCACAATTAAAATGGCAAATAAAATGCCCGCCATCGTCAAAGTGAAATGATGAATACCGAAAAGTCCAATCAGTACATGCATAAATATATTCCAGACCATTGCCGTAATTCTCCTTGCCTTACAAAGCTATTTAACGAGATTATAAACAATCCTGCACTACATTTCACCTTAATAAATTGAGAACTCTGCAAGCTCAAGCGAAGAAGTACTCTTGGGGTATCCTGAAAGAGCGAGTCGGCAGAGCGTGGCAATCTTAACTGCTTGCCGTCCCTATTCTACCAATATTAGTAAGTACTTCCTGTAATACTCAAAAAAATCATTTCTTAAAAAATAGCACATTACAACCCGTAATCAATAGGCCCTTCTAAGAAAATCATCTAAAATCTCTATCCCCGCCCAAAAAAATGCAAAAGAGCAATAAATACATGTCACTCTTTTTTTGACACAATTTAATTAAATCAATCTGCTGAGGTTTTGAAAGTTAACGAGAAAAAGAAGTAAAAATATAGGTAAGGGTATGATATATTCTTCAAGCTAGGGGAATGGAGTGGTGAATCGTAAAAATAATCGTCAGCCCTATTTGTTATATTTTTTACACCTATAATGCCGGAGCTTGATGAGATAAATCATGCAAAGTTCCATTCCCGTAAATTGCCACCCAAGATGAAAACATATTAAGCAGAAGGTTTTTATTTAAACAGTTATGTCAACGAAATTCGGACAGAAGCTTATCAAAGATAAGGTCGTTACAAAGGCACAACTGGATGAAGCTGTCCAGGCTCAAGTTATTTTTGGTGGAAAACTTGGCACCAACCTAGTTGAACTGAACTTTATAAGCCTTTCCAGATTAAGCGAAGCCCTTTCCAAAGAGTTTAATGTCCCTACCATAGATCCGGCCAGTATAAAACCATGTTCAGAAAAAGCACTCGATCTACTTGGAGTCAAACTAGCTTCCAAATACAAATGTGTGCCCCTTGCTCTTGATGGTTCCAGGCTAGACCTCCTGATGGAAAACCCCGCCAACTTAGAGGCAATAGATGATATATCTTTTGCAACAAGCAAGAGAATTAATCCATATATAGCGCCAGAGTTAGTCATTTTGCCCCTTATGGAAAAATATTACGATATTCCACAAGGATTGAGATATATCCATCTTTATGATGCTGAAACTAAGGAAACAGAACCGGCTCAAGCTCCGCCCCCGCAACCACCGGCGCCGCCACCCCATATTGACGATGGGATATTAAATCTCGAAGATCTTGTAGTACCGGAAATCCTTGAGCTGGAGGAACTTGTTCATGAAACGCCTGTAATTGAAGTAGCTGAAGCAGAAACTCAGGTGCCATCTGCACCAATTGCCGAAGATGAAGAAGAGGAAATCCTTGAGGAGCTTGAAATCATAGAGGACCTTCCTGAAGCGCTGACATTACAGGAGGCAAGAGATCGACTTGGTAAGGTTGAAAACAGAGATGAGTTGAGTCAGATCGTGCTGGCATTCGCCCTCGGTTATTTCAAGCGTGTAGGACTCTTTATCACACGTCATGATACGGCCATGGGATGGGATGGTCTGGGAGGTAGTGTAAATCGAAATGGTGTTCAGTCAATTATGCTCCCCCTGAATGCCCCATCCATATTCAAAACCGTCTACGACACACAAGCTTTCTACCTAGGTGCTGTACCTAAAACGCCACTGAACGACCGCTTTCTTAAGCTTATGGGTGGTGAAAAACCAAACAATGTCTTTCTTATCCCCATCCTCTTTAAAGGGAAGGTGGTAAATATTATTTATGGTGACAATGGGGATGGGCAGAGCGTACCTTTTGACATCTCTGACCTCCTCATTCTCGCACCAAAGATTCCACAAGCCTTCGAAGACATCATCCGTAAGTATAAATAAGCAGGAGGATATTGCCGGCTGTGTTCGTTGCTTCCCCTTATGTAAAATCTGCTCAAAAAGTTGAACCCTAATACTCACATACACTCGGACTCAAGAAGCACTACTCGTTCTTCACTTTGCTTTTTGCCGTTGCTGATGGGAAGCGTTACTTTCAACCAATAATCCTTAAATCTTCCCTTCGTGAAATTTGTTGCTTTGTAGTCCTCAACCATAGCGGCAACCCTTAAAAACTCGCCTATCCCCCTCCCACCAATCTGTTTTAAAATTCCTGATAGGAATAAAAAAAGGGCCGCCCTTTTTCTCGGACGGCCCTCATTATTATCTTACTGCTAGCTGATCATCTTACTGTAACGTGCTTCCTTCGCATTATCTGGTATGCGCGTCCGAGGTAGCCGATTGGCACACTCCACACATGAACCAGCCTTGAAAATGGAAAGAGGAGAAATACCGTCATACCAAAGAACATATGAACCAGAAATATAGGCTCTACCCCTCTTAAGAGTTCAGGGTTGGCAGCAAGGCCGACAACACTCTGTACCCATGTTGCAAGAGCAATCATAACACCT
The DNA here is from genome assembly GCA_015222755.1 of Pseudomonadota bacterium. Classification (GTDB taxonomy): domain Bacteria; phylum Desulfobacterota; class JADFVX01; order JADFVX01; family JADFVX01; genus JADFVX01. Next base: position 1,654 of record JADFVX010000040.1, on the reverse strand, counting down.
GGATCTCCGTGGGAGGCGTGCCCCCATGAGAAGGGGATGGTGGCAAGCCCCAGCATGACCGTTGCTACCAGCCAGGAGATTATGAAGACATCCATCCTGCGGCTTGTAGCCCAGACCCTGGCATTGGTAACCCTGCGGAGCCATAGCATGAATGCTCCCAGGAAGCATATTGTTCCAAATACAGAACCTGCGTATATCGCAACATACTGGTGAGTCATATCGGATATTCCCAGAGACAGGAAGAGGCTATGTGGTGTAAGGAGTCCTACAAAGTGGCCTCCGAAGATTGCGAGGATTCCGATATGAAACAAGTTACTCGGAAGCCATATCCCCTTTTTGGACATAAGCTGGCTGGAATCGCTCTTCCAGGTGTACTGCTCACGGTCAAACCTCAACAGACTGCCCAGTATGAAGACCGTCAGCGCTATGTAAGGATAAACGCCGTAAAAGAATTTTAACATTTTATTTTCCTCCCCTTAATTTTAAGAAGTTTTTTATTTTTATTAAATCAGGCTCTCAGTCCTTAAGCCGCTTTTCGGTAAGGCTGGCCATGTCTCTCCAGGACTCTAACAAGGGCTGCATAGGGGCTCTTTTCCTTATCCAGGTTATCTGCCAGGATTGTAATCCCCTCTGCGGCGTCACCCAGAAAAGGACCTGCTTCACCATCGTTAAGAGTTGAAATGTACTCAAGTATGAGAGGAAGATAATCAGGGAGTTCTCCCTTTACCGACTGCAATCCGGCCTTCTTGTAGTGCTCACCAAGATTAATCATAGCCGGGCCTCTTTCCCTGTCTTCTTCTCCAAAGAGGTGATGCGTCAGGTGAAGGGAGGTTTCCTGCCCGTGATCAAAGGTTGCGACATACTTTTCCTGCAACTCCAGCAGTTTCTGATCGGCCATCCAGTCAATCACCTTTATTACCTCACTACAATCCAGAGCACTCAAAACAGGCTCATCCTTCACGAGGAGACTTATATCCTCCAGGTTATCCATAAGTTCCTGGTTAGGGTAGTCCAGCAGCCTTGATATAGCAGTATATATACGCATGGTAATCTCTCCCTATTTCCGCTTTGCAGAAACAAACTCGACAGGAACCTCAGATCGCTGACGCCTTGTCGGGAACAGAGAAGATCCGCTTATACCGGTAGAGCTGCTGTTACCCGGGGTGTAGCCGTTCTGACCCTGGAATTGATAGTAGTCTTCCTGCATGTACTCTTCATGACCCGTTGGAATAACAAACCTGTCCTCATAGTTTGCTATCCCCAGATAACGGTACATCTCCTTGGACTGATCCTCAGTCATTCCCGCTGCATCAAGGGCCTTGGTATTTGGCGTCCCGTCAACATGGAGAGAGCGCTGATAGCTTCTCATTGCCATAAGGCGGCTCAGTGCGTTCAATACCGGGGCCTCATCACCAGCCGTCAGCAGGTTGGCCAGATACTGCAATGGCATCCTGAGGGTTTCCGCCTTAGGAATAGCACCATCTGCCTCGGTAGGCAGGTTGCCCTGATCAATCTGACTCTGCACCGGAGAGAGAGGTGGCACATACCAGTTCATAGGCAGTGTCCTGAACTCGGGGTGAATCGGGAAGGCTATCTTCCACTCCACAGCCATCTTATATACTGGCGACTTCTTAGCCGCCTCAAGCCAGCTATC
>JADFVX010000004.1 GCA_015222755.1 Pseudomonadota bacterium | reverse complement strand
GATGAGTACGCTGTAGATGATCATACCGATAGGATACATGCCTACCAGAACAGCGCCCCATGCCATCGGGGAACTCCCGTGCCAGAAACCCATGATAATCGGAAAGAGGTGGGCAAATTTATATATTTGTCCAAGGTCGAAAATAAGAAGCACAGGCACGATCATCAACTGAGCCAGGCCCAGGTTTGAGGCAAAGAACGATATGGCCTTGTATTTTTTTATGCCAAAGACCCAGCCGAGACTGCTGATAACGAATGATCCGGCACTGGAACCTACAAGCCAGAAGTACACCGATATCGGGACCCCCCAGTTTGCATGATGAAAGGCATTTGCAACTATCTCTCTTTCCACATCAATCCTCCTTAGCTTTATCAGCACCTTCCGAGGCGCGGCGGTATTTATTTAATTCTTCCGTAACGATGGCATTGTTTAACATAAGCCCGAGAATCAGCCCGAACTCCCTGATTGCATTGAGGTCCTTCTCCAGAAATCCACCATTCTTGTTGAAGGCCTGTACAGCGCCGATAATCTCACCTCCATAATGCAGGGGAGCTGAAAGCACGCTCTTGGTTACAAAGCTGCACCTTGAATCTATACTCTTTCCAAAGCTGAGGTCCGGGTCGATCCTTTTAAGTTCATTGTCGTCATATGCATTCTCAACAATAACCTCTTTGTTAGATAGGACAGAATATCCGGCTATGCTGTTATTGTCCACAGGAATGCGTAAATCCGTAACCTCACATTTCTGTACCACCTTCGAATAAAGCTCGTTTTTCTCCTTATCAAGGATATAAAGAGTGCAGCGCTCTGATTCAAAAAGTCCACGCAGTTCTTCAACTACCTCAGTAAAAATTGCATCAATATCCCGGGAGACAGCTACCAGTTCCAGTAATTTATAGACTGAATCCACATTTCTTAAGAGTTCTTTCAATGTCAACCCCCGACTTAATGTTTAACAATACCAAGCTTTACAAAAATATCCACGATAAAGTCTTTCATATGGCCGACAATCTGCCCTGAAAATTTCAGGGGAGAGGTCTCGCTTTCGAGGATATCACCGAACTGAAGTCCCGGATGGTTCCTTTTATAGTCATCAAACTCGGACTTCATTTGATCGCTCCTGTCACTGTAGCAGGAGATGGGATCTGCAACACCCCCCTGCTCCAGCCCTATGTAATAGACTTGTGGAGAAGTGCCCATCTCAGGACGTAGAACAGTAACCCTCTCCTTGGCAAGGACCTTTGAGATCTCGCTCTCGGGGTCATTAAGATCTCCGAATATTATGGCGCGAGCAGTGCAGGCCTCAACGCATGCGGGTTGCTGACCCCTGGTAACCCTGTGAATACAGAAGGAACACTTGTCAACCACCTGAGTAGGCTGATCCGGATTGCTTCTGTGTTGAGGCAGAAAATGACGGGCATTGTAGGGACAGGCAATTGCGCAGGTCCTACAGCCTATGCATGTGTTATATCGCTGAAGAACAAATCCATCGGGGTGCTTATAAGTAGCTCCCGTAGGGCAGTTCCTTACACAAATCGGATAGTCACACTGGTTGCAGGTTGCAGGCATAACCACCTTGGACGTATTGGGGTATGTCCCACGGTTTTCCTCTTTCATCCACATTCGTGTCACTCCAAGGGGAACACCGAACTCCTCCTTGCATGCCATAGTACAGGCCCCGCCTCCGGTACACTTCCTGAGGTCCATGATCATCCCGTACCTCTTCTTGCCCTTTACGCCAAGACTGGGTGGTGCCTGTAGACCATAGGAACGTTGATGCTTTTCTGACATATTTAATACTCCTATATTTACTTGTCTATAGTGATGATGAAGCTATAACAAATAATTCAAAAAACATTTTAAACAGTTTGTTATAAATTCATAATAATCCAGGTAAAAAAAGGGGGATGAGCTTGCCCATCCCCCTGAAATATTACCTAATTAATTAGTAAACGTCGTGCGTTGTATTGTAAACATTGAACTTGCCTGTTGGAGAAACAAGGCCTTTGATCCTGGCCTTGATTTTAAGGGTCTTGTCATCTATAACAACAAGCTCACCTTCTTTGTCCCACAGAGAAACCCACACTTCGTCACCCTTCTTGTTGTACTCCATGTGAACTACAACCTTTTCGAAGGTAAGTTCAACAGGAGGATCGTTAGGCTTCTTGCTGTTGAATACAGTGATAACCTTGTTCTTGTTAGGATTGATCGTGTTATCACAGTAGACATGGTTGGACTTCGGATGCGTCTTAACAAAGAGTGAGTTTCCGTCAAGCTTCCACTCCCTTACAACCTTCCATGCATTTTTCTTGTACTTCCTGGACTTAGGGTCTGTTCCGATGATGGAAACAAGACCTTCTCCAAGATGAACGGTAGCCCATACAGGACCGAACTCAGGGTCCTTCCAGTTAGCGCCACGGCCTGGATGAGGCTTGGTTCCAACTTCGATGTTGGCAACAAGCTTCCTATCAACAGTATCGATTACGGAGATGGTGTCCCTCATGTTTGCAGCAACGAGGAAGTACCTCTTTGTTGAGTCCCAACCACCGTCATGCAGGAACCTTTCAGCGTTGATCTTGGTCTCTATTACGGTACCTTCTTCGATCTTGCTGTAGTCAACGAGGTTTACGATGCCGGCCTCTTTGTAGGTAAGAACCCACTCAGGCGCATGATGAGATGCAACGATGGCTGCAACCCTGGTCTCTTGCATGAACTTGTTAGTATCGTATGTGTAGCTGGCAGAGCTAACAACCTTCATCGGCTCAAGGGTATCACCTCTCATGATGACATAGTGAGGAGGCCAGTAGTTACCAACGATGGCATACTTGTCCATGAAGTTACCCTTCTTGCCCTTGTATTTACTGGTATCTATAGACCTTGCGTCGATACCGGTCTTGAGCTCGGCAACGAGCTTAATAGGATTAGACCAGAGGTCCATCATTGTCACCTTACCGTCACGTCCTATGGAGTACATATAACGACCGGAAGCAGAAGTTCTCAGGATATGAACTGCAAAACCTGAATCAAGCGTTACAAGTATCTTCTTGCTGTCACCGTCGATGATAGAGACCTTACCTGCGTCTCTCTGGATAACACCGAAGAAGTTCTCCCAACCCTTGTTCTGAGACTTTTTAGGTCTGTCAGCAACAGGGACATGAACCTTCCAGGACTTCTTGATCTCCTTCATGCCCCACTGTGGTGGCTCAGGTGGCGTGTTCTGGATGAATTTCGCCATAAGAGTGGTTTCAGCCTTTGTCATAAAACCGGCCTTACCCCATCCAGGCATACCGCCGTCTGTACCATTGTAGATGATACCTTCGAGCTTCTTCAGAGTCTTTTTCAGTGTCTTTTCAGGGGCGATATTCGGCCCGGTTGCACCCTGCCTGAGCGCTCCGTGACAACCTGAACAGCGGTCAAAGTAGAGATCTCCAGCCTTTACCATGTCCCCTTTGCTTAGCTTAGGAACAGACTCCAGAGCTGCTGAATAACCGACTGTTCCAACAACAACCAGCATTGATACCATTAAACTAAAAATACGCTTTGTCATTACCACTTTCCTCCTTCATTATTAATTATTGAACTTAAAAAACAAAAAACAAACCTCAAAAAAATCCTCCTATCTCCTCCTTCCCTTAAATTTAAAACTCATTAAGGTTTTGTTAAAATCTATCTATAAAAACTGTGGTGCGGAGATTCTATTTCTCCTTAATACACTTGTCAAGAAAAATGAACGGGCGCTGCAACGCAATACATCCTAGGTACTATTTTTTCCAACAAGGACTAGTACTAAAGAACTATACAGCCCTCAGTAAACCGGCTTGTACTCAAAGTGATGGGTCGCCTCAATATAGCGTATCGTCTTAGAACGCGAACGCATAACAACGGAATGCGTCTCTGCGCCCCCTTTGAAAAAACGGACACCTTTAAGGTAGTCCCCGTCTGTAACGCCGGTAGCTGCAAACATGACATCCCCCCCGGCAAGCTCGTCGATTGCAAAGACACGGTTGATATCTTCAATGCCCATCTCTGTCGCCCTTGCTATCTCTTCATTATTCCTGGGCTTGAGGCGTCCCTGCATGTCTCCACCGATACAGCGGAGCGCCGCTGCCGCTATGACCCCCTCGGGAGCACCGCCTGTACCGATAAGGATATCGACACCGGAATCCTCCTTGCAGGTCGCAATGGCTGCAGACACATCACCGTCACCTATAAGTTTTACCTTTGCGCCACACTCGCGGATCTCACGGATAATATTCTCATGCCTTGGCCGATCCAGTACTATGGCAGTCAGCTCGGCAACATCAACTCCTTTGGCCTTTGCAACGGCCTTCAGGTTATCCATAACACTGGCATCTATATCTATAGCCCCCTTTGCCTGAGGCCCTACGGCAATCTTCTCCATATACGTGTCCGGCGCATGGAGGAATTTCCCTTCCTCTGCCAAGGCAATTACAGAAAGGGCATTGGGGCCTCCAGTGGCACAAATAGTTGTCCCCTCAAGCGGGTCGAGGGCGATATCTATACGTGGCGAATCGGCACAACCGACCTCTTCACCGATATAAAGCATGGGAGCTTCATCCCTCTCTCCTTCTCCGATCACAACGCGTCCGGCAAAGGGCAGCGCATCAAAGGCCCGGCGCATAGCATCTACCGCCGCCTGGTCTGCCGCTTTCTCATCTCCCCTCCCCATAAGCCTTGCGCTTGCCAGCGCCGCCGCCTCTGTTACTCTCACCGCCTCCAGTGCCAGGTTCCTGTCCATCTGCCTCTCCTTTTATTTCAAAAAAAGTTTCATCAATGAAGGACCGTCCCCAATGAGGAGGGAAGCCTCTCTGGCCGCCTTTTCATTGTAAGCATTGCCGGAGGGAGCAGCGTCTCCGGCAGGTGAGGGATATATGGCAAAGGGTACAGGATCAGAGGCGTGGGTCTTTGTGTCTACTGGAGTAGCGTGATCAGGCAGGACTATCAGCCTGTAGTCCCCAAAGCGCTTTATGCCCTCAAGCACTGTCCCCACGACCTTCTCATCAAAATCTTCTATGGCCTTTATCTTGTTTTCAAGACTGCCGCTGTGGGCCGCCTCATCGGGCGCCTCTACGTGAAGGTAGACGTAATCCCTTGTCTCAAGGGCTTTAAGGGCATATTCTGCCTTGCCCACATAGTTGGTATCGATGTAACCCGTGGCGCCCGGCACATCTATAATATCCAGCCCGGCATAGACCCCTATTCCCTTCAGGAGGTCTACTGCGGATATCACCGCCCCCGTCAGGCCATAACGGCTCTTATAATCGGGCATCTTCGGCGCCTTGCCCTGACCCCATAGCCAGATCGAATTGGCCGGCTTCTTTCCATCTGCGACCCGCCTCTTGTTGACGGCACTGTTTTCAAGGATAGCCCTTGAGCGCTGCATAAGCGAACAGAGTGCATCGGCACCATCTCCCTTTGGAAAATGCGGCGTAACAAGACGGTCGGATATATCGTGGGGAGGTGTAGTTTCCAGGCGGTCCCGACCGCCCTTCCAGACAAGAAGGTGCCTGTAGCTTACGCCTGGGTGAAATTCAAATTCATCATTGCCAAGAGAGGCCTGAAGTTCGGCTATAAGTTCCGCAGCCTCTTCAGTGGAGATATGTCCTCCACTGAAATCTTCCATTATGAGGCCGCCCATACCTTCGGAAAGGGTAACAAAGTTGCAGCGGTATGCCACATCTTCAGGGCCCAGGGCAACGCCCATACTGGCAGCCTCCAGCGGGGAGCGGCCCGTGTAATATTTCACTATTTCATAGCCGAAAACACTCAGGTTGGCCACATCGCTGCCGGGCGGAAAACCCTCGGGAATGGTCTGAACCTGACCAATGAGCCCATTACTGGCCATAAAGTCCATATTGGGCGTTTTTGCACACTCCAAGGGAGTCTTCCCCCCAAGCGACTCAATTGGGTGGTCGCTCATCCCATCACCGAGCAATACTACATATTTCACATCAACCCCCTGTTATAAAATCTGACACTGATTTGCACAGATCTTTTATTATTCCCCTCTCCCCCAGCGGGAGAGGGTTAGGGTGAGGGGGCATAAACAATATCACCCCCACCTTAATCCTCCCCCCTCAAGGGGGAGGAGATGGTATTAGAAAATCATAATATATCAGTGTTAATCCGTGTCAATATTTTACTATCAATGCTTAAAATGCCTGATCCCGGTGAAGACCATGGCCATGCCATGCTCATCGGCAGCAGCTATGACCTCTTCATCCCGGATAGAACCGCCCGGCTGGATAACGGCTACGGCACCTGCTTCCGCAGCGGCATCGATTCCATCACGGAAGGGGAAGAAGGCATCGGAGGCCATTACCGTTCCAGTAACAGGCGACTGCGCCTTTAGTATGGCAATCTTCGACGAATCAACACGGCTCATCTGTCCGGCGCCTACTCCAACAGTCCTGTCGGGATGCGCGTAGATTATGGCGTTTGATTTTACATGTTTGCAGACCTTCCATGCAAAGGCCATGGCTTTGAGTTCATCTTCGGTAGGCTGTTTTTTTGAAACGACCTTAAGCTCACTGACGTCGATCCTGGCAAGATCACGGCTCTGGACAAGCAGGCCGCCTGTTACCTTTTTCATGTCGTAGCCACACTGCTCAAAACCGGCCAGCTCAGGGGTCTTAAGAAGACGGACATTCTTTTTCTCCCCGAAAACGGCAAGGGCGTCCTCATCAAATCCTGGCGCAATAACGGCCTCAACGAAGGTGGAGGTGATCTCTTCCGCCGTCTCCTTATCCACTACGCGGTTAAAGCCTATTACCCCTCCAAAGGCAGATACGGGGTCGCAGGCCCTTGCCTTTCTATACGCCTCGGCAAGAGAGTCTGCATCGACAGCAACGCCACATGCATTGTTGTGCTTTATTATAATAGCGCAGGTCTCTTCAAACTCCTTTACCAGTTCAATAGCTGAGTTGAGGTCGGCTATATTATTGAAGGACAGTTCCTTTCCCTGCAACTGCACGGCATTAGAAATGGAAGGTTCATCATTTATAAGCTCACGGTAGAAGGCAGCCGTCTGGTGCGGGTTTTCACCGTAGCGCATGTCCTGCATCTTCTCATACTGGACTGTAAGTACAGCGGGGTATTCCTGCTTATTCTCTCCATCGAGTGAGGTCAGGTAGTTGGTGATGGCGCCATCATACCTTGCAGTATGCTGAAAGACCTTTTTTGCCAGGCAATAGTTTGTGTCATAGGAGAGCTCACCGCCACTCTTATCCATCTCGGCCATAATCTTTTCATAGTCACCGGCATCTACAATAACCGTCACATCTCTGTGGTTTTTGGCAGCGGAGCGCAGCATTGTAGGCCCGCCTATATCTATATTCTCTATTGCATCTTCAAGGCTGCAGTCCGGTTTTGCCACTGTCGCCTCAAAGGGGTATAGATTTACAACTACCATATCTATGGGGTCGATATTGTGTTCCTTCATCTTCTTCACATGAGCGGAATTACCCCTTTGCCCAAGCAGCCCGCCATGTACCTTCGGGTGAAGCGTCTTTACCCTGCCGTCAAGCATCTCAGGGAAGCCCGTGTAGTCGGCGACCTCAGTTACCTCTATACCTTTTTCCTGAAGAAGCTTTGCCGTACCGCCTGTGGAAAGTATACGAACACCGAAACTCTTTAACTTTTCGGCTAACTCGATTATACCGGTTTTGTCTGAAACGCTTATCAGTGCCTGGCTGATTTTTGCCATCTAACTACCTCCATTATTGATAGGGCGCTATCATAGCCAAAATATGGTGGAGTGTCAATAAAAGGGGGGAATTGATGAGGCTATTGATACACAAACAATTGGCATTGCAGCCAAATTAAATTGATGAGCTTTCAGGTTTTTAGCTTCTTGCGTGGCAACAGATCTTTGGCCCTTTCTACACAACGGACATCAAGGATAAAGCTGTTCTCCTTTACTCTGCCGATAATGGGCGGCGATGCTTTTCTGAAGCTGGCGGCAAGCCTTGAAGGCGTCAGGCTTTTATGGCGGATAACGATTAACTTGCTAGGTATTTCTTCTCCAGGGAGGGCACCGCTTCCTATCTGTGAGCTGCCAGCCTCGACATCTACCGTAGCATCCCCTCCAAAATAATCTTCCAGCCCTTCGGCAGCGAGCTTTGCCAGCGCCTCCAGTTCGACCAAAGGCCTTGCAAGGAAGCGCAGTGTCGGGATCTTCTCACAGAAGGTATCCCTGTTCAGATAGAGCTTTAGCAGCGCCGCAAGGGCCGCAATGGTCAGCTTGTCTACCCGAAGGGCCCTTTTTAGCTGGTTTTTCTTTATCCTTTTAATCAGGTCTTTTCTGCCGGCAATGATGCCCGCCTGTGGGCCGCCGAGTAGTTTGTCTCCGCTAAAGGTAACGATGTCGACCCCCTTTCTCAGGCTTTCTTCCACTAGCGGCTCCCTCGTGAGTCCGAAAGACGAGAGGTCTGCAAGTGCTCCGCTTCCAAGGTCTTCTATTACAGGGATATTCTTGTCTTTCACCAGCTTTGCAAGTGCAGCAAGGCCCGTCTCTTCCGTAAAGCCTACGACCCTGTAGTTACTGGTATGTACTTTTAGAATGGCGCCGGTTTTTGCAGACAGGACATCTTTATAATCGTCTATGCGTGTGCGGTTGGTCGTGCCCAACTCATGCATCTTGCATCCTGAGGCACTGATAATCTCGGGGATCCTGAAGCTCCCGCCTATTTCAACAAGCTCGCCGCGGGAGACCAGCACCTCTTTTCGCCGGGCAAGTGAATTCAGCGTCAGAAGGACAGCGGCGGCATTATTGTTTACCACTGTTGCAGCCTCTGCACCGGTAAGCCGGCATATAAGGCCTTCAAGGTGGCTATCGCGATCACCCCTCTTGCCTTTTGCAAGGTCATATTCAAGGCTGAGGGGATATCTGGCTGCTGCGACTACGGCCTCAACGGCCTCTTCAGGAAGAACAGAGCGGCCAAGGTTTGTATGGATTACAGTTCCCGTGGCATTTATCACCCTTTTAAGGGAAGGGGCATCCTCTTCGGCAATCTTGAGGGCAACGAGATCTGCAACATGCTCCCCGGAAAGGTTTATTTTTTCATCTTTTTCAAGCTTGCATCGGAGCTCAGCAAGGACGGCCCTGAGAGTTGAGGCTACCCTTTCTCTGGAGGACTCCCTTGACAGGGCTTCAAAGTGTGGGGATATGAGCAGACGGTCTACGGAAGGGATCTGACTAAATGCTGTCTTCATCTCATCAGTAAAACGATTTGTAAAAAGCTGAGTTTTGCATCAAAGCAGCCCGGCCAGGGCCTGAAGCCTCTTTCTGTCGCCGATTATCCAGCCAGTCAGCATTCCCACAAGTACTCCGGCTATAATGTGTACTACAGGCATGAAGGAGAAGAAATCTGTTATGACACCTATGTAAAAGTAAAAGTAGTCAAAAATAGCACCGACAATCAGTCCTATGATTGCACCACGCAAGATGTATTTAGATATTTTCACCTCTTTCAGGCCTTCCTGTTTTATAAGCTGTCCACATTGCTGGCACTTTTTCATATCATCCTTCAACAGGCTTCTCCACTATTTTACTTAAGGGCATTTTTTATCACATCATCTATGGTTTCCACAAATATAAAGTGGAGTTCACTGCGTATGCTCTCGGGCACATCCTCAAGGTCAACGGCATTTCTAACGGGCAGCATGATTGTCTTTACACCGGCCCTTTTTGCCGCCAGGACCTTTGTCTTTACACCGCCTATAGGGCTGACCTTGCCGCTGAGCGTAATCTCCCCCGTCATAGCCACATCACGCCTTGCAGGCCTTCCTGTAAGCAGAGATACAAGTGCCGTAGCTATGGTAACACCGGCAGATGGGCCGTCCTTAGGTATGGCGCCAAGAGGGACATGGATGTGTATATCATTTTCACCGTAAAAATCCTCCTCTATCCCAAGAGCCAGCGCATTGCTGCGTATATAACTCAGCGCTGCCATGGCCGACTCCCGCATCACCTCTCCCAGCGAGCCCGTCAGCATGAGTTCCTTTTTACCCTTCATCTTAAGCGCCTCGACGAATATGATGTCGCCTCCGGCTGCAGTCCATGCCAGTCCTGTGGCGACACCCACCCTGTCTTCTTCCTCTGCGACCTCGAAAAAAAACTTCCTGGGACCAAGCAGTTCGCCTACGGCATCTTCATCAATTACCTTCCTGTTTTTGCCCTTCTGGGTCATCTCCCTTGCTACCTTGCGGCATATTGCAGCTATAGACCTTTCCAGGTTTCTAAGGCCCGCCTCACGTGTGTACTCATTTATTATCTTCCGGACTCCCGGAGAAGCAAACTCCAGTGTTTCGCCTGAGAGGCCGTTCTCCTCTTTCTGCTTGGGTATCAGGTATTTGAAGGCGATCTTTTCCTTTTCCTCCTCCGTGTAGCCCGATAGCGCAATCGTTTCCATGCGGTCTTTCAGTGCAGGCGGAATGGGGTCGGTAATATTGGCCGTTGTAATAAACATCACCTTTGTAAGGTCAAAGGGAATATCCAGGTAGTGGTCTGTAAATGAGAAGTTCTGCTCCGGATCAAGCACCTCCAGAAGCGCCGAGGCGGGATCGCCCCTGAAATCCTGTCCCATCTTATCGACCTCATCGAGCATAAAAACAGGGTTGTTGTGCCCGCAGCGCCTGATCTCCTGAATGATACGACCGGGAAGCGCGCCTACATAAGTCCGGCGGTGCCCCCTTATTTCAGCCTCATCCCTCATGCCGCCCAGCGATATTCGTATAAATTTACGGCCCATAGCCCGCGCAATCGACTTGCCAAGAGACGTTTTCCCCGTACCGGGAGGGCCGGTAAAGCAAAGTATGGGGCCATGCATATCGTCCTTGAGCTTCCTGACGGCAAGATACTCCAGTATACGCTCCTTTATCTTCTCAAGGTCATAGTGGTCTTCGTTAAGTATTTCCTCGGCGCGCCCTATATCCAGGTTGTCCTCCGTGGAGACATTCCATGGCATATTGACAAGGTAATCGATATAGGTTCGTGAGACAGTATATTCGGCAGAGGCAGGATTCATCTTTGCCAGACGGTCAAGCTCCTTGTTGGCAGCATCAAGTACCTCTTCAGGCATCTCCGCACTATCTATCTTTTCACGCAGTTCATTTATCTCTGCCGTTTGAGGGTCTTCCTCCCCAAGTTCCTTCTGTATGGCCTTCATCTGCTGGCGCAGCAGGTAGTCCTTCTGCCCCTTTCCCATCTCCCGGGTAACGCCTTCCTGGATCTTGGAGCGGACCTGGAGGTTCTTGACCTCGTCATTTAGATGGAGGAAGGCCTTTTTCAGGCGTTCAAGAGGATCAAAGGTCTCCAGTATCCCCTGCGACTCCTCGACACTCAGGGGCAGATATACTGCTATCAAATCTGCAAGACGGGCAGGGTTGTCTATCTTTTCTATCATCTCCATTACATCTTCGGGCAGTGGACGCCCCAATGAAAGGGAGAGCTTGAAAAGTGCATTGACGCTCTGCACAAGGGCATCCATGACTATATTTTTTTCCTGGAACTCTTTTACAGACTCGACCTTTGCCCTAAATGGCGCATCTTTGCTGGTATATTCCTTTATCTCGACCCGGCTTAAGCCCTCTACCACTACCTTAATACCACCTTCAGGGAGCGCAACTATCTGCTTAATCACAGCCGCCGTAGCAACGCCATATAGATCTTCAGTTGTCGGGTCCTCTGTGCCGCTGTCCCTTTGAGCCACAAGCGCAACTATGTGGCTTTCCTCCATCGCCTGGTGAACGGCCTTGGCGACCTTGTCTCTGGTGAAGAAAAGAGGCAGGGCCATGTAGGGGAATATCACCATGTCCTTCAGAGGGGCAACGATCAACTCCTCAGGTATAATCGGCATTTTGTTCTGGCTGGCAGTGTTTTCTTGTTTGCTCATTGATACACCCCTTTAAAGTGGATATTGAAATCATTCTAAATCCTGAAGGGTTGGCTGTCAAACTATATAAACTAAAAACACCTGCATTACAAGTAGCTTAAGTTAGCTTTAAAGACAAAATAGAATTAATAAAGCGTCATCTATTGCGATTTTTATAAATGATGTATAATCAGAAAAAACAGGGGATTGCTATATGAAAATAAAAACTGCTGCAATACAGATGACTTCCATTGCGGATAAGGCTGCCAACCTGAAAAAATCCGAGGGCCTTCTCTTAAAGGCTGTAAAAGACGGGGCTAGCCTGATCGCTCTACCCGAGAACTTTTCCTTCATGGGAAGTGATGAAGAAAAATTGGCCGAGGCGGAAAGCATAGAGAATGGAACTTCTGTGCTTTTCCTGAAGGATTTTGCGCAGGAAAACAGGGTGTGGCTCCTTGGCGGCAGCATAGCAATGCACGCCGGGGAGGGCAAGGTATACAACAGCTCCCTGCTGATCAATGACAATGGTGATATAACTGCAAGGTACGACAAGATCCACCTTTTTGATGTCAATATCCGGGGAGGAGAAAGTCATATGGAGTCTCGTGTGGTCAAAAGAGGCAAATCCCCCGTCTGTGCAGATACCCCATTTGGCCGAGCAGGTCTGTCGGTATGCTATGACCTCCGTTTCCCGGAACTTTATCGCCGTCTGGTCAATGAAGGGGCAAGGCTTTTATTTGCTCCGGCGGCCTTTACTTACAAGACAGGCCTTGCACATTGGGAAGTGCTGCTAAGGGCAAGAGCAATAGAGAACCAGTGCTATCTTGTCGCTCCGGCACAAACAGGCATGCACAGTGATACACGCAGGACCTACGGAAATTCAATGATCATTGACCCCTGGGGGAAGGTTCTTGCCAGGGCAGGGGAAGAGGAGTCTGTAATCTTTGCAGAAATAGACAGCTCTTATACAGATGAAATCAGGGAGGGAATTCCCTGCTTGAGGCACAGAATTTTATAATTGAAATAGCCCCTGCGTTGACCGCATGAGTGCCACACCTGAACCATCAACTACTCACGCGTACAGGCAGCTTAAGCCCTCAATGCTTTGCATCTGGAGAAGCTGGGAATCCTGAATTATGCTGGGAGTCACCTTTATCACAGAGCACCCTATCCAGACAAGAAATAAAATCTTTACGATTAAAGGGTTTAGCTAAAAAGGGTATTTTCTCCATATTTATAAAGGACTTGTATTCAGGATTGTCATAACCACTGGTGATAAAGACCATTTTTCTAGCAAGGGCAGAATTTTCTTCCTTCAGCGATTTATAGAGCTCTATGCCATCCATACCCGGCATATCTATATCAGAAATGAGCGCACAATATTCAAGTTTCTTTATCTTGTCGAGCGCCTCTTTACCATCAAATGCGTAAGCTACTATAAGCTCGGGGTAGGTGGAGACAATGAGCGCCTTGTAAAGGTCATGGAGGGTTCTATTGTCTTCTACTATAAGAACGGACTTCATTTAACACCACACTTCTTTAAGTTGTATTTAGAAAAGATAGTAAATTGTACCATAAAAAAGAAGATTATACGCGACAGATATTGCTTAATATGCGACAGATATTGCTTTTTTGCATTTTTTTGTGCCAGGGGGGGGATGTGGATTTTAGAGGGCACGGGGGCCTAAAAAATCAATCATGCGACAGAGCTATCGGGCCTCGAAGAACTCCGTTGTGGGGTGGAATGTAAACCATGCAAAAAGATAGCTTGTAATAACGGGCATTACATTTTCATCGGTATCCGTTATATAGGCGATGCGGGAAGCCTCATCCCAGTGTACCGTAAAACTCTTCCCGTCAAGCTCATCATTAAAGGTTTCCTTCCCATTCTTGCTGAGCTCTGAAAAGGGGTAGGCCTTAAACAACTTGCCTACCTGTAGTCCGATAACCTGCTCCTTGTTACGGTAAGCTTCAGGCGGCTTATTGGTAACTGCAAACATTATCCGGTCAGACTTCTGATAATCAGCGTAGATGTTCTTGTCATAGTCTCGCTCAAAACCAGTCTCAACAGACAAGACCTGTGTCTCGGGATATTTTGCCCGCCAGGACTTCCACGAGGTATGAGTCAGGGGCAGGAGTTTAAGCGAAGTGCCACGGTACTGGCCGGTTATGGCCTTGCCCATGACCTGCGACCAGAGGGATTCCGTTTCACGATCAAAAAGCAGCATGTTGCTGTTATATAAGAGTCCCGACACAGCAAAGTGGAATTTCTGCCCCTTAACCATAGGAGAATAGGCGGCACCACTGGCGCAAAGCGGACAGTATGTGACTATAAACGGGGTATCATTTATCTGGTCATTTACAATCTCATGCCAGTTGAGTATTTTAACGGGGTAGGCTCTGGCCACGCCATCTATGACAAGGCCGAGTATACTATCTTCAGGTCTGATAAAGTCTGCCCCTCCTGCACTCACAAACTTAGGCTCATCGAGTGCCGGGATGCCGTCACGCGGAGGTCCCCCCGCTATTATTTTGTTCATTGAAACCAACGACCGGGAAAGATCAAAGTCGTTCTTTTTTGTTTCATCATCGCCTCCACCACAGGCCGATAAAACTAATAATAAGCTGAATAGAAACAATCTGGGTAAAACTTTTAATGACGTGATGCGTGTACTAATCATATTGAAACTCCTAAATAAAGACTCCACACCCTGAGGGCTTGGCCTTGCTTTGGCCCCAAAAGGGCCTGGTTTTCTTTCCCGTTAAAACACAGCCGAGTGCAGCAATTGCATGAGGAAGAAGGCCACAAACTGTCTGAGCGAAGCGAGTTTTTGTGACCGCCTCAGGCAACTGCGTAATGAGGGAAGCCAAAGGCCAAGTTTTGGGGCGGCCTTTCTTTTGCTTCTTATTCTTTGGCCGGCAAAGAAAAGAAGAATTCTTATGGCAAAGCCGATTAACTTTGAACCCGCCCAAAAGATGGGGATTCCAAGGACTTATTAAAACAACACACGTTGCGAAACCAAGGAGCAGGATAGCCACAATTGAACCTGCTGTCAAGCCGCCTCTATCCTGGATACAAACACATTGCTGGAGACTATGAGGACAGTCCCTGCAAAGAGCACCATATTTACAGGGTCGTTGAAAAAAATTATTCCCAATATCGATGCCATATATACCCTTGATGCCGAGACTATGCTACCCCCCACAGCCGAGATATAGCGATACCCATGGGTAAGAAAATACTGCGCCGCCACGCCGCTCAGGGAACATGCAAGGAGCAGCATAAATCCATCTGCATCCGGCATTTC
>JADFVX010000039.1 GCA_015222755.1 Pseudomonadota bacterium | reverse complement strand
CTTATTGGAACTGTCCTCCACATATGATATCCCTTTACTGGCAGCAAATGCCGCAATCTCAGATCGCCTTGTTTCAATGAGAGGGCGAACGATATTACTCCTTACGGGAGGGATCCCTGCCAGACCTTTAATGCCACAGCCCCGCACAATTCTCATGAGAACAGTTTCAGCCTGATCATCGGCATTATGCCCCAGGGCTATCTTGTCACCGTTGAATTCTTCCCGCACGGACTCAAAAAAGCGGTAGCGCTCATCTCTTGCGGCAGCCTGCAGATTTTCCCTTGTCTCTTTTACTCTGGAAGACAGCTCAGCCTTCCTGCACCTGTAAACAAGGCCAAGTTTTTTTGCCCTTTCGGCAACAAAGGTCTCGTCCCTGTCTGCTTCCTCTCCCCTCAGACCATGGTGCAGATGAGCGACAATAAGTTGACCCCCCTCATCCCTGACAAAGCCGTCCAAAATGTGCAAAAGAACAATGGAATCAAGACCGCCGGAAACACCGGCTATAATAGTGTCTCCCTCCGATAGCATCCCGTATTTTTTTATTGTGTGGACTATTTTTTCAACAAACATAAATATCCCCTATTGCAGGAAAAAGGCTTGAAACAGGAGTAAGAGTTTAACTTGCAATATTTAAGCTATGGTGGTAATACTGTTCAAAAAAGAGGTGCTTATGTTCGGCAGTATATCACAAACATTTGAGTATTTGTCCAAGGGTGGTATCGTTATGATACCTATAATATCCTGTTCCCTTTTTGCCCTTGCCATATTCATAGAAAGGCTGTGGTCTATGAAGAAGGAAAATGTACTCCCGGCCGATCTGTTTGCTACTGTGGAAAGACTACTGAAAGAAAACAAGGTAGGTGAGGCCCTTTATATGTGCGGCAGGAATGATTCCTGCCTTTCCAGAATCATTCTTACCGCACTCAAATCCCATGGAAGGCGCACTTCAGATATAAAGGAGGCAATAGAAGAGGCGGGGAGAAGAGAGGTAACCTTACTGGACAAACATACGGGAATACTTGGGACTATAGCAAACATAAGCCCTCTTCTTGGCCTTCTGGGTACTGTTTCAGGAATGATCAAGGCCTTCAACGTAATAGCCGCAGGCGGCGTGGGCGACCCTGCCGTCCTGGCCGGTGGCATATCCGAGGCGCTTATCACAACAGCATCTGGGCTTACCGTAGCCATACCGACCTTTGTGGCTTATAAATTCCTAACTAGCAGGGCAGACCAGCTTGTCATAGATATGGAAGAGTACTCTCTGAATCTTGTGGATCTGCTTAAGACCGAGGAAGAGGTGAATAAGAAAAAGAAAAAAAAGCCTGCCAAAACTGCAGAAACATCTTCTGATCTATAGGCCCTATGAAATTCAAAAGAAACAAGCGCGATGAAGCCCCGCCCGACATCACACCCATGATAGATGTCGTATTTCTCCTGCTCATCTTCTTTATGCTGTCGACTACCTTTATAGTTCAGCCCGGGATTAATATCAGCCTGCCAAAATCCTCGGCAGAAGAGATCAAAAAACAAAAGGAGGAGGTAGAAATAAGCATTTCAAGAGAGGGAGACTTCTATCTGGGTGAAGACAAAGTAAACCTGGAAGCGCTGAAAGAAGCATTCATCAATGCAGCCGAGATGAGCATAGAATCTGTTGTCATCATAAATGCCGACGAGAAGGCAAGCCACGGGGATGTTGTGGCAGTTATGGATATCGCAAAAGAATCAGGTATTACAAAGCTGGTAGTTGCAACAGCCTCCAAAGACTAGCTTAAGAGGATAGAAATTCCGTCGTCTCCGAAAAGGTCCTGCCCGAGGCAAGTTCCTCAAAGCCCCCCCAGCTAACGTCTTCTTTTCTGAACCATGTCATCTGGCGTTTGGCATAGCGGCGACTGTCGCGTTTTATAAGCTCCACGGCATCTGCCAGTGGAAGGCCGTCAATCAGGTGGGCGCAGACCTCCTTGTATCCTATACTTCGCATCGGCTTCAGGTCTCTCCCGTAGCCCCTTTCCAGAAGCACTTTGACCTCTTCTACCAGTCCACCTGCAATCATCTTATCAACCCTTGATTCGATCCTTGCATACAGGGCCTCACGCGAAACATCTATCCCAAGCATCATCAGGTCAAAGTGTGCATCGGCAAACTGGTGAGCCGACTGATACTCAGAGAGCTTTCTACCTGAGAGCATGGCCACTTCTATGGCCCGGATAACGCGGACAACATTGTTTGGATGTATACTTTTCGCAGCGGCAGGATCGATCTTCTTTAGTTGTTCATGGAGTGCCTCAGAGCCGCCCTCTTCCAGTTTTTGCCTCAAGCCCCTCCTGAGCTTGCAATCACCTTCCGGGGTATCTGCAAGCCCCCTTGTCAAGGCCCGGATGTACAGCCCTGTACCACCACAGAGGATAACCTTTTTACCGCGACAGAGGATGTCCTCTATTGCCGCCATCGCCTGCTTTCGATAGTCGGAAACGCTGAAAGGCTCATGGGGAGATACAACATCTATCATATGGTGGGGCACTCCCTGCATCTCAGGAAGTGTAGGCTTTGCCGTACCAATATCAAAATAGCGGTAGACCTGCATAGAATCTGCACTGACCACCTCCCCATCCACAGCCTTTGCCAGCTCCACAGCCAACGTGCTTTTCCCCGATGCCGTGGGGCCTACTATGGCTACCAGGGGAGGCCTTGCCATCAGGCCCTCTCGAAGCGTTTTTCTATTTCCGCAATCTTTATATCGATATGGGCAGGACGCCCGTGGGGGCAATGAGGCACAATGCCCGAGCTGTCCATCTGGCGAAGGAGATCCCTCATCTCACCATGACTCATGCGGCGGCAGCCACGGACAACGGAATGGCAGGCTATACGCTTAAGGATATCATCGAGGGCAGAGGCAAAGGCCTTAGACCTGCCCATCTCGCAAAGTTCGGATGCCATATCAGCAATTATTGTCTTCACACTTCGAGTCCCAAGGATGGCAGGTACAGCACTTACAATGAAGCTGTTCCCTCCAAAGGGCTCTATTTCAAAACCCAGGCGGCTTATATCTGGAAGGTTTTCCTCCAGGGCAGCCGCCTCTTTTGGCGTGACTTCCACCGTTTCGGGCATAAGCAGGTTTTGAGATTTGAAGTATTTACCCACATATCCCGACTTCAGTGTCTCGAAGGCAATACGCTCATAGGCGGCATGCTGGTCGATAAGTACGAGGCCATCACGTCCCTCGCAAATAATATACATCTCCCCTGCCTGACCTATAACATTAAGGGAGGAGAAATAAGACGCACTGCCCTCATCTTCGCGCTTGGTGTCCACTCTCTTAATGGGCAAGGCATCCGCTCTTGACGGTTTCTGCCCGTAGGCCGGAGATTCTTCATGCGCAGTATGGCCCCCTCTCAGGTCAAGAGACCCACTTTCGGCCATATAATCTGAGGCTGCATTCTTGATGTCCTCCGCCCTGTTTTGGGTCAGGCCCTCGGACTCTTTCTCCTCAGACCCCAGCCACTGCCTCTTCTGCAAGGTTCTGTACACTGCTAAGCGGGTCAGGTCATGAACCTGAGTGGAGTCACGAAATTTTACCTCACTCTTGGCAGGATGTACATTAACATCAACAGCCGATGGATCCATCTCCAGAAAGAGCAGGGCCAGAGGATACTTCCCCTTCATGATAAAGCTTTCGTAGCCCTGAAGCATCGCATGACGCATCACCTTATCCCTGACAAAGCGACCGTTTACATAAAGATAGAGGCCAGAAGCACTGGAGCGCTGTACAGTTGGAGGCGTGATAAAGCCTGAGATCCGAAGATCTGGAAGCTCTTCTTCGACTACAAGAAGCTGCCCCGCCGTTTCCCTGCCAAAAAGCAGCTTTACGCGCTCCTCAATACTTCCCCCGGAGGGGAAATCATGAACCACACCTTTATCACCGTGCAAGCTGAATGCTATGGCTGGGAAGGCCAGGGCCGTTCGTACAACATAATCACTGATGTGCCCCATCTCGGTAGAGGTAGTCTTCAAAAATTTCTTTCTTGCCGGCGTATTAAAGAAAAGGTTTTTTACCTCTACAATAGTCCCTCCCGGCAGGCCTGCCGAACGGACGTCGCGGATCTCACCCGCTTCTGAGATAAGTTCAGTTCCCTCGACAGCTCCGTGCTCTTTTGAGTAAATGGTCATCTTTGAAACTGAGGCTATACTGGCCAGGGCTTCTCCCCTGAAACCCATAGTCGTAATATTGAAGAGGTCGTCGGCACAGCCCAGCTTGCTAGTGGCATGCCGCTCCAGTGATAGCAGCATGTCATCACGGCTCATGCCGGAGCCATTATCGGCAATACGCACCAGCCTTTTGCCCCCCTCTTTTATAAGTATATCTATACGCGAACTTCCGGCATCTATCGAATTTTCCACAAGCTCCTTTACAACAGAAAAGGGTCGCTCCACCACCTCGCCGGCAGCTATCATATTTGACAGGTTTTCCGACAGTATCTTTATTTTTTGCATCTTAATCTTTCCTCTTTGCCGTTTCTTTCAGGTGTTCCATACGCTCCCTGATACGCTGTTCATATCCCCGGTCGGCAGGACGGTAATAGCTCTTGGCCTTGAGCCTTTCCGGCAGGTTCTCCTGACCGGAATAGCCCCCCTCATAATCGTGGGGGTAACGGTAGCCCTTGCCGCAACCAATATCTTTCATAAGTTTTGTAGGTGCGTTCCTCATATGCATAGGCACTGGAAGCCCTCCAAACTGCCTAACATCTTTTACCGCCTCTTTGTATCCTGCATAGGAGGCGTTGCTCTTTGGTGCCGTGGCGAGGTAGGTAACAGCCTGAGCCAGTGGGATCCAGCCTTCAGGCATGCCGATAAAATGAAAGGAATCCTTGGCAGAAATGGCGACAGTTATTGCGCGCGGGTCGGCATTCCCAATATCTTCTGATGCGAATATCACCATCCGCCTTGCCACAAAAAGTGGGTCTTCCCCTGCCTCCAGCATCCTGGCAAGCCAGTAGAGGGCTGCGTCAGGATCACTGTCCCGCATACTTTTTATGAAGGCCGAGATAACATTGTAGTGCTCCTCCCCTCCCTTGTCATAGAGAAGAGCCTTTTTGCTAAGTACCTCTTCAGCATCAGCCAGGCTGATATTGACAGGACTATTACCCTCCTGTCTGAAATTAATGAGGTCCTCCAGCGCTCCAAGGGCGACCCTGGCATCGCCGTGAGAAGAAGCGGCAATGAATGAGAGGACTTCAGGATCTACATCTATAGAGATTTCCCCAAGTCCCCGCTCAGGGTCGGTAAGCGCCCCTTTCATAATTTCTACCAGCCCATCTTCACTATGTCCCTGAAGAGAGATGACCTTGCACCGGGAAAGGAGAGGGGAAACAACCTCAAAGGATGGATTTTCCGTGGTGGCTCCTATAAAAGTGATAGTTCCGTCTTCGATATGATGAAGAAAGGCATCCTGCTGCGCCTTGTTAAAGCGGTGGACTTCATCGACAAAGAGCAGCGTCTCCCTTCCCTTTTCCTTCAACTCACGGGCCTTTTCCATGATGGCACGCACATCTTTGACGCCAGACAGAACAGCAGATATGGAGACAAAATCGACATCCAGCTTCCTGGCAATAAGATTGGCAAGGGTTGTTTTCCCCGAGCCGGGAGGGCCCCAGAGAATAAGCGATGGTATGCTACCTCTCTCTACGGCTATTTTCAAAGGGCGCCCGTCACCAACAAGCGTTTCCTGCCCAATAAATTCTTCAAAATTACGTGGTCTCATCCTCTCGGCAAGGGGAACAAGGCCGGTCTTTTCTCCTCTTTTCAACATTTTGGGAATATAGCATAAAGCGCCCCTTTCTCATATCCCTTATGCGCGTAAATCAAAAAAATAGACAGCTAAATGCCATTTATGTTAAATTTACAGCGACTTTATCATATGGATGGGGCATGAAAAAAGTAGGCATTATTCTAAAGAAAAATAAGCCCGAAGCCTTGGTGCTCGCTGCAAAGCTTCACATCTGGTTGGAAGAGCATGATATAGATCCTTTCTTCGAGGAAGAGGTTGCTCTACAGCTTGACGTAAGTATGGCTTATAGCAAGTCTGAAATACCGGGATTGGTTGACCTCCTTATAGTGCTGGGGGGTGACGGTACACTGCTTAGTGTTGCCCGTCTGGTTGGGGAAAACAAGGTGCCGATACTGGGAGTTAACCTTGGCAGCCTGGGCTTTCTTACAGAGATTACATTAGATGAGCTTTTTCCAATGCTGGAAAAGGTCCTTGCCGGAGATTATGAACTTGAAGAACGGATGATGCTAAGTGCAAGCATCTACAGGCAGGGGGAGCAAATCACCCAGTATAACGCGCTAAACGATGTTGTAATCAACAAGGGGGCCATAGCCCGCATAATAGACCTTGAGACAACCATAGATGGACAGTATCTTACCCTATACCGGGTAGACGGCCTTATCATATCCACACCTACCGGTTCTACGGGATATTCGCTGGCAGCAGCAGGGCCGATTATATGCCCTACTCTGCACGCCATGCTGATGACACCTATATGCCCCTTTACGCTGAACAACCGGCCAATAGTGCTCTCAGACAAGGCTCGGGTAAAAGTCACCCTGAAAACAGAGAATGTGGACCACCTTCTTACTCTGGACGGGCAGGTATCCTTTGCCTTGAAGGCCGGAGATGAGGTAAGGATAGAGAGGTCAAAAAACTGTACACAGCTTATAAAGTCGCCATTCAGGGACTACTACAGTATACTCCGAACGAAGCTCCAGTGGAGCGGAACGAGATAGAGGATTGCTTATAGAGCCCAAGCATTCCTGACAACCAGCCCATGACCAAGTACCAGGCCAGGTTTCTAATATTACAGGATTTTTGATTTAGCTATTCCTGGGGGGACCTCTTAGCTAAAGAGGATCAAGTCTCGGCAAGGGCCTCTTGCTCCCCCGCCTGTCTCACCTGATAAAATACTGAAAAACCCTCATATCCTACGAAAAGCGCCAGCACTATAAGTG
>JADFVX010000038.1 GCA_015222755.1 Pseudomonadota bacterium | reverse complement strand
TGCCCTTCTTGTCGGGGCAGTATATCAATAATGTGGCGGAACGCTCTGAACTTTTCTGATCTGTTGCTTGACTCATGGACTGACTCTCTCCCTTTAATTAATCTTTGAAATCCCCGCAGCTTGCTGCGTCCTGTCATTCCCGTGAAGACGGGAATCCAGTTCTTTGTAAATCTGGATTCCCCCGTATCAAGTACGGGGCAGGCTTATCAGGCCCGGAATGACAACTGATGGAATCCGGAATGCCCTTCGACAGGCTCAGGGTGACATCAGCAAACTACAAAAAAACTCTTGTTATTATTCCCAGGCTCAGACTGATCAGTGTAATCACAATACAAGCTGCGGCCAGAATACTATGACTCAGCGAATCTCTTTTCTTTTCCCTGTAACCAAGAATATAACCGATGAGGATGCCACCGAGGATTCCGCCTCCGTGGGCCCAGTTGTCGATGCCGGGTACAACGAAACCGAAAATACCCAAACCGATCACCCAGCCGAAGACTTCTTTGTACAGCGCCTGTCCATAAGCTCCCCCCCGGCTTTTTCCGTAGTAAAGTATGGAACCTATGAGGCTGCAGACGGCAGCTGATGCGCCCAGTGTGAAGGGTGTGCCTGCCATATAGGAAAAGAGGAAGCCGATCACTCCACCCAGGGTGTAAATAATAATCATGCGATTAGCGCCGTATTCTTGAATAACGGTAGGGCCCAGCTGTCTTAAGGCCATCATGTTGAAAAAGATATGAAGTATTCCTCCGTGCAGGTAATTTGCTGATATGGGGGCCCACCAGCGGTGATAATAATCGATAGGGATTGTTCCTGATGCGCCCAGCAGCTGAAGGGCGCCTATCGAGGGTGAAAGAAACCTGAACGGATTGGATGACATGCCGATTTGTGACATGCTCAAAAGTAGTGACAGAACATAGATGAAGATATTGAGATAGAGAATATATTGAATGATATTTCCCGAAGAGGGAGACATGAGCCTGGATGTTACTGCTTTCCACTGTGAGGCCGGCTTTGACATGCCGCAAAAAGGGCAGGTGGGTTCATCGGTATTGATGAGCTTTCGGCAGTTGGGGCAGAGGATGGATTTTCTTTCCATTTTTTTCAGCGTTCTCCGGTTAAGTTTTTGCTATTGTAAAGTTTTACTGAATTTGTCATGCCCGAGTGCTTTTGTCGGGTATCCAGAAAGGCCTGAGTCATGGATTCCCGCTTAAAAAATGCGGGAATGACAAAACTGTTAGCTTCTCATTAAGATGCTTTAAACTGGTTATTAGTTTCTAAAAGCTAATCTTATATAGCCCGAAGACATCACCCCTACCATTCACCTTGAGAGAATATCTCCTTTCCAGGCTGTATATATAATCACTTTTTTGCTTGTCATTATATTTGTGTGCACCACCGATGGCACTATAGATATTTCCCGCATACCAACCGGCTTCAAAAAAGAGCAATATGCCTCCGATGACATCTTTGTCGTCCCTGAAGGCTTCAACAGCGCCAAGAATGAAAGCGCCGTTCAACAAAAAAGCGGCGGCTGCATCTTTCTTTCGTCCCACATACAGTTGACCGGCGCCAGGCAAAACAGCAGACAATGTCCCTGCCAGGGCAGGGGACTTATGGCGTAAGTCGACCTTTGTTAACTCCAGGGAGAGTCTGTCAATGGATTCTCTTTTTTCATCTGCATTCGTTGTTTTAAAGAGGTGAGAGGCTGCAGCCCAGTCACCTTTTTTAACGAAAGCCCACCCCTTTTTCACCGTGGCTTCTTTTTTAAGCTCAGCTGTCGTATCCGCTGATTCTACCCGGGAAAAGAGTTGTATCGCCTCACCATAATCCCCTGCCCGGTAGTGAACCTCTGCCATATAGAAAATGGCCTGCCATTTCATCTCATCATCGTCGTAGAGGTCGATAAAGTCTTCAAGGGCCGATTGTGCGGCGCCAAATTTCTTGCCTTCCATATAGGCAAGCGCTATTTGCAGTCTTGCACGCTTTGATAATTGTGATTGAGGATAGAAAAAAATGAGCCGTTTATATTCGGTAATGGCCCTGTAAAAGTCCCTTTCTTTAAAAAGACTGTCGGCAAATGAGGCGATTGACTTGGCAGATAAATCATTATTACGATCCTCTTCACTATAAGCGGGTCGGGATGCCTGTGTCAGGAGGATAAGGGCGATAAATAGGGACAAAAGTAAAGTAGTATGAAATTTTCCAGGAATGTGTCTCACCATGTTTACCAGAAATCGTTGTTTTCTACAGGATCGTAAACTCTCAATTCACCATGAATATTGATAAGGGGCGCGTAGGAAGGTTCATCAGCCTCATGGAGCAGCCTGTCAGATGTCATAATGAATCCTTTTACTGAGCCATATTTTTTTATAGCCTCTTTGCTATAGGACGAGCAGGTGGGATACATGCTACATCTGTCGCCATCTACTGGTGAAATGAATGCCTGGAAACCATCAACAGCCCAGATAAGCGCGTTGAAATGGGAGGCGCTTTCTTTGTTGAGGCCTTTTGAAGACGAGTCAAAAACAGGTGAGTGGCTGCTTACCGACCAGGGCTCTTCCATCGCTAATGATGGCGAACAGAATAAAGCGAGTAAAAAAATGTTAAGTGATACAATAAATTGCAGACGATTTAAATATATGTGGAAAGAATAGTTTTTCATATTTCCTCAAAGAGAGATTCAAGTTTTTATGTTAGACAAAAATGCTCTAAACATCAATAAATAACTTGTGCATAGAGCTACCGGTTCTAATCAGTGGCGTCACACTATAAAATCTGATAAACTTTAAAAAAACTGTCCCAGAGGTAAAATGCACGAGTTTCTCATCTTAAAAGATATTGTTATCCTCCTCTTTACGTTAATCCTTACCTCTCTCCTTTCTCATCGCATAAAAATTCCTGCCATCATCGGCTTCATCGTTGTTGGTGTAATTATCGGCCCCTTCGGAATCGGGCTTATCCACGAAAAAGAGCTTGTGGAAGTCATGGCGGAGATCGGTGTGGTCCTGCTTTTGTTCACTATCGGAATAGAATTTTCCTTGACGGAAATCGCTAAGGTGGGGACGCGCGGATTGACTGTCGCCATCTTGCAGGTGGGCCTTTCAACGCTCCTGGTAGCTGGATTGCTCTATCTATTCAAGGTCCCTGTGGTGGAAGCTTTTTTTATCGGCTTTGTCATAACCTTAAGCAGTACGGCAATCGTATTAAAACTCTATATGGAAGCCGGAGAGATGGAATCAGCGCAGGGACGTTTATGTCTGGGAACGCTGCTCACGCAGGACATGGCCATTGTTCCCATGGTCCTTTTTCTTCAAATCTTCGGCAGCGGCAGTGATCCCTCTCTTGTTGAGGCAGGAAAGGCGCTGGGCATTGCTGTTCTGGCAGTGGCGGGTATTATTGTGGCAGCCTATTACATCGTTCCCCTCTTTCTTCACCAGGTCGTTCGCTTAAGAAGCCCTGAAGTCCTGACAATGGCAGGAATATTTATCTGCCTCGGCACAGCCTGGCTCTCCTCCCATTTTGGACTCTCCCTTGCCCTTGGCGCCTTTATTGCCGGCATCGTCATCTCGGAGTCGGAATACAGCCATCAGATCACAGCCACTGTCATGCCTTTTCGCGATATCTTTAACAGCATATTTTTTATCTCCATCGGAATGCTCATCCGTTTCGACAGCATGCTAGAGCAATGGCTACCTATTATCATATTGACGGCTATTATTATTGTCTTTAAATCGCTTCTCATCTTCATCATCACTTTTGTGATGAGATATCCCTTGAGGATCGCATTGATCGTCGGCCTGAGTCTTGCCCAGGTGGGTGAGTTTTCTTTTGTGCTCTTAAAGATCGGAGAAGGTCTCCAGCTGATGGAGCAGTCACTGTATCAGATCTTTCTTTCTGCCATTGTCCTTTCCATGTTTTTCACACCCCTGTTGATAAAGGTGGCCCCGGGCTTAGCGACCCGGCTGCCTAACCTTATCCCACGTGGGGGGGATGTCCTTGCAGACATTAATGCGAGAACATCCAGTGTTATTAACCATGTCATTATTGCCGGTTATGGTCTCATCGGGGAGCATCTGGCCACTGTCCTCCAGAAGACGGGTATCTCCTACGTTATCGTCGACATTAACCATGAAAATGTTAAAAAAGCTAAGGAGGCAGGCCATATTGCCTACTATGGGGACACCAGTTATGCAGAAGTCTTGAGAAGTGTGGGCGTAGCCGCTGCCAAGATAATCGTCTTTACTATTGCTGATCCGGCAGCCTTGAGGCGGGGGATAAAGATTGCAAGAGAGATCAATCCCAAACTGCATATTATTGTGAGAACAAAATACATGGGAGAGATTGCGGCTCTCAGTGAATTAGGGGCGGACCAGGTTATTCCCGAGGAGTTTGAAACCTCTGTTGAAATTTTCTCGCGAGTGCTGAAGGAGTACAAGATACCGGGCAATATTATCCAGAACCAGATCGACCTTGTCCGTTTTGAAGGCTATGCCATGTTGAGAGGCAGTTCTCTGACGGCTGAGAAGATAACAGCAATCACAGAAATGCTGGCAGCAAGCACAAGTGATTCCTTTTATCTTGAAGAAGGCAGCCCGGCTATCAGCAAAAGCATTAGAAGTTTAAACTTAAGGTATGACAGTGGTGCCAGCATCATTGCTGTGGCCAGAGGGGGGAAAACACGGACAAATCCACCGCCCGACTTCGTCCTTGACAAGGGAGATATTCTGGTTTTGCTGGGAAGTCATGAAGAGATCCTTGTTGCCCAGGATATTCTAAAGGGGGAGGAGATAGTATTAGAAAATCAGATGCCCCGTCCCGATTCATCGGGATAGGCGGACTAATTATTCCTTGACCCTTAATCAGCCCTTATGGTAACTTCCGAAACTAGAAAAAGAGAAAAAATACTCCAGTGTCGTGTCCACCGTAAAATGACGGTCTCAGCGAGTCGAGAAGCGGCCATATGCAAGGCGCGCGAGTGCAGAACTATCAGTAGATAATTCAAGCGAGCGCAACAAAGCAGATGGGCGCTTATCGACTCGCCCTAAGGGAGCCACTCAAACAACCCAATGCGGCGTTGCAGCCACTTGAAATATGAATAACTATTCCTATGTGGTTGCGCCTTGCCTTGGACTGTTTGAATGGCTCTGAGACCATCATTTTACGGTAGACACGACACTAGCCTTAGGGATTAAACATGAAGTGTCCTAAATGTAACTTTATAAGTTTTGACTACCTTGACAGCTGTAAAAAGTGCGGCAGAGACCTTACTGA
>JADFVX010000037.1 GCA_015222755.1 Pseudomonadota bacterium | reverse complement strand
TCCCCCTCTTTCAGGTCAGGGAGAAGCCCTTCCTTATCGGCATCGTCATCACTATCTTTGCCCTCGGTATATACGGAGGTAAAGCCGGGGAAGCGTAAGATGGAGCCAGTAGCGCGGAAGACAGTATCACCTGCTGCCACATCAACGGCGGTCTGGTCCATGATGGCCGGGTTCATCTGGGAGGAAATGAAGCGCTTCCATATAAGATCGTAGAGACGGTACTGGTCACGCTCCAGAAGTGACTTGGCCTTATCGGGCGTATGGGTCATGCTCGTCGGGCGAATCGCTTCGTGCGCCTCCTGTGCTGATTTGGAGACCTTATATTTTTTAGCTGTCTTGGGAAGGTAATCATCGCCGTATTTTTTGGCGATATAGTCACGCAGTTCTGTAATGGCCTCATCGGCGATGTGCGTGGAGTCGGTACGCATGTACGTGATAAGACCGACAGGGCCTTCATCGCCGAATTCGATACCTTCGTAGAGACGCTGTGCCAGCATCATAGTCTTTTTAGCGGAAAAGCCGAGCTTCCTGGCCGCCTCCTGCTGGAGGGTAGAGGTAATAAATGGTGGCGTGGGGTTCTTCTTGCGCGCCTTCTTCTCTACCTTACGAACGGTAAAGTCCGCACCTTCTATAGATTTGAGTACTGCATTTGTCTGGGCCTCATCACCGAGGCTGGGCTTTTCACCCTTTACCTTCGCGAGCTTTGCCTCAAATGGGGGCGGTGTTTTGCCTTCCAGGTCCGCCGTGACTGACCAGTATTCATTCGATACAAAGGCCTTTATCTCCTTTTCTCTCTCACATATAACACGGACGGCAACAGACTGGACGCGCCCGGCGGAAAGGCCGCGACGCACCTTGTCCCAGAGGATTGGAGATATCTGGTAGCCTACAAGACGGTCAAGTATGCGCCGTGCCTGCTGGGCTTCAAACTTATTTTGGTTGAGCTGAAGAGGATGCTTTATGGCCTCCTCTATGCCGCGCTTGGTTATCTCATTGAAAAGAACGCGGCAGACCTTATCCTTGTCTTTTATTTCTTCCGCTATATGCCAGGCTATTGCCTCCCCTTCGCGGTCGGGGTCAGGAGCCAGGAAGACCTTTTCGGCAGCGCGGGCTGCCTTTTTTATCTCCTTTATAACAGCACCCTTGCCCTTTATGGCGACATACTCGGGCTTGAAGTCGTTGGCGATATCGACGCCTATCTTGCTTTTAGGCAGGTCCTTTACGTGCCCCACAGAGGCGAGAACTTCGAAGCCCTTGCCGAGGTATTTTTTGATAGTCCGCGCCTTTGCGGGGGACTCTACTATGAGAAGTGATTTTGCCATTTTTCCCCTATAAAATTGATCTTGTAAAGTTCTTTCCCGGATGCTGTGTTACGGCACCCATAAGTTCAAGTGAAAGCAGGCTCGATGAAAGCTGAGCCATATCTAGCCCGCTCTTTCCTGCCAGATCGTCAATATGCAGCGGCTCTCCATCAATAATATCGAAGAGCTGCCTCTCTTCATCACTCATCTCAAATTGCCGCTCTTTCTTTGCCCTCTCAGGTGCAGAAGGCATGTACTGGGGCAAGATGTCAGCCAGCACCTCCTCAGGCGCGTCAACGAGTTTTGCCCCATCTTTTATGAGGCGGTTCGTCCCCTTGCTGCCGGAGGAATTAATATTGCCAGGGATGGCGTATACATCGCGCCCCTGTTCTATGGCATACCTTGCCGTTATTAAAGAGCCACTTTTCAGCGAGGCCTCTACAACTATGACACCGAGAGAAAGGCCGCTTATTATCCTGTTTCTCCTGGGGAAATTGACCGCATCTGGCACTGTTCCCAGTGGGAACTCGGATATAATGGCTCCCTTTTGTGCTATACGCTCAAATAACTTCCTGTTTTCGGGAGGATAGATAACATCAAGGCCGCAGCCCAAAACGGCTATAGTCCGGCCCTCCCCTTCCAGCGCAGCCAAGTGGGCGATTGTATCGACACCCCTTGCCATGCCGCTTATGATAGTCACGCCCCCTTTAACAAGACGCTCACTGAACTTTCTTGCGGCCTCTATCCCGTAGCGGGAGGCACTGCGTGAACCTACAATAGCCAGGGCCAGTTCATCTTCAGCGGCAAACTCTCCCTTTATGTACAGAAGGGGCGGAGGCGAAGGGATATTCAAGAGGTTCCTGGGGTAGCGGCTGTCTTCCCGGCTGACGATGTCGATCCCCAGGCGGCCTGCCTTCTCTAGTTCCCCGTCTATTTTTTCCCACTGGCTGAAGCCGCTTATGTTTGCAGCAATCCTATTGCTGATCCCGCTCACTGATACCAGCGCATCGGTACTTGCAGAAAATACCTGCCGTGGCGAAGTAAAACGCCTTACAAGCCTCCCCGCCAGGGCTGCGCCTATGCCTTCAAGCGATAGCAGCGCCAACCAGTACCTGATAGATTCATCCATGTAAATACATGCCGGCTTTTTGCCTTAAAAAATAAAAAAGGTTGCAGAGCGACCTGCAACCTTTGTCAACTCAAACTGCTAAGATCAATCCTTCTTTTGCTCTATCTTGATAGTCTCACCCAGCTTCATCTCTTCGGCGCTATCCAGTATTATAGCGATAGAACTGTCTTTCTTCGGGTGGAGAACCAGAAGCCTTCCTACAGTAGTAGTAGGCAGTTTGTAGCGCCGTTTGCTCATTTTGTCTTTGACCGTTTTGCCCTCTCTGTACACAATAAAGGTATTGCCAGTTTCAACTCCCTGATTAGTACCCATATCGAGATATACAACATCTCCCTGGCCAAACGTGACCCTGAGTTCCCTGCCTGCGACAATGTAGCCACTCAACTGGCTGTCCGAAGCTTTAAATGATATATACTCGGGGATATCCTCTTTTGGCGTCACAAGATCGCCCCTGGATACGGCATCGAAGGTTTCCATAATCTTCGCCACTACCAGACCTTCAGAGTCCGTACCTGTTACCTCCATGGTACCCAGAGTTACTATCCTGTATCCCACCTTTTTCCCTGTTGCCGGGTGCCTGACACTGCTTCCAGCTTTGAATATGGTGTAAAGAGCACCAGCATCGACGCTATCATTCAAGGCAACATATACGACATCGCCCTCACTTAGCATCACCTTTGTGTCCTTAGCATCAATAATATTTCCTACCGTATTCATCTCTTCGTTTGAGATAAGACCAGAGGATTTTATCTGAGAAAAGCGGTATTTTTCCGGTTCCGGAGCAGGTGGCGCTTCAACTACAGCCTCAGCCTCAGCCTCAACTTCAACCTCCTCTTCAACTTCAACAGGCTCAGGAATTACTTCCTCAACAGGCTCCGGCCGCCTGACCCGTACAGCAGGAGGATAGAGCGTAATTTCATTGCCAGGATAGATAAAATGCGGGTTGGTTATAAAATCGTTCCACTGCCACAGTTTCGGCCAGAGAAAAGGGTTGCCGAGATATTTTTCCGATATGCCCCAGAGGGTATCGCCCTTTACAACAGTGTGTGTCTTTTCAACACTAAGCTCTGCCGACGCCCTGTCTGTATACAGAAAAAATATCATTAAAGCTATTAAAACTGAGGTTGGTAGGACTAAGTATCTCTTTAGTTCTTTCATAATACGTCTCCCTTTGTATTTCCAGACTTACAGAGTATTAAGCTTTTTGGTTGCAATTTCCGCCTGCTGGCTGAAGGGGTAAAGGTCTATAACCTTCTGAAACTGCTTTTTAGCCCCTTCTTTGTTTTGCATCTTTATATACGCAAAGCCTGCCTTCAACTGGGAGGCAGGGGTCTTGTTCCCATCCGGAAATCTATGCTCAGTTTCCCTGAAAAGACGTATGGCCTCCGAAAAATTACCCATAGAGTAGTAGCACTCCCCTTTCCAGTATAGGGCATTATCAGAATAGTCCGCCATATTCGGATATGTTTTGAGAAGAAGGTCAAAGGACTCTATGGCATCGCTGAAGCGCCCCTTTTTATAAAGATTGTACCCTGCCTCATACTGTTCCTTTAAGGGCAGGACCTTGGGGTTTTCCATGACAGTCGACGGCATGGAAGCTGTCGATTTTTCCTCCACCGGAGCCTCCATAATATCTATTTCTGCGGGCTCCAGTTTGTCCGTATCGGCAGCTAGTCTTGTAGCCATGCTGGCTGTCAGCTGGTTAATGGAAGCACCAAGCTCATCCACCTTCTGCGTCAGAGTGCTTATAGTTTCTCGTAGTTCGGCAAGGTCGGTATTTTCAGCCCCTGAAGGCGTGGCACCCAAAGATGAAGACGCCTCAGCCTGCGCTACCGGTTTATCTTTTTTTAACTTGGTCATATGCTTCCATGTCTCCGCACATCCCGAGAGAAAAATAAGAGAAACGGTAAGGACAAAAACCTTTTTCATTGCTATACCCTGTTTTTCACTTAAACACACAGCTTTTTTGAAGATTAAACATAATCAAGAAACATTGTCAAGAAAATTAAGCGCTTAGGGGCCTTTAGTTAAGCTTGAAGAAGGTCCTGTCCCTTCCCACTTGTCCCCTATTTGTGTTATTATTACCGCCATGAAAAAACCTGAACTTCTGGCCCCTGCCGGGGACATGGAAAAACTTAAAATAGCGATCCACTTTGGCGCAGATGCAGTCTATCTGAGTGGGAAGCGCTTCGGCCTTCGTTCAGCTGCGGCCAACTTCAGCATTGATGAAATGCGCGATGCCGTTGCCTACGCTCACGAGCGGGACGTAAAGATCTATATAACTGTAAATATATTCTTTCATAACAGGGACCTGGAGGGGATAGAGGAGTATCTTTGCGAGCTATCCGATATAGGTGTTGATGCCGTCATCATATCCGACCCGGGCATAATTGCCCTTGCCAGAGAGGTGATACCCGACATGGAGATACACCTCAGCACACAGGCAAACAGCACAAACTGGCGAAGCGCTGCCTTCTGGAAGTCTATGGGTATCAGCCGCGTAAATATGGCCCGCGAGCTTTCCCTGGAGGAGATAAAGGAGGTCAGTAGCAATACGGACATAGAGATTGAAACCTTTGTGCATGGCGCTGTCTGCATGGCCTACTCAGGGCGATGCCATCTTAGCAGCCACATGACTGGACGCGATGCAAACTATGGTGAATGCACACACTCCTGTCGCTGGGAATATTCCATCACTGAAGCAAAAAGACCTTCCGAAAGATTTGACATGGAGGAGGACGAGAGAGGAACCTATTTTTTCAACTCAAGAGACCTGTGCATGATAGAACATATACCCGAACTTCTGTCAGCGGGAACAGACTCTTTAAAGATCGAGGGACGTGTCAAAGGGATAAACTACGTTGCCGGCGCAGTAAGGAGTTACAGGCTGGCCATTGACAGCTATCTAAATGACCCCGAAGGCTACACCTTTAAGGAGGAGTGGCTTGATGAGCTAAGAAAACTAAGTCACCGTGATTATGATACCGGCTTTTATCTGGGCAGGGAGGCCTTGGTCTCTGGCAGCTCATCATATGTACGCAAATACGACTTTGTCGGCGTAATCAAGGAGCGCATCGGGGAAGGCAGCTTTATTGTAGAGGCAAGGAATAAGATCATGCCCGGAGACCATCTTGAAATAATGAGCAGGGGCGAAGACATTGGAGAATTAGACCTTGGCGAAATAATATCGCCCGACGGCGAAGCTATGGCCTGTGCTCAACCGAAACAACAATTTATTCTCACCTCTGACATTGCCATTGAGCCCATGGACATAATAAGAAAGGAAAAGGCGCTAGCCTCGGATGTCCTTAAAAAGGCGGTTTAAAACAGAGCCTCCGCTGCTCTCAAAGATAAAGAACCTCCTTGAGGGATATGACGGCCTGACGATTATGACTGCAGTTGAGCCGAAGAAGGGGATATTCGAACTCATCTTTACTGAGGGCCTGGCAGCAGAGTTAGACTCTGTAATAAAAGGGATAGGGAAGGAAGTCCCCCTCGATGAAATTCAGCCCTGACTCCAGGCTGCCCTCAGCTTATCCTAAACTATAATTGTCCCCTCCCGAAAAGTTTTGACATTTAAGCCATTATTGATATACTTTCCCTGCTTGAAACAAGGCAAAACGGAGCTTTAATCATGGCAGACAAATCTAATAATGAGATAAGCAGGGAGGTCCTGGCCTGCCTGAATGACCATTACCCCAAGGCCGTTAAATTCCTGGAAATGGCCGAAAAACTCGAAATACCCGAAAAATCTCTTTTTAAAAATCTTTTTTTTCTTGAAGAAAATTCCCTGGTTCAGTTGATGTCCAGCTACCCGACAGGTGCAACCTACCCTACAATTCATATGCTGAAGATACGGGATGAGGGCCGAAGCTTGCTGCATGATACCGAAAGTATGGATGAACGTTTCCCTCTCCACGGCTTCTCTTCACGCCTTGACATCTCCAGGATCAACCATTTCACTCTTCCCGAACTGGCAAAATCCGCTGCCTCCATGATAGAAAAAGGCGAGGGGGGAGAGAAAGGAACAGGGTACCTTGGGGACCTTGAAAAAATCGCTAAGGCCTCATCACTTAAGCACCTTACCCTGGGTAAAATCTTTGAACATATGCAGGACGAATAATATTAGTGTCGTATCAAGCGTAAACTGGCGGTCTCAGCGAGTCGAGAAATGGTCATATGCAAGGCGCGCAAGCGCAGGACTAGCCGTAGATAATTCAAGCGAGCGCAACACAGCAGATGGCCGCTTATCGTCTCGCCCGAAGGGAGCCACTCAAACAGCCCAATACGGCGTTGCAGCCACTTGAAATATGAATAACTATTACTGCGTGACTGCGTCTTGTCTTGGACTGTTTGAATGGCTCTGAGATCGACAGTTTACGCTTGACACGACACTAGCCTTCAGACTTGGATTTTAGCCTCTTGAAAAACAAATTAAAAACTCTTGACGACCTCTCTGCTATTATAGCCAGGGTCAAGGCCGATGGCAGAAAGGTGATCTTTAGCAACGGCTGTTTTGACATACTCCATGTGGGTCATGTCAGGTACCTTCAGGCAGCCAGGGCCCTTGGTGACTGCCTTGTAATAGCTGTCAACAGCGACAGCTCCATCAGGGGACTGAAAGGGGAAAAGCGTCCTATCGTACCTCAGGGCGAGAGGGCGGAACTTCTGGCTGCTCTCGAATGTGTAGACTATGTTACCATCTTCGAAGAGCCTGACCCTCTGAATGTAATAAAGTCTATAAAGCCCAGCAGCCTTGTAAAGGGAGGAGACTGGAGTGAAGACCAGATAATCGGGGGTGACTTTGTAAAGTCTACCGGAGGACGGGTGGAACTTATCCCATACATAGAAGGCGCGTCAACGACCAATATAATCGAAGAGATCATAGAAAGGTATTGCAGGGCTTGAGCGGTCAGAAAACTACAAATACGGCCCTGCTTATCACTGCCAAGGGGGAAGATGCACCGGGTATAACAGCAGCCCTGACAACGGCACTGGCCAATTCGGGCACTAAGATCCTGGACATCGAGCAGGTGGTGATCCACAACCTGCTCACCCTTTCCATACTTGTAGAAGTAAAGGAGGGGGAGAAAAACCCTCTCCTGAAAGACCTGCTCTTCCAGTCTAAAAAATTAGATATAGATATTGATTGCCACCTTGTCCCCGAGGAAGAAACAGTAAACAACCAGCATTCTTCTAACACCTATGTGATAACCTGCCTCGGAGATGATATCCCAACAAAGGTCATATCCAAGGTAACTACCTGCCTTTATGAAAAGGGAACAAACATTGAAAAGATAAGCAAGCTTGCATGGGGAAAGCTGAACTGCCTTGAGATAATTGCAGGCTCTAAGCTGCCTATACCTCTGAAAGAGCTTACGGGCTATTTTGTACCTATAAGCCATGAAAGCGGCGTTGACATTGCGGTCCAAAGAGAGAACCTTTTCAGAAAGGCAAAGCGTCTTGTGGTGATGGATATGGACTCAACACTCATACAGGTGGAAGTGATCGATGAACTGGCCGCCTGTGCAGGGATTGGGGGCAAGGTAAGCGCCATCACGGAAAGAGCGATGAACGGCGAGATAGACTTTAGCCAGTCACTGCGCGAGCGCGTTGCTCTGCTGGAAGGACTCGATGAAAAGGCGCTGGATGAGGTATACCGTTCCCTGCCGCTTACCTCAGGCGCTGAAAGCCTCATAAAGGTACTTAAGAGCTTGGGTTACAAGACAGCGGTGATCAGCGGCGGCTTTGACTATTTTACCGACCGGCTTAAGGAGCATCTAGGTCTTGATTATGCCTTTTCCAATCGTCTGGAGATAAAGGATGGAAAACTCACGGGAAGGGTCATCGGAGACATCGTTGATGGCGCAAGGAAGGCGGAGATTCTTGAGGAAATAGCCAAAGGGGAAGGTTTTTTGCTGGACCAGGTAATTGCCATAGGTGATGGGGCAAACGACCTCCCCATGCTGGGCAAGGCAGGTCTCGGCATCGCATTCAACGCCAAAAAGACGGTGCGTGAGGCTGCAAACTACAGCATATCCCAAAAAAGCCTCGACTCGATCCTCTATCTTTTGGGGATCAATGAAAAAGAACTTAATGAACTCACCTAAGAATAAAACCAGATACAGGGAGAAAAAACATGTCGGAAGAACTTTATGATGTAGTTATTATCGGTGGTGGGCCGGCAGGCCTGACAGCCGCAATATATAACGGCAGGGCACTTTTAAAAACACTGGTCATCGAAAAGATGATGATCGGCGGACAGGCTACAATCACCCACCAGATAGATAATTATCCCGGCTTCCCAGATGGCATAAGCGGCCCTGAACTGATGGAGCTCTTTGAAAAGCAGGCAAAGCGTTTCGGTGCTGAATTTAAGTCCACCACTGTCAAACAAATATCTACTGAAGGGAAGATCAAGATACTGGATACTGACAGCGGAGATATACGTACTAAAACAGTTATAATCGCCACTGGCGCACAGCCAAGACGCCTTGGCATACCCGGTGAGGACAAGCTGACCGGCAAGGGCGTCTCTTACTGTGCCACCTGCGACGGGGCCTTTTTCAGGGATGCGGAGGTGGCCGTTATCGGCGGAGGTGATTCTGCCGTTAAGGAAGCCATATTCCTGACCAAATTCGCCAGCAAGGTCTATATCATACACCGTCGCGACGAGCTAAGGGCCGAAAAGATAACGGCAAAGCAGGCCTTCGAAAATGAAAAGATTGAGTTCATATGGGATACTGTGACGGAAGAGATAACAGGTGATTTTGCAGTAAA
The DNA here is from genome assembly GCA_015222755.1 of Pseudomonadota bacterium. Classification (GTDB taxonomy): domain Bacteria; phylum Desulfobacterota; class JADFVX01; order JADFVX01; family JADFVX01; genus JADFVX01. Next base: position 12,372 of record JADFVX010000037.1, on the reverse strand, counting down.
AAGCCTTAAACTGAAAAACGTCAAAGACGGCAGCACAAGTGAACTCCCTGTGGAAGGGGCCTTTATCTATGTCGGCATGATTCCTAACACGGACTTCCTCAAGGGCTTTGTGGAACTGGATGACAAATCATACATAGTCGCAGGGCACAACACCCATACAAAGGTGCAGGGTGTCTTTGCCGCTGGCGATGTACGCCAGAAAATAGCTCGCCAGGTGGCAACCGCCGTCGGGGATGGTGCATCAGCGGCTATGGCGGCAGAGGAATGCCTGGCAGGGCAATGCTTTGAAGACTAAATAGTGACATAGGCGCTTCCAGCATGTCCCCCTATAGGCGGAGAGCATCGCCTTAAGAAACAAATCATCCCCCCTTCAAATCTATTGCTATGATCAGTGAAATCAACGGTTTTAAGATGCACTTTACAGATGAGGGAGACGGTTCTCCGGTCTTACTTATTCACGGTTTCCCCCTGTGCAACAAAATGTGGTCGCCGCAGATAAAGGCCCTTACAAGGGCAGGGTTCAGAGTCATTGCCCCTGACCTCAGAGGCTTTGGAGGGAGCGATGCGGGATATGCTCCCTTCAGTATAGATCTGCTTTCCGATGATATAATTGCTCTCATGGATCACCTTGAGATTGAAAAGGCTGTTATAGGGGGGATGTCCATGGGCGGCTACATCCTGCTAAACCTTCTGGACCGCTACATGGATCGTATATCTGCGGCTGTCTTCATAGTCACAAGGAGCGCTGCCGATGATGGGCCGGGGAAAGAGAGGCGTACGGCCCTGGCGGATGCAGCAATGTCGGGCCGGCAATCTGTGGTGGCAGAAGCCTTCGAATCAGTCCTTTTCGGCCCCCATGTCAAGGAAGACAATCCCAAACTCATATGCAAGGTAAGGCAGTGGATGGATATGACCAGCCCTGAGGCACTGTCTGAAGGATTAAGAGGCATGCGTGACAGACCTGACTATCGGCCGGATTTGGGCCGCTTTAATATACCTGCTCTGGTTATAGGAGGGGAGAAAGACATATGTATATCCCCTGAATTTTCCAAAGATATCGCTGCCGGGCTTCCAGACTCACGCCTTCATATTATGGAGGGTGTTGGGCATATGGCCAACATGGAGGCACCTGACAGGTTCAATGATTGTCTCCTGTCTTTTTTAAGTGATTCTCCCCCGCTTGCAAAATAGCCGGGAGGGTAGTAGCATAAAATAAAAAATATTGCCCGGGCCCTAAATGCGAAAATATATACGCCACCCTGCAGATATCCCCATAGAGTATACTCTTGCCGAAGTTGTAGACCACAAAAAGGAGTATATAAAAAATATCAGCGAAGGCGGCCTGTCCTTCCAGACCAATAAACCTTTAAAGGAAGGGGCCCTTATCCGTATCGGAATACCTGTGCTGGTACCTGATTTTGAAGTGGATGCAACCGTAGCGTGGTGCCGCAAAGAAGGCGAAAGCTATGAAGTGGGAGTCATATTTATGAGCAGCGATTCGGAATTCAAGGTGAGGATGGTGGAACAGGTCTGCCATATAGAACACTACCGGAAAGAAGTTTTGGAGAAAGAGGGACGGGTGATCAACGGCGAAAAAGCTGCCCTGGAGTGGATAAAAAAATATGCTAAAGACTTTCCTTCCTGAATATAGGGCATGAGGGCCTGTAATTGAATATCCATACTGCCGCACTAATTGACGAGGCAAACAAAAAGGGCGGAAGAGACAGCTCAAGGGCCCTTATTATATCTTTCAACACTCAAGTTTGAGCCTTCAAAAATTCAATGTCCCCGGCTGCTAAAGGATCTTTGCTATTTCCAGCTCCAACTCCTCTTGGCCAAATCCGCCTAAAAAACGCCCCCTGACAACACCCTCTCTGTCGATAAAGATAAGGCCTGCACCGAATGTAACACCATACCGCTTGGCAATCTCATCGCCCTCATCAAAACCTACAGGCCACTCAAGCCTTTTCTCCCCTGCGAAGGCCTTTATATTTTCCTTTTTATCTTGTATCCCCAGGCCTATTACCTGCAGCCCACTATCCTTGTATTTTTTGCCTGCCCCCTGCACCAGGGGGATCTCATCCTTGCACCGCCATCACCAGCTTGCGAAAAAATAAAGCATTAGCGGTTTGCCTCGAAGCTCAGTAAGACCCAGCTGGCCTCCGTCAAGCAGATTGAGGGTGAACTCCGGGGCAGGATTACCCACAACCTGCGGCCCCGCCTTGCCGCATGAGAACAAAAATACAGTAAGGCATATTACCAGCGCCAATCCTTTAATATTTAAACAGGGCTTCATCAATTTAAGTCAGTTCTATACCGTAAGATTTGATCTTTCTATGCAGGTTAGTTCTTTCAAGGCCTATGGCTTCCGCTGTTTTTGTAACATTCCCATCGTTTTCTTCAAGCTTTGACCGTATAAAATCTTCTTCAAATGCTGCTTTCGCCTCTTTCAGGCCCCCAAATTTTTCAAAGGTTTTCCCCTTTTTTTCTATGCCGGCAACGTAGGGAGGGAGGTCAGATTTTTCTATTTTGCTCCCCGGTGTCATTATGACGAGGCGCTCTACAAGGTTTTTAAGTTCTCTAATATTTCCAGGCCAGTGATACCTTTTCATCACCCCCATGGCTTCTTCGTCAAAACTCTTTACTTCGCAGCCGGCTTCTGCTGAATATAGCTTGACAAATTTTTCCACAAGAAAGGGTATGTCATCTGTACGCTCTCTCAGGGGAGGGATCTCAAATGGTATTACATTTAATCTGTAATAAAGGTCTTCCCTGAAGTTCCCCAGGCTTATCTCCTCACTGAGGTCTTTATTGGTGGCGGCAATAACCCTGACATCGACCTTTATGCTGCGACTTCCTCCAACTCTTTCGAATCTCTGTTCCTGAAGTATGCGGAGGATCTTGGCCTGAGTCTTGAGGCTCATGTCAGCTATCTCATCAAGAAAAAGAGTGCCTTCGTTTGCCAGGTCGAACTTGCCTCTTTTGCTGTTTACGGCTCCCGTAAATGCTCCCTTTTCATGTCCGAAAAGTTCGCTTTCAATCAAATTCTCGGGGATGGCCGCACAGTTTACATCCACAAAAGGCTTGCCAGCACGTTTACTTTTACGGTGAATCATGTTTGCTACAAGCTCCTTGCCTGTACCGTTTTCCCCCGTAATCAGTGCCCAGGCGTTGGATGGAGCAACTATAGCGACCTGCTCCTTGAGCTCCTTCATAACATCACTTTCACCCACCATCTCCTGCCAGCCACTGTATTTTTCCTTTAGCCTCCTGTTTTCTTCTTCCAGCCTATGCAGGCTAAGGGCATTCTTGGCTGAAAGCAGTACTTTTTCTATGGAAAGGGGCTTCTCGATAAAATCGTAGGCTCCCAGTTTGGTTGCCTGAACAGCAGTTTCTATGGTGCCGTGACCCGACATCATTATGACTGGCAGAGAAGGAAATTCCACTTTCATCTTTTCCAGGGTTTCCATTCCATCCAGTTCGGGCATCCATATATCAAGAAGCACAAGGTCTGGTGACTCCTCTCTTGCCGCAGTCAATGCCTTCGTGCCATCCTCTGCCAGGATTACACTAAAGCCCTCATCGGAAAGTATGCCCGACAGGGTGCTTCTTATGCTCTCCTCATCATCAACAACTAGTATATTAATGCCCATATCTAATGCCTTTAAGCTGAAAGGGGAAGGCTGAGTATAAAGCGTGTCCCGCAGGGGGAGTTCTTTCTTACCCTGATGCTTCCCTTGTGATCCTTCATTATAGTATCTACTATTGCAAGCCCGAGTCCTGTGCCACCTTTTTTTGTGGAAAAATATGGTTCAAAAAGCCGTGCCATATCTTTAGGTAGTATACCTGAACCATTATCCGCAACCTCGATGCGTACAATTTTTTTCTTTTCTTCATACTCTGTCGAGACCTCGATTGTACCATCTTTACCAATTGCATCAACAGCATTTTCAAGGAGGTTTATGAAGACCCTTTTTATCTGTCCTTTATCCAGGTTTATACTTGGCAGGTTTCCCGCAAGCTTCAGCTCAATCTTAACAGACCTGTGCGCCTCCCGGTAAAGGGCGATAGTTTCCTGCAAAAGCACCTCAATGTCTGAGGGGACCGGGTTGGCCGCCGGAAGTCTTGCAAAACTGGAGAACTCATTGACAAGCTCCTTAAGTTCATCAACCTGCTTGATAATGGTAGAGGTGCACTCCGAAAATATATGGCCGTCCTCTTGTATCCTGGCGCCAAATTTTTTCTGCAGACGTTGGGCGGAAAGCTGGATTGGCGTGAGAGGATTTTTTATCTCATGGGCTATTCTTCTGGCTACCTCACGCCATGTTGCGGCCCTTTGGCCTTTGATTAGTTCTGTCAGGTCGTCAAAGACGAGCACCATGCCGATATAGATTCCCTTTTCGTCTTTCATAACAGAAAGGCTGACAAGAAGGGTAACACTTTCACCTCTGAGGCTTATGGTTGTTTCCCTCTCTATTGTACCGTCGGAGGAAAAGGCATCCCGTACAAGGTTTTTTATTAGCACCTGATAGCTTTTACCGACAACCTCCTTGTACTTTCTACCTATAACATCTTCAGCCCTGATACCCAGCATCATCTCCGCTGACCTGTTTATTGTACTCACTCTTCCCAGCTTGTCGGTGGAAATAACACCGGCAGCTACATCTCGCAGAATAATCTCTATATATCGACGCCGATTTTCAAGGTCAAGATTGGTTTTTTCAAGGCTATCCTTGCTTACCTTGAGGTCCTGGGTCATTTTGTTAAATGAGGAGACCAGGGTGCCTATCTCATCTTTTGACTCCAGGTCGATATTGAAATCCAGGTTGCCATTGGCAACTTCGTTGGTCCCTTCAGCAAGCAGCTGAATCGGTACAGTAATACCCTTGGCAAGATATAGACCATACCAGATCGCCGCAAATATTATTATAAGGGTAACCATGAGAAGGGTCATAAGGTAGCTCACCTTGACGGGGTACTTCACTATCTTGAGCTGCTTGTATTCCTGGTAGGCCTTGTTTATATCCGTCATCTTGGAGACTATACGCTGCGGTATATAATAGGTCACGATTACTGCACCTACAATATCGTTTTCCTTCCACGTCGAATAGATGGGAGCCACGCCCCTGATCATATCGACCTTGCCTACCGCCTGGACAAGGGAGGCCTCTTTGCCAAGAAGTCCGTCTTTAATGAGCGTGGATTCGGGGAGGGAAAAAAGATCCTTCGGAAGATCGGGGTGGACCTCCTTCACCAGTTCCTTTTGCTGTGACGAAAATACCTCTATGCTGCCCAGGTTATACTCGACACCCTTGGCCTTGGCGTACCACCTCAAACTGTTGATACGGTTTTTTTTCATAAGCTTGCGCTCTTTGATCTTCTTGCTTATCTGCCTGGCATGATAAATGGCATTATCAGACCTGTCCTGGTAGTAGCTTTCTGATACCTCCATAGCCCCCTTAAGGGAGCTTTCAATGGGCATTCCAAACCAGTTTTCTATGCTGTCGGAGATAAAGGCTATAGAGAAGAAAAAGAGCAGCAATGTAGGTACTAAAGACAGGGAGACAAAGGCGGCAACAAGCTTGGTTTTCAACCTTGCTCCGAGTATTTTGCTTCTTCGCTCGAAAAAAAGTTTGGTAAGGTTTCTTATCAGGAGATAAAGGATAAGTATAAGGAGGATAATATTGATATTGATAATGAGAAATATCAATATATTGTTGGCAACGGGGAGGCTGCCTCCTTGCTTATAAACTACCGTTTCAAGCGCAGTAAGACCCACCATAAATATCATTGTACCGATAATTATGTAGAAGTCTCTTTTGCGTCTTTTAAGGTCTTCTGCTTCTTCTATCTTGATCCGTTTTCTACGGGATAGAACCATGTAAGTACCCTGACAATATTAGGCTTGAGTAGTTTAAGGTGTTATAAAAGTCTATTTTGTTTGATATTTCAGGGGAATTATACAGCAGGAGGGTGTGGAAACCAAGAAAGGTTTTTCATATGCATTGAAAAAAGCGGGCCGGCTGAACCTGGGCAGTCTGCCTTAACTTTATATAGACATTGAAACCCCCGCCCTATAGACGGGGGTTCTTATTTAGTATCCCTGCTTTCTTTCCGGAACTGCCAGTTCTCCGCCATCTGCTACAAGATCCCATATAAGAAATGCCATGATCTCAGGTGCTATAACGGTATGTGAGTTCGAGGTCCTAACCATGGCCGCTCTCAAGGATTTCCTTGCTTCCATATTGCCGGTCAACTCGAATATAATATCTATCTTGTCGCCCATTTCAACCAGGTTTTCGACATCTTCGTATGCAGCAATCCCATTATCCTTAGCCAGCTTGATGCCGGGGGAGTCGGAGTTGCTTTCAGCAACAGCCACTATTACAATTCCCTTTGATTCCGAGGCAAGCAATTTTTTCAGAAAGGTACCCCCTACCCTACCAAGTCCGACAATCGCTACATGTATTTTCTTAGACATAAAAGAACCTCCTAATTGATTTTTTCCGAAGTATATCACCGCAAACCTCTTTGTCAATAAAACATACCCCTCATAATGGAAGGTCAAATAAGTTGAAGATTGTCATGTTTTCCGTTATATTCTGGCGAGGTACCTGTAGCATCGCTCGATTAAAAACAGCTCAGCGGAGAGAATATGAATATCGAAAAAATAAGGGAAAACTTCCCCGTTACAAAAAAAATGATCTATTTCAATCATGCGGCAGTAGCGCCTCTCCCCTTATCCACATCAGCTAAAGTAGAAAAATTCCTTAAAGACTATACTACCAATGGATGTTTGAATTACCCGGAATGGATAAAAGTGCAGGAGGAGACACGAGCACTTGCCGCAAGGCTTGTAACAGGCAATCCTGAAGAGATATCCCTTGTCAAAAACACCTCAACAGGTATCTCTATTGTGGCGCAGGGCATTAAGTGGCAAAAAGGTGATAATGTAATTATTCCAGAAGGAGAGTTCCCTGCCAATGCCTATCCCTGGTTTAATCTCAAAGATAAAGGGGTAGAGGTTCGAATTGTAAAAGAGCGGGACAAAAGGTTCCACATAGAGGACTTCGAGGCCCTTATTGACAAAAGAACCCGCCTCATGTCTGTGAGCTGGGTGGAATTTGCAACGGGCTTCATGAACGACCTTGTGGCACTGGGGAAACTATGCCGTAACCATGATATATATTTCTGCGTTGATGCAATTCAGGGCCTGGGCATATTTGAGATCGATGTAAAAAAATGCAATATAGATTTCCTTGCCGCCGACGGTCACAAGTGGCTGCTGGCCCCCGAGGGCATAGGTATTCTCTATGTATCAAAACGTGTTATCGATGAAGTCCATCCCACATTCGTTGGCTGGCACAGCGTCGATGATGCGTCCGACTACCTTCCATATCATTTTGACAAGATGAGAAAGGACGCCAAAAAATTTGAAGAGGGGAGCCCAAACCTTCTGGGCACATTTGCCTTGAATGAATCACTGCGGCTTCTGCTTGATACCGGCATAAAACCTGTGGGGGAAAGAATACTGCAGCTTACTGACATGCTGGCCGGTGGGCTTGAAGATCTCGGCTATAAGATACTAAGTCCCAGGGGAGAGGGAGAAAAATCGGGCATCCTTATTTTCAGCAGCGGAAACCCTGAAAAAGATGCCCGTCTATTTGACTATCTTTCAGGCAAAAATGTATTTGCAGCGCCTCGTGGCGGCGGCATACGTTTTTCGCCCCATTTCTACAATAGCGAAGAAGAGGTAAGAACCGTTCTTGATCTGATAAGTAAATCAAACCTGTAGGCTCCGTTGTCAGCCCCTCAGTCTCCAAGCATTGCCTGTATATTGGAAAAAAAGCTTTTCGCCTTTGTCTCGCTCTCTTCTGTGCTTAAGATCTCAGACTCGCCGAGGACTTCGATCGATACCTCGGGGATCTCCTCTATAAAACGTGAGGGTGTTGAGGGCTCATCCTTACCGTACTTTACGCGGTTTACAGTGTGGGTGAGATAGAGTTCCTCCATGGCACGCGTTATACCGACATAGCAGAGCCTGCGCTCCTCATCGATACCGCCCTCCATGTAGATAGACTTTTTGTGCGGGAGGATGCCATCCTCCAGTCCGACAAGAAAGACGACGGGAAACTCAAGTCCTTTGGATGAGTGCAGGGATATCAGGGTGACGCCCATCGCCTTTTCATCCTTCTCCTCTTCCATATCCGTGAGCGCCATAGCCTCAAGAAACCCCTGAAGCGTTGACCCGGTATTTTCCGCCTCGTACTGTGCCAGAGAGTCTATAAAGCTTTCGACATTCTCAACCTTCTTGACGGCGACTTCCGGTGTCTTGAATACCTCAAAGAGATAGTCGCGGTAGCCGATCTCTCTGACCAGCTCCTTCATTGCAAGAGCCATATGACCTTTTTTGGAAAATGGCTCAATAAATCTTTCGACAATCCCTGCTACTTCACTGGCAAGGGCCGAGGTCTTATCCTTAATGCCAGGGGCAGCCGAGCTTTTTTTAAATGCCTCAAAGAGGGATATACCGCTTTCCCTTGCGAAGTTGGAAAGCCTTTCCAGGGTTGTAGGCCCCAGCCCCCGCCTCGGGACATTTGCCACCCTTAAAAGACTTATATCATCACTTGGATTTGCTATCAGCTTCAAGTAGCTGGCAAGGTCTTTTATCTCCCTGCGTTCAAAGTAGCTGGTGCCGCCTATGACTGTGTATGGAATGCGCTCAAGCCTAAGCGCTTCTTCAAATGGCCGCGAAAGGAGGTTTGCACGGTAGATGATGGCAAATTCCTCATACTTGCGCTTCTTATCATAGCGAATCAGGGCTATCTTATCGGCCACCCATTTTGCCTCATCTTCAACGCCCGGCTTCTTGATTATCTTGACCCTGGGGCCCGGCCCCCGCTCCGTCCAAAGGGATTTCCCCATCCGCTTTGTATTGTTTTTGATCACTCCGTTTGCCGCTGTCAGGATGTTACCCATAGAGCGGTAGTTCTGCTCAAGGCGCACGACCTTAGCACCTGCAAAGTCTTTTTCAAAATCAAGGATATTGCTGATATCGGCACCCCGCCATCCGTAAATAGACTGGTCATCATCGCCAACAACACATACATTCATGTCCTGTCCACCCAGAAGCCTGACAAACTGGTACTGGATAGAGTTGGTGTCCTGATATTCATCTACCATGATATAGCGGAAGATTTCCGTATAACGCTTCAGCACATCGGGATGTTCCTTAAACAGCTTTAGAGTAAGGATGAGCAGGTCATCGAAATCCACGGCATTAAAGGCCTGTAGCGCCTGCTGGTATCTGTCGTAGAGGGAGGTAGATATGGCTCCGAGATCATCTGCCTCCGTCTCTTCTGTAGACTCCGGAACGGCCATGCCATTTTTTGCCCAGCTTACCCTCTCCATGATTGATTCGACCTTAAAGCTCTTATCAAGCACCTTCACATCCTGCATCAGGTTGCGCATCAGCGATAGCTGGTCAGATGTGTCGTATATTGTGAAATCTTTCCGGTAGCCCAAGTGTTCTATTTCTTTTCTGAGTATTCTCAGGCAAAGAGAGTGGAAGGTGGAAATAAGGGGCTTTTCCCCCTGTCTTTTACCAAGCAAAGACTTGACACGCGCCCTCATCTCCTTTGCAGCCTTGTTGGTGAAGGTGACCGCCAGTATATTGTCCGCAGGGATCCCCCTCTCTATGAGATGGGCTACCCGCATCGTTATGACACGTGTCTTTCCGCTGCCCGCACCGGCCAGTACAAGAAGTGGGCCCTCTGTACTTAAAACTGCTTCCTTTTGTCGCGGATTAAGGCGGGAGATCTCTTTTCGGATATTAGATGACATGAAGGGTAATTTTACCCGAACGGTAGAATTTCTGCAATGCCGGATTCAGCTTCAAAACATACAGGTGTAGACATTAATAGAGACAAAAATGCAAGGGATAGGATAGAGGTGCCACATTGCACTATTAATATCCTTAAAAGGCTGGGTGTCCCAAAGGACCTTAAGCTTCGGAAATGGCAGGAGCCATAAATATCGCGTGTGACCTGGTATTTTTACACTTATAGAAATAATAAAGCATTTACACTGTTGACTTAGGGTCGCTTAAACGAATATCATGGCAGACTATGCTTATCTTATTAAGACCTTTATTTTATATCATCCTGTCTCTGTATATTTTCGGGTGCTCTTTAGCTCCACCAGGCACAAAAGTTACAATGAATAAATTGATTCGCTCAGAAATCGTGTATTACATAATTGAAGATGAAATGGAGGGGATGCTGGCTGTTTTAAATCGTGACGGCGAGGTCGTTGTGAAAGCGCAATACTTTGAAAAGCCAGTGATTCTCAAAGTATTTGCTACAGACAACGAAGGCATTGTTGTGCAGAAATTTGACCCTGACACCTGGGGATTCGATGATTGATGGGGACACAACTCATCAGATTGCTCTTTGCGCTCTCAGTTATTTTTATCTTTTCCTGTACTCTTCCCCCAGTAAGACCCATAACTATGGAAGAGATGAAAAGACTAAGAATCAAGAGTGTTTTCAGGTGTGAAAACACTCTTGAGGAAGTGCTGAAATATCTTAACAAGGATGGAGCTGTTGTTTTTGAGTGTATGAGTAAAAGAAAACCGGTAGAAGCTTACTATATAAAGGTGATGGCAACCCGAACCGGTCCGCATGTCATGGCCTTTCCAAAATCTGAATATGCAGACTAGCTGCTTTTCAGGTAGGCCAGTATAAATCCATCAAGGTCACCATCCAGTACGCTGTCTGCATTACCTGTTTCAAATTCCGTACGGTGGTCCTTGACCATCCTGTAGGGGTGCAGGACATAAGACCTTATCTGACTTCCCCATGCGATCTCTTTTTTCCCCGATGAAAACTCATCCATTTTTTCCGCCTGTTCCTGCATCTTGAGTTCATAAAGTTTTGAACGTAGTACACTCATTGCAGTTGCGCGGTTTTTATGCTGAGACCTCTGGTTCTGACATTGCACGACAGTACCTGTGGGCATGTGAGTAATGCGGATCGCCGAGTCCGTCTTGTTTATATGCTGTCCCCCGGCACCGCTTGCCCTGTAGGTGTCAACGCGTAGATCTGCCTCGTTTATCTCTACCTCTATATCTTCATTGATTTCAGGTAGAATAAAAACAGAAGCGAAAGAGGTATGCCGCCGCTTATTGGCATCAAAGGGGGAAATTCTTACGAGGCGGTGTATGCCGGCTTCGGCCTTCAGGTAGCCATAGGCATATTCTCCCGACACGGTAAATGTGGCGCTCTTTATACCCGCCTCTTCACCTTCCTGGGAGTCAACGATTTCGGTCTTATAGCCTTTTTTCTCACACCACCTGAGGTACATTCTCAGTAGCATGCCGGCCCAGTCCTGCGACTCCGTTCCACCTGCGCCTGAATTTATGGATACAATAGAATTTCCGGAATCAAGGTCGCCGGAAAGCATCTTGCGAAACTCCATCTCTTCAACTGCTTCGAAGATGCGGGAAGTCTCTTCCTCCACCTCCTTCAGAAGCTCACCGTCCCCCTCCTCTTCAGCCATCTCAAGCAGTTCTGCCGCTTCTGCCAGGGAGGACTTCAGATTGTTCCAGCCCTCAACTACATTGTTAAGTGTGGTGCGCTCCTTCAGAACCTTCTGGGCTTTATCGTTATCGTCCCAAAAACCAGGTTCAGCTATCTGGTGTTCCAGTTCTTCTATTGATTTGCTTTTTTCAGCGAGGTCAAAGACACCCCCTGAGCTCGTCCAGCCTCTTTTCTATCTCGATAATATTTGATTTGATATCTGCAATCACGACGTCTCTCCCATATTGATTTTATTTTCAAAAAAAAGGTCTATTTTGCAACTCCGCCTGTGTTAGCGGAGGTGACTGTTTGCATGCCTTGGCAAGCACCTCGTCAATGCTCAGCAGTTTTTTAAAAGCCCCTTCTCCCGGTTCACCTCGGCCTCTGAACGCCTGAGATATGCAGGAGTAAAGCTGGCCAGGTCAAGTGCGCCCTTTTCCTTAAAGCGGGCCTGTCCAAGCCTGGCTACATTGGATGCCCTTATATAGCTTAAAAAATGATCGGCAAAAAATGCCTTGTCCCCAACTGTGTCTTTTATTAGCTCGCCATACTTTATCAGTCCATCGCCGACAAAGATCGTATCTTCACTCACCCCTTCAAGCATCTTTTCAGGGGCTTCAACCCTGTCATCAGAAAGCCGCTTAAAAAAGCCTTCCTCCCAGATGAAATCGGCAGTATAGACCTCGCTCTTTCTTGCATCCATAAGAGGCTTGATAACCCTGTTTGCACAGGGGAAGTTGGCGGCCATGGCCTCAAGGGTGGAAACTCCAACTACAGGCTTGTCAAGGGCAAG
>JADFVX010000036.1 GCA_015222755.1 Pseudomonadota bacterium | reverse complement strand
GCACATAATAAAACACTGGAGAGGGACTGTTAAAAACGCTGTCGCGTTTTTCCAGTCCCTCAGTTCGATCGTTACTTTCAAATAGTAATCCTTGAATATTTCGTGTTATAAGGTTGTTGCTTTGTAGGTGTAACCTTTAATTCCTAAAGCTTCCTTCCTGTAATTGTTATTTTTTAGTGACTTAACTGTTGCAAACCTAAAGACTATATTAGCTGTATTACCTATTGAGTAGTTTGAAGTTAATCTTTTTAAAGGTGGTTGAATTATCTTTTTAGCACCTCTACCACTGATATTTGGCTAAAGAACCACTTTTTCTCTGCCTTCTTCATTTTGGCCATAATCTCGTGAGCATCGTTTATCACCTCCCCGGATTTCAGTGTGCCTGAAATGGTGGCAGTGGCGCTAATGTGAGCTATCTTTTCTTCGAGGAATTCAATGCTAATGTCATAAAACTTCAGTTCTAGATTAGCAAACCGGGACCTTGCCGTGGCAGCATAGCTGGTTATCTCTTCAGGGCTGTATGTGCCGGTGAGCGTATACTTCTCTACTTCCAGAAGGCATCTTTTATCAAAAAGAGTGCCTATGTTTTTTACTTTAAGGGCCATAATTACGGGATTTTCCGGCCCCTCTTTCAATAAATATCCGCTCAAAAGATCGAAGCGCTTCCTGATCTTTCTTTTATCGCTCCGGGTCATGTGCCAGGCGGCAGCGGCCAAGGCGATGATCAATATTACTATTATGAGGTTTTTCTTTTTATTCAAAATAGTGGCGCCCCTAATATCCTCTTTATGGGAGTCTGGCCGAATGTATGATTTCTCATCGGGACTCCACGGTTATCCCCGATGACGTAGACATTCCCCCTTTTAACCCTTCGCGGGGGAAGTTGCCAGTTGCCACGGTACTTTAAGTAGGCTTCATCTATCTCTAAGCCGTTAATAAATAAGCTCCCTTTGCGGAATTCTACTTCTTCACCTTCAAGCGCAACAACCCTCTTCAATAACATGACCTTTCCCCCCGCAAAACGGACGCCTACCACATCGCCCCTTTCCGGATCTGAGAAGAGATAGCTAAGTCGCCAGATAAAGTTCCAGCCGCCGCTGCTGTAGGCCGGCTCCATACTTCCTCCCCGTATCTGGATAGGCACAAGCACATAGGAAAAAAAGAGCCATGCGCATAAAGCGACGGCGGCCACACGGAGGATGTAGAGGCGGCCCATCGGGGGGAAGATAAAATCTTGAAATTTGCGGCTCTCAGTCATAAAGTCCAATTATAGCTTAGTCTGGCACCGGGGTCGGAAATAACCAACATGGGTAGAACTTGGGAGGGCTTATGCTTGGTGAACTCATATATAACCAGCTTTGATTCCTGTCCATTTTTTTGACAGGATTAACAGGACATGCAGGTTTTTCAAATTCTTAATCTAGTCAATCCTGTTATCCCGTCTAAGGTCTTTTCTGTAAAAACTCCCCCTCCACTGGAGGGAGTGCCAAGCTAAGTAATTCCAGTAAATGAGCGTTGCTAGTTAATGCTTGGGATCTCGGTCTTTATCTTTTATACGCCACCATCAGGGAAGGCCGGTCAAAACAATCGATGAATGTAACGTCGGAGAAACCGGCTTCTTCGAGCCAGCTCCTCATTTCATCAAAGGTATAGGCATTGCCGCGCTCCGTGTTGACCAGCATGTTGATGGCAAAGAGCGCTCTATCAGCTGGTGCGGTGCGTGTCTCATCGATGATTGTTTCATGGATGATTAGCATACCGCTTGTATCCATAGCACTGTAGAGGCGTTTTAAAAGCGCCTTGTTCTGCTCCACCCCTTCTATATGGAGGACATTGGAGATTACCGCCAGGTCGTAGCCTTTTCCCAGGCCACTTTCCGGGTCATTGAAGAAATCCGCCTCCCTCAGGGCCACCTTGTCCGCCATACCTGCCTCTTTGATCACCTCACTTGCCACCTCCAGCGTCAGCGGCAGGTCGACGACGGTCGCCCTGATATGGGGGAATTTTTTTATTATCTCCATAGAAAAGCTGCCGGGACCACCACCTAGATCAATAAGACTTTTATATCTGGAGAGGTCCAGGTTTTCGGCGATGGTCTTTGCATTGGCCTGCCCTATATCGCGCATAGCAAGGATAAAGGAGCGGTTGCGCTCCCGGTTATGGACGAGGCTTTCCTCCTCCCTTCGCGCCGTGGTGCCGCTTTTTACAGATTCGTGCAGCCTTAGCCAGGCCTCACGCATTCGGATGATGTGGTCGAGTGTTGCCGAACGGCAGTCGGCCCCGCCGCTTACGAGGTGCCTAAGCCCTGTTCCGGTGTTAGCGTAGTTTCTGCCTGATTTTTCCAGCAGACCGATGGCGGCAAGACCATCCAGGAGGATGCGGAGGCCCCTTTTGTTCAGGTCCGTTTTTTCGGAGAGTTTGTCTGATGTGAAGGAGTCTTTCCCTATGACGTCGAATATTCCTAGCTCATGTGCGCTGAGTATCAGCTGGGATTCCATGAAGCCCTTAGATTTTGTGAGAATATCATCCAGTGTAGCTTCTGGCATCTTTTCTCCTATGCGCAGCTGATGCCGCCGTCAACGGGAAGTACCACCCCGGTAATCCATCTGGCTTCGTCGGAGGCCAGGAAGAGAGCAGCGTAGGCAATATCTTCCGGTTCTCCTACAACACCAAGCGGGTGCAGCTTGGCCATATCTTCCATGAGTTTATCACTATTTTTACCATGTATGGGAGTGCGGACTACAGCGGGGCAGATGCAGTTGGCACGTATACCCTTCCCGGCAAGTTCCAGCGCCATCGATTTTGTCAGAGAGATCATTGCGGCCTTTGAGGCGGAGTAGGCTGCCGTATTTGGTACCGGTTTTATACCCAGCGAGGAAGCGTTATTGAGGATTACCGCCCCCTTTTCCATACTCGGTATAAGCGCCTTAGACATTAGCTGGCAGCCCTTTAGATTTATATCGAAAAGAGAGTCCCAGGTCGATTCGTCGGTATCTGATACGTTCCCAAAGCGGTATATACCTGCGTTATTGAAGAGAATATCAATCCCTCCCATAAGCCTGTTTGCAAAATCTGCAATCCGGGTACAGTCGGCCTCTATAGAGATATCTCCCTCCACGGTATGGCAGATTCCGCCTTCATCTCTCAAAAGCTTGGCCGTTGCTGCGAGTTTATTCTCATCCCGCCCGGTGATGCAAACTGTTGCACCCTCTCTTGAAAAAAGGAGTGCCGTTGCCTTGCCTATACCCGATCCACCGCCGGAAATGATCGCTTTTTTACCTTTAAGCCGCATGATGTCCGATACTATCACCTAATGTCTGGTGCTGTAAAGAGTGTGCAGGAATTTGTTTCTCTACAGGAATCCATGCTATGCTGCCGGGCGGTTCCGGCAATAAAAGATTACAGCCCAGAATGTGAGCTCTTGTAGAATGCATGGAAGTAAAAATACAGTATCACTTGCTAATGGGAATTATCTTGCCGTCATCAAATACCCTTGTCAATTGGATAATTGTCGTATGAAAAATGGGGCGGCTGACTCAGCCGCCATACCCCATTAAATATTCCACCCTTGAGCTGGAGAAGGAGGCAGTGCTACTTCGAGGTGGAAGGTTTACAGCTACCTTTTTTCAAAGAGTTCCGAGCCCCTGTCCGGGCTGCTGGCAGCTATTACTACTCCTTTATCATTTTCAAGATAGAGTGTTGAGTTCAGGACCTCTTCACCCTCCGCAATCCCCGCCTCTATCCTTATCTTTGAAAGGCCGGTATTCATTATGGCAATAGTATTGCTCCGTTTGTCGGCAGGCACATTATGCCAGTAATCGGGGATCTTTCTTACCGCCACCCCGGCCACAATCTCTTCGGTGCTGAATTTCCCGGCAACAGCCTCAGCCTTTTTCATATCTTCATCCCCTGCACGTGAGGCCGTCCTCTTTATCCACTCCCTTATCTGCTTGCCGTCAAAGTGACCAGATGGGGGCTGAAACTCCTTTTCCTCAGTCTCCTGCACAGCTTCTTTAGGCGGCTCTGCCTTTTCCTGGCAGGCCTGCAGTGTGATAATAGAAAAACATACAAGTAAAATTGATAAAATCCGCAGCATTGCAAACCCTCTTAGTTTAAAGTTTTAAGATAAAGTGGCGATAGCCATTATACCCAAGCTTTTACCGCAGACAAAGTATAAAATAAAGCTTCCATGACAAATCCTAAGCTGTTATGTTAAGAAAATCATGTAGTTTAGGTGGGGGACTATGATATCGAAGATACTCAGCAGCTCTATTCTGGGAGTAGATGCCTACATTGTAGAAGTGGAGGCCGACATTGCTCTTGGCCTTCCCTCATTCACCACGGTAGGGCTTCCGGAAGGAGCAGTCAAGGAGAGCCGGGACAGGGTAAGGGCGGCCATAAAGAACTCCGGCTATGACTTTCCTCCTCGCCGGATCACCATCAACCTTGCCCCCGCCGATATAAAGAAGGAGGGGGCAGCCTTCGACCTTCCCATCTCTATAGGGATCCTCGCGGCCACCAAAATTGTCAGGGAAGATTCCCTCAAAGACTATCTCATAATCGGAGAACTGTCCCTTGACGGCCTTGTAAAGCCGGTGCGCGGTGCCCTGCCAGTAGCCATAGCCGCTCAGGATAAGGGCTTTAAGGGGATCATCGTTCCTGAAGAAAATGCCAGGGAGGCAGCTATCGTCTCCGGGATAGATGTGATCGGCGTCAAGACACTCTCCCAGGCGGTGCAGTTTTTAAACGCTGAGCTTGAGATAGAAGCTGTGAGCACCGACCTTGAAAGCCTCTTCACCGAGGAATCGGAAGCTGGTGCTGATTTTGCCGATGTTCGGGGACAGGAACATGCCAAGCGGGCTCTGGAAGTGGGTGCTGCGGGAGGGCACAATATCCTCATGGTAGGGCCACCCGGCTCAGGCAAGACGATGCTTGCAAAGAGGATATCCACCATACTCCCCCCACTTTCTTTTGAGGAGGCCATAGAGGCAACGAAGATACACAGTATATCAGGCAGTTTGGACAGCGAGAAGGCGCTGATAACAGCCAGGACCTTTCGTTCCCCTCACCACACAATATCCGATGCCGGGCTAATAGGCGGCGGACAGTTTCCAAGGCCGGGGGAGGTATCCATGGCCCATAACGGCGTCCTCTTCCTGGATGAAATGCCGGAATTTAAAAAGAATGTGCTCGAAATGCTTCGGCAGCCTCTGGAAGATGGCAGGGTAACAATATCCCGTGCCCTTACTTCCATAACATATCCTTCAGACTTCATGCTTGTTGCGGCCATGAATCCCTGCCCCTGTGGTAACATGACCGACCCGAACCATGAGTGCCTATGCACGCCGGTTCAGGTGCAGCGCTACAATAGCAAAATCTCCGGGCCATTGCTTGACAGGATAGACATACAGGTGGAGGTGCCTGCCGTTAAGTATAAGGAACTCTCTTCAGACAGGGACGGAGAGCCGTCGGAAAAGATAAGGGAGCGTGTAAATCAGTCAAGGGATATACAGAAGGAGCGCTTCAAAAAGCACAAAGGGATCTATGCCAACGCACAGATGTCCTCGCGGGACATGCGCAACTTCTGTGCACCTACTGAAGAGGGGGCCAAACTGCTGGAGAGGGCCATAGACAAGCTCGGCTTTTCCGCAAGGGCCTATACGAGGATATTGAAGGTGGCGCGCACCATTGCCGATCTGGATGCAGAAGAAACTATACAGCCTGTCCATATCTCCGAGGCGATACAGTACAGGAGCCTGGACAGGAGCAAGGGATAAGAGGATGATGGAAAACAGAACTAGAAGCTCATTGTGGGAGGTCTTTACTGCTGCACCACACCGAATAATGTTCCTGGCCGGGGCAGTCCAGCTTGTACTGAGCCTTTTATTCTGGCTTGTCGAACTGACGGGGCGCTACTCCGACCTATGGCCTCCCTTTGAACTCTCCATCGGCACCACCTTTGCGCATCTTTTTCTGATGGTATATTCCATATTCCCCTTCTTCACCTTCGGCTTCCTTATGACTACCTACCCTAAGTGGATGAACGGGGAGGTCGTCCCCAAGAGCCGCTACACCTCAGCCTTCCTCCTTCAGGTGGCAGGGGTTGGGCTTTTTTACATAGGCCTTCTTGTATCGAAGATGCTGGTTCTCGCCGCCATAACTATTCATCTCGCCGGGTGGCTGGTGGCCTACCGGGCCTTGCTTGGCGTTTATATCGCCGTAAAGGGAACGCGAAGATACCATGAGACACATCTAAATATCGCCATAGCATTAGGGATTACGGGTGAGCTATTATACCTGGCATTTCTTGCCAGCGGGAATGAGCTCCTATTTCAGCTCAGCATCCGGGCGGGCTTCTGGCTCTATATCATCCCCCTGCTTATCATCGTTGCCCACAAGATGCTTCCCTTCTTTTCAAGCAACATCATTGAGGGCTACCGCATCGTCCAGCCGCCCTGGTCGCTCCCCTTCCTCTGGGCAGGCCTTATAGGGCACATCTCCTTAGAGCTTGCAGGCAAGCATTCGCTGCTCTTTCTTTTCGATATCCCACTGCTGCTCTTCGGACTCTACCATACAGTCATCTGGGGCTTTATAGCCAGTTTCAAAGAGCGCCTGCTTGCGGTGCTTCACATATCCTTTCTGTGGTTTTCTGCAGGGGTCGCTCTTTACACCGTGCAGAGCCTCTGGCTTTTTATCAGTGGAGGAGCTATCCTCGGCAAGGGCCCGCTGCACGCAATTGCAATCGGTTTTCTCACCAGCATGGTAGTCGCCATGGGTACGCGGGTCTCGCTGGGTCACTCGGGCCGGCCCCTTAAGATGGATGATTTCACTTGGCGCTGCTTCTGGGGAATACAGGCTGCGGCAATGCTGCGCATTCTGGCAGAGGTAGATATACTTAACGCCTTGCTGCCCATTCACCTTAACCTCATAGCCTCTATGATGTGGCTTGCCAGCCTGATACCATGGGCCTTCCGCTACGGCATAATATACCTCAGGCCTCGCGTGGATGGTCAGCCGGGTTGAGGATGTTGACAGAGCTTGTATTCATCATCCATGCAGGGATTGTCTTATTTAATATCTTTGCCTTTGTCGCCATTGTCGGAGGTATATCCTTCCGCTGGGCCTGGACGGCCAACCGGCTTTTCCGCTTTACACATATATTTCTTCTGGGCATTGTAGCTCTTCAGGCGCTGCTTGGACGACTCTGTCCCTTAACTATATTAGAGTTTAGGCTGCGGCAGGCAGCGGGGGAGGCGGCAATTGAGGAGAGTTTCATAGTCCGTGTTATCGAAAACTTTATATATTACGACCTGCCGCTCTGGATCTTTGCCCTTGTCTACTGCCTCGCTTTTCTTCTGGCCCTTTGGCTGCTTAAGGCATATCCGCCAAAAGGTAAAAACCGTAAAGCTCCATAAAATTGACTTTCCAAAGCCAAATCTGTTATTTTAACAACTTAAATATCGCTGGGGGAGCCCGAAGAGGCTGAGAGTTTCCGAAAGGGAGCGACCCCTTGAACCTGATACGGATCATACCGGCGTAGGGAAGCGGGCACAGCAAGGGAGAAAATATCTCACAAGGGCCGCTTCTTAAAATGGAGCGGCCCTTTTATTTGCCATGAAGAAGAAAATCATCGACAGCAATCATATTGAAGCAATTTTACAGGACGCTGCAGTCCCCACTGTAGAGGCTGTTAGCCTTGTACTCGACCGTGCAAAGGCCCTGGGCGGCCTGGCTCTCGAAGATGTGGGCCTATTGATCCATGCAGGGCAGGATGCCAAGCTGCGCAGGCAGATCTTTGATGCTGCCCGCGAGGTCAAGCTGAAATGCTTCGGCAAACGTATTGTTCTTTTTGCCCCGCTCTATCTTACCAACGACTGTATCAACAACTGTCTCTACTGCGGCTTCCGGCGGGACAACCCCGATGCCATACGCCATACACTATCTATTGAAGAAGCTGTGAATGAGGCGGCCGCTCTTGAAAAACTCGGTTTTAACCGCATCCTGCTCGTAGCCGGAGAGTCTCCCAAAAATTCCAACGTCGACCGGATCAAAGAGATAGTCGGTGCTATCTATGAAAATACAGGGATCCGCATCCTGCACGTCAACGCCGCACCGATGCCTGATACAGATCTTAAAAAGCTGAAAAAGGCGGGAGTGGGTGTCTTCCAGGTCTTCCAGGAGGCCTATCACGAAGCGACATACCGTGAAATGCACCCGGCGGGCCCTAAAAAAGACTACGAAAAACGCCTTGCCGCTCTGGACGGTGCAATACCAGCGGGCTTTGATGATGTCGGCATCGGCACACTGCTCGGCCTGTATGACTGGCGCTTTGAGGTTCTTGCTATAGTCAACCATGCCCGTCACCTGCACGAAAAGTTCGGGGCATGGCCCCACACTATTTCCGCACCTCGCCTTCAGCCTGCAACGGGGTCGCCACTTACGGCACCACCCTACCCTGTATCGGATGAGGATTTCAAGCTTATCGTAGCCATTTACCGTCTTGCAGTTCCTCCTGCCGGGATAGTAGTGACGACAAGGGAGCCTGCAGCACTTAGAGACGAGCTTATAGACATAGGCGTTTCACAGGTAAGTGCCGGCTCAAGGACCGACCCGGGCGGCTACTCCGAAAAGGGGGAGCGCTTTGATGCATCACAGTTCCGCACAAGCGATCACAGGTCTCTTGAGGAGATGATCGCCTATATCACATCTACAGGAAATCTGCCCTCTCTTTGCACTTCCTGCTATCGGACGGGCCGGACGGGAAAGGAGTTTACACAAAGGGTCTCCCACGAGGAGATGGAGCGTTACTGCCTGCCCAATTCCCTGCTGACCTTGCAGGAGTATATAATTGATCATGCCAACGGCAGCGCTGATGCATGTGAAGACCTGATAAGGAAAAATCTGGCCGACATTAAAGACAAGAAGCTCCGTGCGGCGACAGAAAAAAAACTGGCACAGATCAATACCGGTGAGCGGGATCTTTATTTTTAGCGAGGTGAAAAATGCATATCATCATTAACGGGGAAGAACGGGAAGTAAGTGAAGATCTTACAGTGAGTCAGCTGCTGGAAGAGATGAAGACGCCAGCTATCGGGATCGCTGTGGAAAGAAACCGGGAGATCGTCTCAAGGAGCCTGCATCCGACTACGGTACTGGAGGAAGGTGATGTGCTTGAGATAGTAAAGATGGTCGGCGGCGGATGAAAAAACAGATTAGACACTGATAATCACGGATTGATTATGATTTGCACAGAGACTGACTGATGAATCTGTTCAAATCTGGTGTTTCACTGAAAATCTGTGTCAAAAATATTTTGCAAATAATTAGGTGAGGAGATAAATATGAAGGATGACAAATTAACTATAGCTGGAAGGGAATACAACTCCCGCTTGCTTGTCGGGACAGGGAAATATAAAGACTTTGAGGAGACAAAAAGGGCAATAGAGACCTCCGGGGCGGAGATAGTTACCGTGGCGGTGAGACGGGTTAATATTACCGATAAGAATGAGGAAAACCTCCTCGACTACATAGACCCGAAAAAATATACCATCCTGCCCAATACTGCGGGCTGTTTTAATGCCGAGGACGCTATCCGTACCTGCCGTATGGCTCGCGAGGCAGGGGGCTGGGACCTGGTGAAACTGGAGGTGCTGGGCGACACGAAGACCTTATTTCCCGATATCCCGGCAACACTTGAGGCAGCCAAGGTCCTCATAGACGATGGGTTTACCGTCATGGCCTACACCAGCGATGATCCTATTTCTGCAAAAAAGCTTGAGGAGATGGGCTGTGCCGCTGTAATGCCGTTGGGAGCACCCATAGGTAGCGGGCTGGGCATCTGCAATCCCTACAATATAAAGATCATCCTTGAAGATGCCAGGGTGCCCATACTTGTAGATGCCGGTGTCGGGACTGCCAGTGATGCGGCTATCGCTATGGAACTTGGATGTGACGCCGTGCTTATGAACACAGGCATTGCAGGGGCTAAAGACCCCATCCTTATGGCAAGTGCCATGAAAAAGGCCATAGAGGCTGGGCGCGAGGCCTACCTTGCCGGACGTATGCCAAAAAAGCTCTATGCCACGGCAAGCAGTCCTATTGAAGGGGTGCTAGGAAACTAAGGAAGATGCTTCCATCACTCTACCTGATCACCGATCGCCACCAGACCGGTGGAAGGCCACTGATCGAGGTGGTGGAAGAGGCCCTTAAAGGCGGCGCCCGCCTGGTGCAACTTAGAGAAAAGGACCTGTCGGGCAGAGAGCTGCATAAGCTGGCCCTACAGATGCGGGAGCTTACAAATAGATATGATGCAAAGCTGCTGATCAACGAACGTGCCGATATTGCAGCGGCAGCAGGTGCAGACGGTGTGCATTTGCCGGAGGACTCCTTCAGCCTGAGTGATGTTAGAAGGCTGATAGGCCCTGATGCCATTGTCGGGGTATCGACCCACTCAATGGAAGCCGCAAAGAAGGCGGAGGAAGAAGGGGCTGATTTTATCACCTTCAGCCCTATATATGAGACCCCATCCAAGATGCAATATGGAGCACCGCAGGGACTGGATAAGCTGGAAGAAGTATGTAGAAATACACATATCCCAATTTATGCACTGGGGGGGATAAAAAAGAACAATATTGCTGAGGTGATACAGGCGGGGGTAAATGGTGTGGCAATGATATCTGCCGTACTTAATGCCGAGGATGTAAAAGGGGAGACTGAAAAAATCATGAGTATAGCCCCCCTCTCCATTTTGGGGTGAGGGGGATGAAACGTAACAATATAGAATTGTGCAGGGCCCTGCGGGGAAATCAAACAGATGCAGAAAAAAAGCTTTGGTCTGTACTGCGAAATCGTCAACTTGCCAATGTGAAATTCAGAAGGCAATTTTCTATTGGACGGTACATACTGGATTTTTATGCACCGGAGTACAAGCTTGGAATCGAGGCTGATGGTGGGCAACATTATGAAGAGGCTGGAATCTACCATGACAACTTGAGAGAGGAAGAGTTGTCCAAATTGGGAGTAAAAATGTTGCGATTCGACAACTTGGATATATTGAATAACATTGAGGGGGTTCACGAAGTGATTAGAAAAACAATTGAAGAAAAGAGATGTAACTCCCCTCACCTTAATCCTCTCCCCACGGGGGAGAGGATATCAGATTAATTATCAAAGGAGAAACCATGACACAATTGATAGAGGCCCGTAAGGGAAATATTACGCCGGAGATGAAGGAGGTAGCCCTGCAGGAAGGGCTGGAGCCGGAGTTTATACGGCAGGGAGTGGCTGATGGCAATATAGTTGTCTGCCGCAACAATAAACATACGAATATTGCACCGCTTGGGATCGGCAAGGGCCTGAAGACGAAGGTAAATGCCAATATAGGTACCTCAAGGGACATCAAGGAGCTTGAGTGTGAACTCGAAAAGCTCCGTGTCGCGGAAAAGGCTGGAGCAGATGCGGTGATGGACCTTTCTACCGGTGGAGATGTCAATCTGGTACGTCGGCGCATCATGGCGGAGTCTAAGGTCATCATAGGCACAGTGCCTCTCTATCAGGCGGCGCTTGAGACATTCAATGCCGGACGCGCTATCTTCCAGATGACGGCAGATGAAATATTCGACGGTATAGAAAAACATCTCGAAGACGGTGTCGATTTCATTACAGTTCACTGCGGAGTAACGGCCGAGTCGGTAAAGCGACTGCGCACCGAGG
>JADFVX010000003.1 GCA_015222755.1 Pseudomonadota bacterium | reverse complement strand
CCAGATAAGGGTCCATCTTTCTCACCGGGGCCATCCCATTGCCGGAGATCCCTCATACGGCAGCAATAAGAGGGCAAAAGAGATCCAATCCACGCAGATACGCAGCAAGGTACTGGCCTTGAAGAGGCAGGCCCTCCATGCATATTTCCTGGGCTTTGATCATCCGAAAACGGGGGAACGCCTGGAGTTTACCTCTCCAATAGCGCAAGATCTGGCAGAGATCATTCAATTACTTGATGCTTCTACATAAAAAGGCCTAAAAAAATATGGGTGGAAAAGAAAGGCTTCAATTTGTCAGGTCTCCTTTGCTCGAAAGATTCAGCGGCCTGACCCATGCCTTTACAACGCGCAGTGGAGGAATAAGCTGCCCTCCTTACGATTCGCTGAACCTTTCTGCAAGGTCCGGCGACACTGAATTCTCTGTAGAAAAAAACCGGCAGATCCTTTCTGATGCACTTTCTATTAAAAGAAACTTTTTTTTTCTTAACCAGGTTCACGGCGACAGTATAGTAGTTGCAGAAGATGCGGGCTCGCAACGGAAAAGCTATAGTGCAGATGCAGTAATCACCGCCAAGCCGGAACTGCCTCTGGCTATACTCACGGCGGACTGCCTGTCCATACTTTTATTTTCTGCGGACAATAGATCTATCGGGGCCATCCACGCAGGATGGCGGGGAACGGCCTTAAACATCGTCGGGCAAACAGTTAATAGAATGATAAGCAGGTTCAACATTAATCCTGCTTATATTTATGCCGCCATGGGGCCGTCTATAGGCCCATGCTGTTACGAGGTCGATTCTACTGTTTATGAACAGTTCCACAAAAGCTCCAGCTTATGGGATGAAGGAAGCCTAAATGCAGACAGGGACGGCGAAAGGCGATGGATGCTAGATCTGGCAGTCATTAACAGCTTACAACTGGAAGAGGCCGGGGTAGATCCCGAACACATCTCCCACACTCCCTATTGCACATCATGTAACGAAAATCTCTTTTATTCCTACCGCCGGGATGGCATATCCTCTGGAAGACAGGGATCTATTATTATGCTGACTTGACTGTAAAAGTTTGATTATCTATCATTAGGGGCAAATGAAAATAAACATCGCAGACACAGAGGCAATAAACAAGTCTCTTCAAAGGAAAAAAGACGGCGCCTCCTTTGCCCAGGAAGTTAATCTTGGCCGACTGCTTGAGGAAATCCTTTCCAGAGCAAATGAACTGGTCCCTTCCGAGTCAGGCTCCATACTACTTGATGACCCTGTTGTAAAGGCTGAAAAAGGAAAAGGGGAACTATGTTTTTTGGCCTGCTTCGGTGAGGGCTCAGAGTCGCTTGCCGGAACCCGCCTTGCCGATAATATAGGGATTGTAGGAGAAACTTACATATCAGGGAGATCTTATCTTAGTAAAGATGTAAAAAAGGATAAAAAGTTTTATGCAAAAATAGACACGAAAACAAAATTTGTGACTAATTCTATTATCGCTATCCCCATAGGAATAGGAGGTTCTATTATTGGTGTTATAGAACTCATAAACCGTAAGGGCAAAACAAACTATGACCAGAGGGACCTTGCCCTCCTTGAGATATTTGCCGGGTATACATCTACACTTATTCAAAACGCCCTTGATGCAAGGCGCTTTGAAGACATGTCTAAAAGAGACAACCTGACAGGTTTGTATAACGACCGTTATTTTTACGAGATGCTTACTCGCGGTGTCAAAAAAAGTGTGGAGGAAGGCGACGATATTACACTTATTTTCTTTGACCTGGATAGATTCAAGGAAATCAATGACACCTACGGTCATCTTGCGGGAAGCCAGGTCCTAGTTGAAGTCGCCCGTTTGATGACAGATGTTTTTTCGGCTATTCCAACAACACTGGCAAGATATGGAGGTGATGAATACGTAATACTGCTACCGGGGGTGAGCCCTGAAGAAGCCGGGAAATATGCAGAACGTTTTAGGAAAGGTGTAGCAGAAAATGTATTTCTTTCCAGGCCGATCAGGGGAGAGAAAGAACCTTTAAACGTAGGAGGAATAATTACATGCAGCGTTGGCGTTGCATCTCTTTTGGCAAATGTAGAAAAAACACCCAGCCTTTCAGCAATGGAAGGCCAGCTTCTTAAGGCTGCCGACAAGGCCATGTACCAGGCAAAGGAAGAGGGTAAAAACCGGGTTGTTCTTTCCCGGGAAAGTATAAGGACTGAAAACTAAAGTTTTTATGGATCTAGCTTACAGGAATCTTCTATGCTGACTATAGGGCTGACAGGTGGTATTGCAACTGGTAAAAATGCCGTTGCACAAATCCTGGAAGACCAGGGTGCCGAGATAGTAGATGCCGATAAAATAGCCAGAAAACTTCTGGAGCCGGGGCAGGTTACCTTTGATAAAGTAGTAGATACATTTGGGTGTGATGTCCTCGATCTTGAAGGAAGCATAGACAGGAAGATACTTGCCGACACAGTCTTTAAAGATAAATCAAAAAGGGAGGAACTCAACTCAATATTACACCCCGCCATCATCGATGAAGAGTGGAAAAAGGTCATGGCCATCAAGCGGAGCAAGCCTGATGCAATAGCCGTTGTTAATGCAGCTCTTTTAATTGAGAGCGGCAACTATAAAGAAGTAGACAAGCTTATACTTGTTGTGGCAGACAAAGAGCTGGTAATTGACAGGGTAATGAAGAGAGATGGCCTGTCCAGAGAAGGGGCCCAAAGCCGTATAGCTTCCCAGATGCCCGAAGATGAAAAAAGAACTTTTGCCGATTATATTATTGAAAACAACGGCAATTTAGAAGAACTGAGGGGGAAAGTAACGCGATTATTCAAGAGCTTGAAATCAGCAGAAAATGACTAGCAAAGAGGATTAATCATATTTATTAAGAGATTGAAACTGGGAATATTAATAGTATATAAACCTCTGGCAAAACACCGGGCAGGTGCAATCCCTTCAACTAGAAGCCAAAATTCAGATCGCAATAAAATAGTTGACTTTTAGCCACAAGGCTGTTATTCTTTCAAACAATTATAAGAAGTTCCTGGAAAGAAGCGGTATAATAACATAACGTAGGGCCCCGGAATAGATTCGGGGCCCTTTTTTATTTTTGGAACGCAACAAGGAGTATATGAAAGATTTTAAAGGTTTTAATTTTCGGGCTGATGTAGCTGCCGGGATAGAAGCGGCAGGCTACACATCGCCTACGCCGATACAGGCAGAGGCTATTCCTGCTGTCATGGATGGACGTGATGTAATGGGACTGGCGCAGACCGGTACGGGAAAAACAGCGGCCTTCGCCCTGCCAATACTTAACAGACTGGCGGAAGGCAAGCGCGGACAGGTTCGTGCGCTCATCGTGGCACCAACAAGGGAACTGGCAGAGCAGATACATGAATCCATAGAGACACTGGGGAAAAAGACGGGACTAAGAAGCATCACCGTATATGGGGGTGTAAACATAAACCCGCAGATAAACAAACTTAAAAGGGGCACAGATATAGTCGTTGCCTGCCCCGGCAGACTGCTGGACCATATAGGACAGGGAACTATAAACCTGAGCAGGCTGGAAGTGCTCGTCCTCGACGAGGCGGATCATATGTTCGACATGGGATTCCTGCCCGATATCAGGCGAGTACTGAAGAGCATACCGAGCACCCGCCAGACACTTCTCTTTTCTGCCACAATGCCAAGTGAGATAAAAAAACTGGCCCACGATGTGCTCAGTAATCCAGAGACTGTGCAGGTGGACAATACGGCAGCGGCAACCACAGTTTCTCACGCAATCTACCCTGTAGCGCAGCACCTGAAGACAAAACTGCTGATGGAACTGCTGCAGCATACAGACACAGAATCCGTATTGATATTCACGCGTACAAAGCACCGTGCAAAAAGACTGGGCGAACAGCTTGAAAAGAAAGGATATACCGCAGCATCACTACAGGGGAACCTTTCCCAGAACAGGCGCCAGGCGGCGCTTAACGGCTTCCGTGACGGCACTTACCAGATACTTGTAGCGACAGACATCGCTGCACGTGGTATCGATGTCTCGCAGGTCTCCCACGTTATCAACTACGATATCCCCGACACGCCAGAGGCCTACGTTCACCGTATCGGCAGGACAGGACGTGCAGCAAGAACCGGTGATGCCTTCACACTGGTCAGCAGTGAAGACAATTCTATGGTGCGTACTATCGAGCGCAAGCTTGGCAAGCCCCTGGAGAGAAAAAAAGTAGAGGGATTTGAATACGATACAAAGGCCCCTCATAAAGATAAGGAGTTCGCCCGCCCGCCCAGGCAACATAACCAGCGCAGGCCACAAAAACAGACAGGTAAAAAGAGTGCTGCGCACGGAAGTTCAGGCGCGCACTTTAGAGGTACAAAACGGTCAGGTTAATAAATTAATTAAACAACTAAATAGTAAATAACAAGAAAGGAGAAAATATCATGGCAGAACGTCAAACAGGAACAGTCAAATGGTTCGATGGCGGTAAGGGCTTCGGCTTTATTACCCCTGATGAAGGAGATGCAGATCTTTTTGTACACTTCAGTGAGATCGCAGGTGACGGCTTCAAAAGCTTGAACGACGATGATCGCGTAGAGTTCACCGTCGGCCAGGGCCAAAAAGGTCCCCAGGCTCAGCAAGTCACTCTCATCTAAGATAAGAGTTGATTCGGTGACGGCCACTTCGATCTGGAGTGGCCGTCACCTTTTTTTTGCTCTCCCTCCAGGTTTCATCAATCATTTCAAGCCTTCGCTGCACCTTCTAAACATACGGCCCCGCCTGTCTTTTGTTGATTTATATCCGGGCATTCTGCATAATGAAAAGTGGTTTTTCTAATAAAGGAGTGTGCAATGGATATACTGTTCAGCCATGAAGAGATACGAGTACTGGGTGCTCTCATAGAAAAGGAGTTCACTACACCTGAATATTATCCCTTGACGCTTAACGCCCTTACTAGCGCCTGCAACCAGAAAACAAACCGCGAACCCGTCGTCAACTATGCTGAAGAAATAGTGCTTGAGGCCATTGAGGGATTGAAGAAAAAACGGGCCCTCTGGCAGAGCAACCTGAGCCGGGCCATAAAATATGAAGAGGGCTTTGTTAAGGAGCGCGACTATGACAAGCGGGAGGCGGCAGTGATTTGCACATTGATGCTGCGCGGACCGCAGACAGTAGGCGAAATCAAGGCACACACGGAGCGGATATACTCCTTTGAAAACCTTGAGGAGGTAAACAGCACCCTTGAAGGCCTCTCATCTCTGGGAGATATAACAAGGCTGCCTCGCCAGCCGGGGCGTAAAGAGGCACGCTACTGCCACCTTTTCTTAGAAGAAGGGGAATCATCCACAGTTCTTTCATCGGACGAAACCGCCACAGATAGTGCAAGGGAAGAATCTGAAAAGATATCAGAGCTGGAAGAAAAGATAGAGGCCCTTACCCGGCAACTGGAAGATCTGAAAGAGCAATTCAGCCAATTTCAAAAGCAGTTTGAGTAGCTGTGCTTTAGAAAAAGGATATGTAAAATGACAGATGTTTTTACCGCAACGAGCTGGCCCGGGTAACTTGCAAGGCTTCAGCATTAAGGCAAAAGACCTCCCATCCAGGCCCCAGCTTTTTTTAAAACCCCATTTGAAGCGCTGAATATCCACTAAAATCCTTGTTTTTAAACCTTTTTTCCTTTAATATGGGCGTTCTAAAGTAATATCGTATTAAAAGAAGTTATTATTTCAAGGGGAGTTTTTCAATGTACAGGAAAGAGATCAAGGTTCTGGATTGCACAATTCGTGACGGAGGACTTATAAATAATTTCCAGTTTTCCGATGAGTTTGTAAAGGCCATATACCGTGCCACCTGCGATGCCGGTGTGGATGTAATGGAGATAGGCAAGCGCCTTGATGTAAGCGATGAATATACCCGTGAAAAATACGGTAAATGGAACTTCTGTGACGAGGACGACATAAAGAGGGTTGTCGATTCATACGAGTGTGAAAACAGGCCCCTTCTTGCAATTATGTTTGATGTGGGCCGGATAACTATGGCCTCTATGCCTCCTGCCGACCAGTCTGTTGTAGATATGGTGCGTACAGCATGCTACGTTGCCGATATAGATAAGGGAATAGATCTCGCCAAGCGCTCCAAGGATCTCGGCTATCTCACAACGATAAACGTGATGGCCTGCTCCGCTGCTATCAAGACAGACCTTATCGAGGGACTACAGGAGATAAACAGGACCCCGGAGGTAGATTACCTATACCTTGTTGACAGCTATGGCGCATTCTACTCTGAGCAGGTTACAAGTTACCTTGAACTCTACAAGGAGCATGCCCCCGACAAGGAGCTCGGCTTCCACGCACACAATAACCAGCAGCTTGCCTTTGCAAATACGCAGCAGGCTATAATCGACGGCGTAAACCTGCTGGATGCTACTGTAAACGGGATGGGACGCGGTGCGGGGAACTGCAACCTGGAACTGCTGCTTAACTTCCTTAAAAACCCTAAATTCGATGTGCGCCCGATCTACAAGGCCATACAGGAAAATGTTGTTCCCCTTCGTGATGAGATGGAGTGGGGCTTTAACGATATCTATGGCATCAGCGGCCACCTGAACCGTCATCCGAGAAACGCGATGAAGCAGCGGGCCAACCCCGAGACTAAGGACAATTGCTACGACTTTCTTATGGATGCTACTTCGGAGGTGGGCTAGGCCTTAAAACTTTCCGCATCAAAAGTGGGGTGGCGCTGTCTCTTCCGAGGGGTCGCGGATAAGCGATTCAGCCCCTGCCCCCACCTGACGCTTTAAGCGATCCACCTCTGACTTCAGCTCGTCAATCGATTTTTGATGGGCAATTACCACCTCGTTTAGTTCCTGTATAGTTGATTGCTGGTGCATGAAGCGCATCTCAAGATCTACGATACGTTTTTCCATCGAGCTGTCCCTCTTTATCAAGTATTATGTCTCGTTAAAAAACTGTCCAGTCTATTGGCAAAGGCCTGCTTTTCCTTCGGCCCGAAGGCGGCAGGTCCGCCTGTCATTTCACCTGAACTGCGAAGCTCATCCATAAGGTTGCGCACTGCAAGCTTGTCGTGGATGTTTTCCTCTGTATAAAATGTACCCCTGGGGTTAAGGGCATGTCCGCCTTTCCCGATAACTGCTGCGGCAAGGGGGATATCGGCGGTTATTACAAGGTCTCCCCCGTCTATCTGATTGACTATCTCCTTGTCGGCAACGTCAAAGCCGGCAGCCACCTCGATAGTTTTAATAAACGGAGAGTGCGGTACAGTAAGGGGATTGTTTGCCACAAGCGTAAGCATAACCTGCCGCCGCCCCGCCGCTCGGTAGAGCATATCCTTTATTACCCTTGGGCAGGCATCGGCATCAACCCAGATCTGCATTTACAATAACTAAGATAATTAATTAAGTTTTGGCACTAAATCACTCAAGGAGTCCGTAACGATTTTGAGTATATCACTGTTGTGCTTATTATGCCGCGAAATTTAATCTGGTCGGGCTGAGAGTATTTGAAGCTACAGCCCGAACCGCTTTGAAAAAATACCGATTTTAGGGCTTAAGCAGTGGTCAGCTTAAGGGAACCACCCCCCTTTTACGGCATTTTAATTGACTAAAACAGCCCCCTCTGTTATTTATGGATTCATATGTCATGTACCGCTTATCTTTCCCTGGGCTCAAACCTGGGAGAGCGTTTTGAAAATATAGATCTAGCGATAGATGCCATAAACAGGCTGGAGGGGACGGCTGTTTCCGGACGCTCATCCTTTTACGAATCGGCACCGGTGGGTATAAGGGATCAGCCCGACTTTATAAATATCGCGCTAGGCATCGAAACGGTGCTGGCCCCGCTGGATCTTCTCACGGAGCTGAAGGAGATAGAAAAAAAGCTGGGCCGCAGGGAGACTGTGCGCTGGGGACCCAGAGTAATAGACATTGATATAATTTTTTACGGAGACGAAGTCATCTCTTTGCAGGGCCTTGATATACCCCATCTCGAGATAGAAGGTCGCCGTTTTGTCCTCGAACCACTAGCAGAAATAGCCGGGGCTGCCATGCACCCCCTTACAGGTAAAAGTGTGGAAGATATGCTTGGCGCACTGCCTGAAGACAATTCAATTGTAAAAGTGGCAGGTAAAAATTGAAGAAACCTATCTTTACTATACTTTTTTTGAGCGCCGCAGTATTTTTCCTGAGCGCCTGCAAGGGAGAGGCCCCGCAACCTGTTTTCAAGAAGAAAGTCCGTGCAGAACTCCTCAAGACCACACGAAGCAAAGAGGATCACGAGGAGTCCATAAGGAACTTCAGGGCCCTGCTTGAAAAAGATCCGAACAACATTGTTTTCCTTATATCTATTGCCAATGCTTATTTTGATATGGGGATGGATATTGAAGCCATCCACTATTATCTCCAATCATTGAATATATATCCCGATAATGTCACCGTAAGGACAGACCTTGGTACTGCCTACAGGAGGATCGGTCAGCCCGACAAGGCACTTCAGCAGTATCATGAAAGCCTGAAGGTAGATCCCAGACATTCTACTACCCGTTATAATATCGGGGTGGTACTGTTGTGGGACAAAAAGGATGTTAATGGTGCAATACGCGTCTGGAAACGGCTGCTGCGTATCGACCCCTACTTTGTCCTCGCTGATGAGGTGCGAAGCAACATAAGGGTGCTTGAGGATGTGGACAAAAAGCATGGAGGTAAATTGTGATAGTAAGGGCTATAATCTATCTGCTACTGATAATAATGGCAGTCCGGCTTTTTAAAAGCATAAAGTCCTCTATGGGTGGAAAAGAAAATACTGCATCTACTTCGGGGGAAGAGATGGTGAAGGATCCGAATTGCGATACCTACATACCTAAGGCGGATGCCATTAAAAAAAAAGTGGGTGGCGAGACCCTCTTTTTCTGCAGCCAGAAGTGCCTGGACGAATACCGCAACAAGAACTAGTTTCTGCTAAAGGCTCCCCCAGTATCTCTCCTGAACCAACTTGGCTATTCCAAGCAACTCGTCTATTGATGTATCTCCACTTGGTGGTAGGTCATAGGCCTTTTCGCCTGTAATGGCATATAGCAACTCGCTTACCGACTCTTTTAATCCCTCTAGTGAATAACCTCCTTCCAGGAAGAAGCCTATCTTGCCCCCGCAAACTTGGCCGGCAAGCTCTGACAGCCTCTGCCCCATGGCACCGAACCCAGCGGCACTTAGCTCCATAGCTCCGAGAGGGTCAAGCCTGTGCGTGTCAAATCCTGCCGATACGAGTATTATCTCCGGCCTGTATCGTTCCATGATGGGCAGGAAAAGCTCGTCGAAGGCCTTCAGGTATTCAGCGTCACCGGCACCTGCGGCAATTGGCAGGTTGACATTAAACCCTTCCCCCTCACCTGTACCGACATCCCTCAGGCCTCCCGTGCCGGGGTAGCAGGGGCTCTGGTGCATGGAGAGGTAGAGCAGCCCCTTTTCGGAGTAGAAGGAGTGCTCCGTGCCGTTGCCGTGGTGGAGGTCCCAGTCTATAATGGCGATCCTCTGTAGGCCGTGCTCTTTCATCAGGTGCCGCGCTGCAATGGCAATATTATTGAAAAGGCAAAAGCCCATACCCCTTTCCTTTTCGGCATGGTGCCCCGGAGGTCTCACGAAGGCGAAGCCCTTCACTATACGGCCAGACATGATCTCGTCCACCATGTTGAGGCAGCCGCCGACTGCAAGGCGGGCCACCTCAAGGGAACGCTCAGATAGGACCGTATCGCTGTCCAGGTTGCCGGGGCCTGTGCTTTCCAGCATATGGATGTAGGCCTCGTCATGGTTCAACACTATCTCCTCATCTGTGGCACGTCTTAACTCTATCCTTGTGCTGGAGTCGTAGTATTTTTCCTCCTCAAGCATATCGTAGATAACACGCAGCCTGTCGGGGGACTCCACGTGGGCCCCCGTCCGGTGTTCCATAAAGATATTGTCTGCAAGGATGCCGATCTTTTCCATAGCCAGTCTCCTGTTTTAGGATTTACACAATTGTAGCCTCACGATGCCCCCAAATCAATAGCCCTTGATGTAGCCGGGAAAAGAGACTATAATCTCTCAAAACTTTTCAGGAGCAATCATGGGTTTTAAATGCGGGATAGTCGGTCTTCCCAATGTCGGCAAATCAACAATATTTAACGCTATAACATCGGCAGGTGCACATGCGGCAAACTTCCCCTTCTGCACCATCGAGCCTAACATAGGCATGGTACAGGTGCCGGACAAGCGGCTTGACGCCTTAAGCGAGATAGTCAAACCTGAGAGGGTTGTCCCGACGATGATGGAGTTTGTCGATATCGCCGGGCTTGTGGAAGGTGCAAGCAAGGGGGAGGGGCTGGGCAACAAGTTCCTCGGTCATATCCGGCAGGTGGACGCCATCGCCCATATTGTCAGATGCTTTGACGACCCCGATGTGACCCATGTGGCCGATACAGTCGATCCTGAAAGGGATATAGACATAATCAATACTGAGCTTATACTTGCCGATATGGATAGTGTGGACAAGAGGCTGCATAAGGTGCAGAAACTTGCCAAATCCGGCGACAAGGATGCGATCAAGGTGAACGATATCCTTGGAAAGGTCAAGGCCCACCTCGATGAGGGCCACCCCGTCCGTACGCTCGGCCTCAGCGATGATCAGCAGGAGGAGGTAAAAGACCTCTTCCTCCTTACCTTAAAGCCTGTCCTTTATGCTGCCAATGTGGGAGAGGATGACCTCCCAGGTGGTAACGCCTATGTAGAAAAGGTGAAGGCTATAGCGGCAGTAGAAGGGGCCGAGGTTGTTCTTATGTGCGGAAAGATCGAGGCAGAGATCTCTGAACTGGAGCCGGAGGAGAAGGGGGAGTTCCTGCAGGACATGGGGCTCGATGAATCCGGCCTGGACAAGATGATACATGCAGGCTACAGCCTTCTATCACTGGACACTTACTTCACTGCGGGGGTCAAGGAAGTCCGTGCGTGGACGATGAAGCGCGATTCAAAGGCGCCGCAGGCTGCCGGGGTAATACATAGCGACTTCGAAAGGGGTTTTATCAAGGCAGAGATTGTCGGCTACGATGACTTTGTCGCCTCAGGCGGCGAACAGGCCGCCAAGGAAAAGGGACTGCTCAGGATCGAGGGCAAGGAGTACGTAGTCAAGGACGGCGATGTGATCCACTTCCGCTTTAACGTTTAGCGCAACACTAGCGCTTCTGGTCGTGGCAGGGAACGATGGGCGGCAGCTCATCGGGCGGAAAGATGATCATCTCTATTCTTGTCTCTTCCTGCCCGCTGATGATCTCGGCAATCTTATAACTATCGCTGTCCGCATCGGGCGCCATGCCCAGGTACTGTCTCAGCGCCTCACGGACGGCCTTCCACTCCAGGTATAGCAGGAATTCATCTTCCTTGCTCCGGGGCCGGCAGTCCTTCAGGGCATCATCAAATGAAAGCTCCGCTACTTTCTCAATTTCCCCCCCGGCACATCTCTCAAGATAGTTTTTCCCGCCACCTACTGGCTTGCCGCAGGTCATCTTCTCATAGTGGTAATCGATTAAGCGCTCATCCTTGTCAATCCTGACAGATATGGATGAGCTGGTGTCCTCGCAGGGCATAAGATCTCCTTTGCTTTAGTAGTTACAGATTATAGCAGATGCCCTTTTTTTAACACCTAAATTCTACAGGTAC
Organism: Pseudomonadota bacterium; assembly: GCA_015222755.1. Lineage (GTDB taxonomy): Bacteria > Desulfobacterota > JADFVX01 > JADFVX01 > JADFVX01 > JADFVX01. Next base: position 9,310 of record JADFVX010000003.1, on the reverse strand, counting down.
GCTGGGATTTAGGCGACAGCAAAGAGATAAAAAAATAGATATGCGAAACTCCGCTCGTCTTTACAGAAAGGCCAATTTTCTGTTATCCTGTCATGTTCTATTCCACAAAAAAAGGAAGGCAGAGATTGAAAAACAACGAGATAATTATCAAGGGCGCACGGGAGCATAACCTAAAAAATATAGACGTCACCATCCCCCGTGACAAGCTGGTCGTTATAACCGGCCTCTCCGGTTCGGGCAAGTCATCGCTTGCATTTGATACCATCTATGCCGAAGGACAAAGGCGTTACGTGGAGTCCCTTTCCGCCTATGCCCGCCAGTTCCTGGAACAGATGGAAAAACCCGATGTAGAGTCCATCGAGGGCCTTTCCCCTGCCATATCTATCGAGCAGAAGACCACATCCAAAAACCCGCGCTCCACCGTGGGCACAGTAACCGAGATCTACGATTATCTGCGCCTGCTCTTTGCTCGCATTGGCCACCCCCATTGCTACAAGTGCAGCCGTGAGATCGTCTCCCAGACCGTCTCCCAGATGGTGGACAGGATTATGGGGATAGAGGAGGGGGCGAAGTTGCTCCTTATGGCTCCTGTTATCAAAGGGCGAAAGGGTGAGTACAGGAAAGAGTTCGACCTCTTCCGTAAAGACGGCTTTGTACGGGTGCGCGTCGATGGCGAGATGCGAGAGCTTTCAGAAGAGATCGTTCTCGACAAAAAGAAAAAACACACCATTGAAGTGGTCGTAGACCGTCTGGTGGTGAAGGAGGGGATAGAGACCCGCCTTGCCGATTCACTGGAGACGGCCCTGAAGCTGGCCGACGGAATTGTGCTGGTGGAAGAGGTCGATGGCGAGAGCCATCTCTTCAGTGAACAGTTTGCCTGTATCAGCTGCGGTATAAGCTACCCCGAGATAACTCCAAGGATGTTTTCCTTCAATAACCCCTATGGGGCATGCTCATCCTGCGACGGTCTCGGTACGAAGAGTTTTTTTGATCCCCACCTTATAGTGCCTAACCCTGCTATTTCTATAAGGGACGGCGCAATCCGGCCATGGGAGAAAAAAGACTCTATTTACTATCACCATATGATCGAGGCGCTGTCAAAGTACTATAGCTTTGATATATATGCCCCTTATGAAAAATTGAGCCAAAAAGTCAGGGATATACTGATATACGGCTCGGGAACTGAAGAGGTAGAGTTCTTTTATGAAAAGAACGGGAGGCGCTTCAGCTTTAACAAACCCTTTGAAGGGATCATAGAAAACCTTTCTCAACGTTACCGTGAGACAGATTCCGATTCAGTGCGTGATGAGATCGAGCGCTATATGAATATACAGCCCTGTCCCGACTGCCACGGCTCAAGGTTGAAGAGGGAAAGCCTGAGTATCACTATTGACGGAAGGAATGTTAGCGAGATTACGAGGCTCTCCATCGCCGATGCGAGGCGTTTTTTTGAGGGCTTAGGCCTGTCTGACAAAGAGGAGGAGATAGCACGGCGCATACTTAAGGAGATAAGGGAACGGCTGGCCTTTCTCATCAATGTGGGACTTGACTACCTCTCCCTTGACCGTACATCGGGAACCCTTTCAGGTGGGGAGGGACAGAGGATTAGGCTGGCAACGCAGATCGGCTCTTCCCTTGTCGGTGTCCTCTATATACTGGATGAACCTTCCATCGGCCTGCACCAACGTGACAACGCCCGCTTAATAGACACACTCAGACACCTGAGGGACTTGGGGAATACGGTACTCGTTGTGGAGCATGATGAAGACACCATCCTGGCCTCGGATTATGTCCTCGATATGGGACCGGGAGCCGGTGTACACGGCGGTGAGGTGATAGCACAGGGAACGCCAGAGGAGATTTTAAGGTCTAAAGAATCCCTGACGGGGCGCTACCTTTCGGGTGACCTTAGCATAGCTGCTTCAAAAAAACGACGTCCCGGCAATGGAAAGGCTATTGTCCTCAAGGGGGCAAGGGGACACAACCTGAAGGACCTGGATGTTTCATTTCCTCTGGGCAAGATGAGCTGTATTACGGGTGTCTCCGGCTCAGGCAAATCGACGCTTATTATAGATACCCTCTATAAAACGCTTGCCCAGCGACTCTACCATTCCCGTGAGATGGCCGAGCCCGTAGATGAGATCACCGGAATTGAGCATATAGATAAGGTAATAGATATTGACCAGGCCCCCATCGGGCGGACGCCACGCTCCAACCCTGCCACATACACAGGTGTTTTTACCCCCATCCGTGAGCTCTTTACCCAACTCCCCGAGGCCAAGGCAAGGGGGTACAAGCCGGGCCGCTTCTCCTTCAACGTCAAGGGAGGGCGCTGCGAGGCATGTGCCGGTGACGGGATCATCAAGATAGAGATGCACTTTCTTCCCGATGTCTACGTGCAGTGCGAGGTCTGCAAGGGGCATCGCTATAACAGGGAGACGCTGGAGGTCAGATATAAGGGCAAAAATATTGCCGATGTACTGGAGATGACTGTCAGCGAGGGCCTGGATTTTTTCAAAAACATCCCCGTTGTTCAGAGCCGCCTGGAGACACTTAGCGAGGTAGGTCTCGGCTATGTCCAGCTGGGGCAGGCAGCTACGACACTTTCCGGGGGCGAGGCGCAGCGTGTAAAACTTTCCAAGGAGCTTTCAAAACGTGGTACGGGAAAGACGCTGTATATATTGGATGAGCCGACAACGGGCCTACATTTCGCCGACATCCAGAAACTATTGGACGTATTGAACCGTCTGGCCGATGCAGGCAACACCATTCTTATTATAGAGCACAATCTTGACGTGATAAAAACGGCAGATCATATTATAGACCTGGGGCCAGAGGGCGGCAGCAGCGGCGGCGAGATAGTAGTACAGGGAACGCCGGAAGAGGTGGCAGCCTGCAAAAGGTCACATACCGGTGAATACCTCAAACCGGTCTTAGAGAAGAGTTGACCTTTCATCTCAGCTCTTATCCTTGACGAAAAACAAAAATCCAGCCCCTTTCGGGCCTTTAGTGAAGCAATTGTCCTTGACAGGCCTCAAAATCTTCTGGTATAAACTCTTCTTTACTACTAAAGGACTATATTGTAGTCAAAAAGTCGCATCTCTACAGTAGAGGTGTACAAAATGCATAGGAGGAACGGGCATGACAGGAAAAGAGGCCTCACGCCGCCGTTTTTTGAAAAATACGGCAATCGGTGGTGCTGCTGTTGTTGCAACGGCAGGTCTTGCAAAGAAGGTTGCCGACCTTGCCTTTGAGGGAAATCCCAAGGGTTCGGACAAGCAATATCTGGGCAAGGGAGACAGTGCGCTAAGCGAAAGACAGTATGTAGAGATGAGCCAGGCGGAAAAAAACAGCCAGGTTAAGATGTTTGTAGACAGCTATAAACACGACAAAGCTTAACATTTCCAGGGAGATGTCAATGGAGAAGGATAATAAAATAGAAAAGAAGTCTCGCAGGGCATTTTTGAAAGATGCCAGCGTCAAGGGTGCGGGTGCGCTTGCCGGTGCGGCTGCCCTTCTGACCGGATCTGATGATGCAGAAGCGAAGGCCACATGGGCGGAACATTTCCAGAAAAATTACCGCCTCATGACTGACGAAGAAAAGAAAGAATCTGCCGAAAGACTTGAAAAAAGATACTCAGAGGAGTACGGCAAGAAGGTTACCGTCGGTATAGAGCCGGCCATGCCCGGTGTCCTCTTCGGATATGCCCTTAATATTCAGAAGTGTATCGGATGCAGGCGCTGCGTTCACGCATGTGTGAAGGAGAACAACCAGTCCCGTCATGATGAAAACGGCAAGGCCACCGAGATACAGTGGATACGCGTTATCCGTATGGAAAAGGGAAACTTCGCCTTTGACCAGAACAAGATGGATCAAGGTTATCCTCATGACAAAAACTTTAAGCACGGCGTACAGGTCGGAGGTAACGCCTATACCAATCTTGGGACTCTTCTGGAAGGACAACACTACTACCAGCCTGAAAAGGTACCAGAAAAGGATGCATTCTACTTCCCGATTCAGTGCCATCAGTGTGAAAAGCCACCTTGTGTAAAGGTCTGCCCCGTAAGAACTACCTACAGGGATCCCGATGGCGTAGTCGTTATCGATTACAACTGGTGCATAGGCTGCCGTATGTGTATGGGCGCATGTCCTTACTGGGCCAGGCGCTTCAACTGGGGCAAGCCTAACCTCCCCGCAGAAGACATGAACCCCAAGACTCACTACATGGGTAACCGCCCGAGGATGAAGGGCGTTGTTGAGAAGTGTCACTTCTGCCTGCAAAGATCCAGAAAGGGCCGCTACACGGCCTGCATAGAGGTCTGTCCCGTTGGAGCAAGGAAGTTCGGCAACCTCCTTGATCCGAACAGCGAGGTCAGGAAGATTCTCGACAGGAAGCGTGTCTTCAGGCTTAAGGTGGAGATGAATACCTATCCTAAATTCTTTTACTTTGTTGATTAAGGGGTATCGATATGAAAATGGTTAATTTTGCGACAGACTTTCTGTGCTATGCCCTTAAAGGGGGCAGCAAGTTTTATACCTGGCTCCTTTTTCTTGGCTTTTTTATCATGATCTGGGCCTACGGAAACTATACACAGATCTCCCAGGGCATGATTGTAACCGGTCTGAACGACCAGGTCAGTTGGGGGCTGTATATGTCCAACTTCGTGTTCCTTGTGGGTGTGGCGGCGGCGGCTGTTACCATAGTATTCCCGGCCTATGTCTATAACTACAAGCCCCTCAAGGATGTGGTTATTATAGGAGAGATGCTTGCCATATCGGCTGTTATTATGTGCATACTTTTTGTACTTAGCCACATGGGTCGTCCTGATAGGCTATGGCATATTATGCCGGTGATTGGCATCCTGAACTGGCCGAATTCCATGCTCACATGGGATGTTATTGTTCTTAACGTATATCTTGGACTTAACGTGGTCTGCGGCTTCTACTACATGTATAAGAAATATACAGGTGAGCCAGTGAACAAAGTCTTTTACATGACCCTTGTTTATGTATCTATAGTTTGGGCACTCAGTATCCATACCGTTACCGGTTTTCTGCTCAATACTATGCCAACGAGGCCGATGTGGTTCCACTCCATGGTACCCATCAAATTTATCGTTACGGCATTCTCGGCAGGTCCTGCCTTCATCATCCTGGCCTTTTTTATCATCAGGAAGAATACGAAGCTGGAGATAAAGGATGAGGCTATTAACATGCTCTCGACAATCATCACCTTCTGTCTTTCCATATCGCTCTTTCTGACACTCTGCGAGATCGTTACCGAGCTCTACCCGAGCACGGAGCATTCCTTTTCACTGAAGTATCTCCTCTTTGGAAAGCATGGTCTCTCGGGGCTTGTAGGGTTTTTCTGGGCCTCACTTGCTATGAATATAATTGCGTTTATATTGCTGATCAATCCGAGAACGAGGAAGAATCACGCCATTCTCCCCTACACATGCGCAATACTCTTCGTGGGTATATGGATAGAAAAGGGTATGGCCTTTGTCCTTCCGGGTATGACACCAAGCCCGATAGGTGAATTTGCCGAATACACTCCTTCGTGGATAGAGATAGGTAACTCTCTTGGTGCCTGGGCTATTGGCCTTGCGATTTTTACCATCCTTGCCAAAGGTGCTATAGGCATTCAGCTGGGTGATGTCAAATATTCAGAGGTTAAAGGAGAGCAATATGAAAAATAATAATATGATAAAAAGTATATTCTCTTTTATAGCGCTTTCACTGCTGCTATCCGGGGTGGCCTTTGCGGAGGAAGAAGCAGACCCGCTGGTATGCTACGAAAGCCGGGGTATGATTGATGAAGATGGTGAGGTTGTAGGCTATACCATAGTGGAACAGACCGATGTTGATACGGGCTGGCCTAATATCAAGTGTTCCCCAACTACCAAAGGCGTACTTTGGTGGGGCGATCCATTTGACGGGACGGAAGCTATGGGCGAGATGCCTGTTGAGGCAGATTACACCCACGAAGAGGCTGTAGTAAAACCAAGAGAGACCCATTTGATGGAAGTTATAGGGCTTTTCCCCTGCGCTGATATGTGTCATGGCGATCCCGAGGTTGTTGCTGTTCCCAAGAACAACAAACCAAGGGTGCTTACTGAAATGCACCTTGAGAAGTTTGAAGATGAGACTGGCGAGCCTGCATCACTGAGGCACGGCAGAGGCGCTATATGGTGCCTAAATTGCCATAACCGAACAAACCGTAACAAACTTATTGACCACATGGACAATGAGATCAGCTTTAACCAGCCGCAAAAGCTCTGTGGTAAATGTCATGGTCAGATATACCGTGACTGGCGTGACGGTATCCACGGTAAGCGTATAGGCATGTGGGTACCTGGAGGCAAGAAGCGCTGGTGGGTATGTACGGAGTGCCACGATCCGCACAATGTACAACAGGCACCGGGCAACAGAGGTTTTGCCCAGCTCCTGCCTGAACCTGCCCCTGAGCTACCAAAGGGGATGAAGAATGCCGACCACGAGCAGGAACATGGGGTTCATGATGCATCATCAGGTCACGGTGCGGCTGCAAAGCACTAGGCAGTACAAAGTTTTATTATATAGAAAGGGGGAGCCTGACAAAGGCTCCCCCTTTCTATATTTTGCTGCTGCAGGCTATCTATGATGACTTTCTTCTTCTATGGAAAGATCAAGTCCTTTATCGGTGAAGACAAGGCTTGGCAGGCAGACGCTAGAAGCTGTAAGGGGGAGGGCGTTTCTTGAGCTTTGCTACACCTTACTTCAACAGACCCTTCAACTCGCTCATGAATTCATTTATATCGCGGAAAGAACGGTATACGGAGGCAAAACGAACGTAGGCCACCTCATCAAGTTCGCGCAGTGCCGTCATAAGCTGTTCGCCCAGCTTGTCTACGTGTATCTCTTTGGCCTCGCTGTCCTGGAGATTACGCTCGATATCATCTACAAGCTCTTCCATCTGGATTATACTGATGGGACGTTTTTCACAGGCTTTTTTTACACCGGAAAGTATTTTTATCCTGTCAAAGGGCTCACGCCTGCCATCCTTCTTGACCACCATGGGAAGTATCTCTTCTATCCTCTCGTAGGTGGTAAAACGTTTTTCGCAGGACTGGCATTCACGACGACGCCTGATCTCCATACCTTCTTTTGTAAGGCGGGAATCGACTACCTTGTTCTCCATATCACTGCAAAAGGGGCACTTCATAGCTCAAGCCTTTCTATCTCTATACCGGATTCTGTTATCATCTCCTCGGCGAGCTTATCCATATAGCCATCCTTGTAGACGATCTTTTTTATACCCGCATTTATTATCATCTTGGAGCATATGGAACATGGAAGGTTTGTGCAGTATAGTGTGGAGTCTTTTATGGATGTGCCGTGGTAGGCTGCCTGTATGATGGCATTCTGCTCGGCATGAAGGCCCCGGCATAGCTCATGGCGCTCACCGGAGGGGACATTGAGCTTATCGCGCAGGCAGCCCGTAACCTCGCAGTGCGTTATACCTGCCGGTGCGCCGTTGTAGCCGGTGGAGAGGATATTGCGATCCTTGGCGACTACGGCACCCACCTGCCTTCGCAGACAGGTAGACCTTCTGGAGACCAGCATTGCGATCTCCATGAAGTAGGTATCCCAGTCGGGACGGCCCTCTAGCTGCAGGCTGCCAGCCTGTCCGGGTATAGGGGAAATTTCTGGCAAAGGGCCTTTACCTCAGCTTTGATCTTCTGTTGTAGTTCTTTATTTTCCACATCACCAAGAATGGTCTCTATAAAACCGGCGATAATATCCATCTCCGCCTCTTTCATACCCCTTGTGCTTATAGCAGGGGTTCCTATCCTGATACCGCTTGTAATGAAGGGGCTCTCTGTGTCAAATGGAATACCGTTTTTATTTACAGTCATGCCGGCATCGTCAAGCGCCTCTTCAGCAACCTTTCCCGTAAGACCTTTTTCCCTCAGGTCTACAAGCATGAGGTGGTTGTCCGTACCGCCCGAAACGATCCTGAAACCTTTCGCAGTAAGTGCATCGGCAAGGTGGGCGGCGTTCTTTACAACCTGCTGCTGGTAAGTCTTGAATTCCGGAGTAAGCGCCTCTTTAAAAGCGACGGCCTTTGCAGCTATGACATGCATGAGAGGCCCGCCCTGTATACCGGGGAAGATGCGGGAGTTGATAGCCTTGGCAAAACGCTCCTGGCACATTATCATGCCTCCACGGGGGCCGCGCAGTGTCTTGTGGGTTGTTGTTGTAACGAACTCTGCATAAGGAACAGGGTTTGGGTGAAGGCCCGTAGCTACCAGCCCTGCAATGTGGGCTATATCGACCATCACATAGGCGCCGACCTTGTCTGCAATCTCCCTGAAACGCTTGAAGTCCAGTATTCTTGGGTAGGCACTTGCACCTACTACTATCATCTTAGGCTTGTTCTCTACTGCCAGCCTTTCAACTTCGTCGTAGTCTATCTGCTCAGTGTCTTCACGGACTCCGTAGGGAACTACGTTGTAGAGACGGCCCGAGAAATTGACAGAGCTTCCGTGCGTCAGGTGCCCACCGTGGGCAAGGTTCATTCCGAGTATGGTATCGCCGGGCTCAAGTACTGCAAAGTAGACCCCCATGTTTGCCTGGGAGCCGGAGTGTGGCTGAACGTTTACATGCTCGGCACCAAATAGTTCCTTTGCCCTTTCGATGGCAAGGGTTTCAACTATATCTACATACTCACAGCCACCGTAGTAGCGTTTGCCGGGATAACCTTCGGCATACTTGTTTGTAAGCAGGCTGCCCTGGGCCTCCATAACCCTTTCGCTGACGAGGTTTTCCGAGGCTATCATCTCAAGCTGGAATTCCTGCCTTTTGGTCTCTTTGGATATGGCGCTATAAACTTCGGGGTCGAACTCTTTGATTAGGGACATTTTTTACACCTTTCCGTAATTTTCAAACTGTTTTTATATGGATTTATGTGCTTCTTTAAGAGGCCAAGATTATAGGATATCTCCAGATGATTATCAAGAAATTAAAGCCTTTGCCCTTCTCCCGGAAAGGAAGAAAGTGTTTGTAAATCCGTAAGATCTGCGATAGAGTTGCCCTTGGAAAAGGGGTTTACCCCGTTAGAGCCTCACGCTCTGCGGGAAAAGCCTGGTTCTAACGGGGGGCTTTAAGGGTTATGATTAGGAACTACAAAGGGGAAGCTTAAGATTTTGAAAGCCCGAAGCAGTGATAAACTGCGACGGGCTTTTTTGTTTTGAACCAAGGCTAGTGATTTAAACAGTTGCTGTCCATATTTACTCAAGAATTGGAAGAATAAAGGGGACGGCTGTT
>JADFVX010000035.1 GCA_015222755.1 Pseudomonadota bacterium | reverse complement strand
CCGGCCGGAGATACTGGAGGGGGCGCGCGCCGAAGCGGTACTTTCAAAACTGGACAGCCTTTCAAGACCGTTGGGAAGCCGGCTTGTATTTGTAGAAAACAGGGGGAAGATATTACCCTTTGAAAAGATGGCGATAAAGTAGGGTCGCCAGTTGGCCAAGCCTTTTCTTGTGCCTCTCTCCTCTTCCTGCCCCTACGGGTTTTTTCTCTTTCTCTGCTGATTTTTGCATAGCTTTCCTCCCTTTATTTTTATCTCCCAAATCGGGTATCATTGTGGGCATGAAAGATAAGCTTTTTAACTCCGATAGTGTGGCGGGGAAGTTCCGCTTTGATGAAAGTGTGGCGGAGGTCTTTGATGACATGCTTGCCCGCTCCATCCCCTATTACTCCGATATGCAGCGAATGATCACTACCCTTGCCCAAAAGCACTACCAGGAAGGTTCAAGGATTTACGATCTGGGCTGCTCTACGGGCACTACAATCCTCAATCTTTCAGCTAGAATCAAAAGTGACAGGCTGAAAATAATAGGCATCGACTCCTCGCAGCCGGTGATTGAAAGGGCAAGGCTGAAGCTGGACGATGCAGGCCTTGCAAATGCGGAACTTGTCTGTAAAGACGTAATGGAGGCAGAGATAAAAAATGCCTCCGTCGTTATAATGAACTACACCCTACAGTTCATCCCGCCGGATAAGCGGCACGACTTGCTCAAGAAGATTTATGAGGGACTGCTTCAGGGCGGGATACTGCTTCTTTCAGAAAAGGTACTGGAAGAAAGCAGTCAGGCTACGGAGCTGTTTATAGAGGAGTACTACGACTTTAAAAGGATAATGGGCTACAGTGAACTTGAGATATCAAGAAAGAGAGAGGCCCTCGACGATGTGCTGATTCCTTTCACCACTAAAGAGGAGTCTGCTCTCCTTGGCGGGGCAGGATTTGAGGCCTCGTCAATATTTTTTAAGTGCTACAACTTTGCCTCATTTATTGCATTTAAAGGCTCTGGAAAATGAAGGATTACCTGGAACCATTCCGTGACGGTATCGACCTTGAAGCAATAAACAGGCTGAGGGCCGAACGGGACGGCTGGTTTACCCGCCGTGGAGCCTTGCCTTTCAAGGCGGCTGTAGAGCGCCTGCCGAAGTTCAAAAGCGGGCTTGTTGATTGCAGTGGAGACGCCATCACAGTGGGACAGCGGGAAGAACTGAGTGCTGCACAGCATGATGACCTGCTGCAGTCCATGAAAGACCTGCTCCCCTGGCGCAAAGGGCCTTTCCAGCTATTCGGGCATACCATTGATTCTGAATGGCAGAGCCACCTCAAATGGGACCGCATTTCCCCCCACCTGCCAGACCTGAAAGGAAAGGTGATAGCCGATATAGGCTGCAACAACGCATATTACATGTTCCGTATGACTGCCCACGACCCCAGGCTGGTAATAGGTTTCGACCCTATGCCGAGGTTCTGCTATGCTTTCCAGCTGGTTAACCGCTTTGCCCGTTTTGACAATCTTAGATACGAACTGCTCGGGGCGGAGCATCTGCATTACTTCAGGCGGCTCTTCGATGTCGTTTTCTGCATGGGGGTGCTTTACCACAACCGCAATCCTATACAGATATTGACGGGTATATGGGAAAGCATGAAACCTGGAGGAGAACTGATACTGGAATCCCAGGGAATACCGGGGGAGGGTTCCTATGCCCTTTTCCCCGAAGACCGCTATGCCAAGATGCGAAACGTCTGGTTTTTCCCCACAACGGACTGTCTCCTTAACTGGACAAAAAAGGCCGGGTTCAAGGACGTGGAGTGCTTTTCCATCGAGACAACTACAACAGAGGAACAGCGCGCAACTGAATATGCGCCATGGGAGAGCCTGAGCGATTTCCTGGACCCTGATGACAGCTCAAAAACGGTGGAGGGTTATCCCGCACCTATCCGCATATGTATTAAGGCAAAAAAACAGACCTGAGCCTAAAAAAAACAGCAAGAGAGAATCAGATATAAAGCTCTACTTTCTGAGCAATAGCGAAGATTAGTAGAACTTATGCCCGACAGGGTACGGAATAAAGCGGATTAGATATGATTTTCACGGATCTTTTATCTACGTTCTCGCTTAGAAGCGCCTACTTTTGGTTACGCCTTTGCAGTTAAACTGCTATCTTCAGTTTAATAATCAGTTGCGCCTATTCAAGATTTTCTCTACATCAAGATGTTCAGCCAGCTGACGGTAGACTGATAGGGATGAATCTACCTTCGGCAGGACTGCCAGAACAGGAACACCTGAAAGCTCGGCGATCATGGCGGGGTTGTTTTCCTCCGATGCGGAGGGGCTGGCAGGGTAGCCGTTGACTATTACTCCAAGGATATCAATGCCTTTGCCTATGGCATGATCGATGGTAAGCAGAGTGTGGTTGACCGTGCCCAGACCTGCCCTGGCAACTATTATCACAGGAAGGCCAAGCTCGACAATAAGATCAGAGACGAGATAGCTTTTCTTGCCCCTTTCAACAAGGGGCACCATAATACCACCTGCACCTTCGATAATAGTCCTGCTATGTTGCTCCATGATAATATTACAGGTGTTTTTTATCAGCTCAGGCTCTATCTCCACGCCGGCCATGCGTGCCGCAAGGGAGGGGGCAACAGGCGGCTTAAATGTGTACTGGTTCACTATGTGTGGGGCGTCATTAGTGCCTGATGCCTCAATAAGTATGGCGGCATCGTCATCATCACCGCTCTGCACAGGTTTCATCACACCAACATCCACGCCCTTTGACCTCAAGGCCCGGGCGAGCGCTGCTGCAACAGCCGTTTTTCCGACTCCGGTGTCTGTCCCTGTTATAAATATCCCCCTCATGACCTTTTCGTTCCCCTTGCAAAAAGGATCTCGTATGTGGCGTAGATATCGTCGCCATGGGAGAATTTATCTCTGTATGCCTCCTCCATTCGATGAAAGAGCTTTTTTGAGGCCCCTTTGGCGCTGCTGCCGCTGACGGCATTCCCGGCTCCGATATTTTTGAGACTCCTCAGAAGCTCCCTTGGGCCGGGGTAAAATTCCTTCAAGCGGTCCACATTCACCAGCGCGTTTTCAAAGCCGAGCTTTGCCAGCCCGTCACCCAACTGGTGGACTGCCGGGAAAAAATGGAAATAGTCAGGCTCCGCCTCAGCAAGGGCATTGCAGGCGTCTGCGTATGACTCTCTCAATTCCTGAAGCGTGCGCCTGCCGAAGGTTGCGAAGATAAATTCCCCTCCCGGCCTCAAGACCCTCATGACCTCCTTGAAGGCCTTCGGGAATGAGTTGACCCACTGGTAGGCCAGGTTGGATGTGACCAGATCAAAGCTGCCATCTGCAAAGGGAAGTCCCTCGGCATCACCTGTTACAAAATCACATCCGACAGAAGCAAGTTTCTCGCTGGAAACACAGTTCATGGCGTGTGAAAGGTCACAGCCGAAAAGGTGGGCATCGGGCCATCTCTTGGCCGCCAATGCCGTCAGAAAGCCTGTCCCCGATCCTACATCAAGCACTGTTTTTGGAGATGTCTCTACAAGAGAAAGATTGAAATCCAAACGCTCGGCAGATTCCTTTTGCAGGGCGGCATGCTCTTCATATACAGGTGCCTGGCGTGAAAAGGCCGCCTTGACCCGACCTTTATCTATGGTCTTTTTTTCCGACAATATTCAAATTCTCCTTATAAACTTTTCCAGTACTTCATTAAATTCTTTCCTATGTGACAGGAAGGGGAGGTGGCCCGCACCTTCTATCAGGATCCTCTCAGAACCCTTTATCTCACCTTCCATATAGGCTGATGCTCCGGGCAGGCAGACCCTGTCTTCACTCCCGTGGATAAGCAGCACCGGTATGTTGATTTGCTCAAGCCTGGGCCTCAGGTCTACAGATGCAAGTTCCTCTAGTCCTTCCATCGCCGCACAGGCCGTGGGAAGGGGAACATTTGCTACAAGCATTTTCTCATCAGGGGACAAATCGGAGCTGATAGCTGCACGGAAATCACCTATACATCGCTTAAAGTCGCGCCTTAGTTTCAGTTTCATCCCCTGCAGGTCTTTCGGCGGGAGTCCATGTGGGAAATCTTCAGTCATTGTAAAACGGGGGCTGCCTCCCACAAGACATATCCCGGCTGCTACGCCGGGACAGCGAAGGGCATACTCTATAGCCACCATTGCCCCCATGGACCATCCTACGATAACAGGCCTGTCATAGCGCTTATTATCAACGAGGTCTTTTATGTCCCTGGCCGATTGTAGCACAGTAAACGGCGTCATCCCGGCAGAAGCACCATGACCCCGAAGGTCTACAGCAAGGGCTTCAACATCTGTTCTGGCAAAATAGTCTAACTGATGATGCCAAACCGAGGCGGCCATATTCCAGCCATGAATAAATATCACCGGCCTGCCGCTGCCGCTGGTCTCGAATGCAAGGAGTTCCATGTTCACAAAAGCCCCGCCTTTCTTCCTGCAAGCTCGAAGGCCTCGAGCGCTTTTTCCAGATCACTCATGCTATGCTCGGATGTTACAGTCACACGGATCCTTGCCGTACCCTCGGGGACAGTTGGAGGCCTTATGGCCTGGGCGAAAAT
>JADFVX010000034.1 GCA_015222755.1 Pseudomonadota bacterium | reverse complement strand
TTACACCAAGTTCTTTTATTATCTCCTGGGTAAAATGAAGACCGGCCGTAGGAGCGGCAACAGCGCCCTGCCTTCTTGCGAAAACAGTCTGGTAGCGGCTCTCGTCTGCCTTGTCTGCCGCCCTGTTAATATAGGGAGGCAGAGGCATCTCACCGTAACGCTCAATGGCGGCCCTCACATCCTCAGGATGACTTAAGCGCAGCAGCGTTATCTCTTCTTTTTTTTCGACGACCTCAGCCTCAAGACCGCCCTCGAAATAAAACACCAGCCCGGGAACGACCTTTCTTGAAGACCTTAGCATGGCCTCCCAGAGATCCGTCTCGACTTCACGGACCAGAAGGAGCTCTACCTTACCCCCTGTTTTTTTCTTGCCGTAAAGCCTTCCGGGTATTACCTTTGTGTCGTTAAAAACGAGCAGGTCTTCCTTGGCAAAAAAAGATGTGATTTCGGGAAAACTGTGGTGAGAAATTTTGCGTGAAGCCCTATTGTAGACGAGAAGGCGTGATGTGCCCCTCTCTTCAGGTGGGTGCTGTGCTATAAGTTCTTCAGGGAGTGGATAGTCAAAATCAGCAGTCCTCATTGAAAGCTAATGTGGTTCATAGGAAATAACTATGTTTCTGGAGGCACCCTTGCCTACATAAAGGGCCTGATCTGCACACTCGATCAGTTCCGTAGCAAATTCGGCATCTTCAGGATAGGCCGACACGCCAAATGTGGCGGTAAGCTTCCCTCCCGGCTGGCTGTCTTCACCATCCACAGGCTCCATTTCAATGGCATTGCGCAGCTTTTCCGCGACTTCCACAGCATCGGCCTTGGGCGTCTCTGTGAGGGCAATAATAAACTCCTCTCCTCCAAGGCGGGCGACTACATCCGACTGGCGCAGGTGCTTGTCTAACTGAGAGGCCACCATCTTTAAGGCCGCATCACCAAGGAGATGACCGTTCTTGTCATTAAAGTTCTTAAAGTGGTCCACATCTACAATAATCACTGCGACACTATTGTTATACCTCTTTGCCCGCTCCATTTCACGTTCAAAATAGTCGAAAAAATAACGCCTGTTGTAGAGTCCAGTCATGGCGTCCCTTATAGCAAGTTCCTTAACATTTCTGAAGGATATAGCTTTGTCTACTGCTATAGCTATCTGGCCAGCTACTTCATTGAAGACAAGGATCTCCTGGCTGCCAAAGGAATTCGGCTCAGGCTTGTGTACATTCATAGTCCCAAGAGCTATTCCCTCTTTGCTCTTTAGAGGTATACATAGAAATGCGCCAATATTCTTCTTCCTTCCATTGTAAAAGAGAAAACCCTTTTCCTTACTGATGTCCTGAATAAGTTTGGCAGAGCCGGACATTAAAACCTGACCACTTATACCTTCCCCCGGATCGAAATCCATGTCAATCAAATCCATATCCCCGTAATTAGCACTAACTACAAGTTTTTCTCTAACTTCATCGAGTAAAAGTATGCAGAAATCATCCATGTTGAGGGAAGTACTGATGTGCTTCATTGTACCGTTAAATATCTCTTCAAGATAGGTGGCAAGGCTCAGTTTTTTGCTGATACTGTAAAGTGTAAAGAGTTCAATAACCTTGGAGTCGAGCACCATATTTTCCCGGCTTAACTCTTTCACCTCGTTTTCGAGTCTTATTACGTCACTATTTTTTTTCATCCTCCTCCCCCATTTATCCTGGTGTCAATCACTCAGTAATTAGATCCTTTACATAGGGAACAACAATATTTCTCCCCTTGGCCTTGCCGAGATAGAGCGCCTTGTCAGCACAGTCTATCAGTTCGGCACCGAAATCGGCATCATCAGGATAGCAGGCAACGCCGAATGTGGCAGTAAGATTGCCGCCCGGCTGGTTCTCCTGACCCTCTACCGACTCAGCATCAATGGAGGCCCTCAACTTTTCAGCCACTTCCATGGCCCACTCCTTGGGAGTCTCGGGAAGTATGGCTATAAATTCCTCTCCCCCAAAACGAGCCGCAACATCAGACTTCCTGAGGCTTTTTTCAAATATTTTAGCCACAGCCTTAAGTGCATCATCACCTTTCAGGTGTCCGTTACTATCGTTAAAGTTCTTAAAAAAATCTATATCGCATATAATTATTGAAACAGCTCCCCCGTAACGCTTTGACCTGTCAATATCGCGCTCAAAATGTTCAAAAAAATAACGCCTGTTGTAAAGGCCCGTCAAAGGATCACGTATTGAGATGTCCTTTAAATTCTTTAAGGAAAGCGCCTTATCTACAGCTACTGCAATCTGCTCGGCTACTTCAGTAAAAAGATCTACATCCTGAGCGCTAAAACTATCTATTTCAGCTTTATTAACATTTAAGACCCCCAGGACTTCACCCGACCTTCCTTTAAGGGGGATGCTAAGGAAGGAGCCGATATTTGTCTTCTTCCCCTTGTAAAAAAGAAAATCAGAGACCTTGCTTACATCAGGGACAAGTGACATCTCGCCACTTTCGGCAACCCGGCCGCAGATCCCCTCGCCTAATTTAAATTCAACATCTTTCAGATCCGTATCGGAGTGAAGACCTCCCACGATGAGTTTTTTCCTGTTCACATCGAGGAGAAGTATACAAAAGTCATCAATATTAAGGGAGGTGCCGATAATATCCATCGTACCATTGAATATCTCTTCAAGCTGTGTAGTAACGCTAAGGCGCTTGCTTATATTGTACAGGCTATAGATCTCTAGCACCTTGGCATCAAGAAGCCGGTTTTCCTTCTCAAGAGAATCTACTCTATCTTTTAATTCAAGATTTTTATCCATCAAAACACCCCTAGTAAACCTTTTTCAATTCAGTTCCCCTGTAGTAAAAATCAAGTATTTCATTATAGTGAAAACCCTCTTCAGCCATTCCCTTTGCACCCCATTGGCACAGCCCCACTCCGTGACCAGAACCGCTTCCGGAAAAGACCAGGCCATCATCTTCTGTGCGAACATCAAAGAGGGCGCTTTTCAGCTTAGAATAACCTAGAATCTTCCTTAGCTCATTGCCGGAAACCTCTGTCTTTCCATAATAAACAGACTTTGCCCTGCCGCTATCAGTCCTGCCTGAGATTGAAAAGTCCCGACTGGAAGGATATCCTGCCCTGGAAAAAAGCCCTGCGATGCTATCAAAAGAAGCCTGATAAATCCAGAAATAATTTGGGGCCTCTGTACAGTAAGGGTCTTCCACTCCCCTGAGATAGGGATAGTCTCCTCCCCATACCATCTCGGCCGCCTCTGTATGCCCACCACAACTGGAATGAAACAACGCCTGGGCAACCTTATTACCGTAAAAAAGGACCTCGCCTTTGGTATCATTTACGGCGCCTATGGCCCGGCTATCCTCTGTGCCGCTACCTCCGTACACCTGGTCCATTACTGTCGCCTGAAGGTGATAGGCCTGGGTGCTTCTGGACTTCAGCTTGTCGTAGGCATATGTCCTTGCAGCTACGGCCTGTGCCTTTACCGCCTCAATTGACCATGCCGAAGATATTTCATGGTTGATTATCCCCATAAGATACTCTTCTAATCCTATGCGGTTGACCACAGTGACTGCCCCGTCCTCTATTATAAGGCGGAGGGCGCCGCGGTATGGTCTGCCCTCAACCTTTATATCAAGACCATCTATTTGTATCGATGAGGAATAGTAGCCTTTACCATTTAAGCGCAGGCCCTTGCCTGTGGCTTCCACAACGAGCCTCCCTTTACGCAGCGTGCCCTTTCGGCCTCCAGCCTTATAGGAAATAGTGCTGCCGCTTAGAACAACCTTCTTTTCCCCCTTTACAATGGCCACCTTTACTTCGGGCTGCCCTCCCAAGGCTTCATATACGGGGCTCTCATAGACTTGTGTTTCCATCGGCGCACAGGCAAAGATTAGAAAAAAAACAAAGGGGTATATAAAGGGGTATGGCTTTTTTAGCTTCAGGCATGTCATTTGACTACCCTGAGGCCGAGATAAAGGACAAAAAGGCCTGTAAGCATAAATAAAAATCCAATAAAACGAACATTGCGTTCGGGCATAACAAGTACAATGGCAACCCACTTCTTTATGCCGCCTGGCGAGAGAAAGTAGGGAATGCCCTCAATAACAAATACGAGCCCCAGTACGGAAAGAAAATATTTAAGGCCAAAGGCTTCCATCATACTCCTCCTTTCATCTTGTCTATAAATTCCAGGCTCTTCAGACGCCTGCCAAGGTGGTGCATTATAAATGGCGGGATTATCCTCCCACTCTCCTCAATGGCATTACGCGAAAAAGACACTTTTTTTGTAGACACTGCCTCCAGGGTTTTCAGGGTCCCAATAGATATAGACTCAAGCCCTGCCTTTTCAGAGCCGCAGTTCCTGCAAAACACACCCCCGTCCCCGGGTGAAAACACGGCCTCCACGGGGCCTCCCTGCCCTGCCTCGTCCATGGGCCTGTCAACGGGATCACCACAGGACAGGCAGTTCAAAAATGACGGCATATAGCCCGTAATACCCAGCAGCCTGACCTCGTACTCGCGAACCACCTCTTCTGGCTTATCACTGGCTTCCAGGAGAGCGAGAGCATTTTTAAGTAAAAAAAAGACCTTTTCAGATTCGTCATCAAGGTCATCAGCAACTATATTATTTGTCAGGTCCAGCAGGTAGCTGCCATATGCAAAGCGCTCAAGGTCGTTCTTGATGCCTTTATAGCCTTTGGCTGCCGCCCCTTCCTTGATCAGCGAGAGTCCCTCCCTGGGCTGGACAGTCAGGCTTACCAGCGTAAATGGTTCCAGGCATCCGCCAAAGCGTTTTATGCTCTTCCTGGCCCCCTTAGCTATACCTGAGACCTTACCCAGCCCGGGAGACATAAACCTTACTATCCTGTCAGACTCGCCATAGTCATTTGTCCTTAGTATGAGTGCCTCAGTAATGACTGATTTCAAGGATTATGCTCCTTTTATAATTAAAGAAGGAAGAAAGTGGCAAAACCGAAAAGAATGAGGATCCCCATTATATCAACGGATGTGGTCACAAATGGCCCTGTCGCCACTGCTGGATCGACTCCACTCCTGAAGAGGACAATGGGCATAAGTGTTCCTACCGCTGCAGCAAGCACCATAGATGTCCACATGGCAAGGCCTACTACAAGACTTAGAAAGGCATTTTCAGGATATATCAGATAGGCAGCGGCCCCAAGGAAAAGCCCGTACACGATGCCAAGGATGACACCTATACGTATCTCTTTAAAAACCACGCGCCATAGAGACCCGACCTCCAGCGCACCAGTAGCCAGACCACGAACCACTATGGTAGTCGATTGAGTACCTATATTACCTCCCATCCCCAGGATGACCGGTATAAATGATACCAGAACAACCATCTGGCCAAGAGTATCCTCAAATGCACCTATAATCTTCAAGGCGACAAGGCCTCCGAGACAGCTGGCAAATAACCAGGGCAGACGGATCTTTGCGCTTTTAAGGATCGACTTTGGCAGAATATCGTCACTCCCTGCCCCTGCCATTTTGAAGAAGTCTTCCGAGGCCTCCTCTTCCATAACATCTACAATATCATCTACCGTTACACGCCCCACCACCCTGTCAAAGTCATCTATTACAGGTAGTGAAAGAAGGTCATATTTCTTGAATATCTTTGCAACTTCTTCCTGGTCTTCATCTACATGGACAGAGATGATATCCTCATCCATTATATCTGAAATAATAGTTTCCAGAGGCTCAAGCACCAGTCTTCTTATGGGAAGAACACCTGTGAGCTGTTCATTTGCATCGACCACAAATATATTATGTATATCCTCAGTATCTTCACGATTTGCACGCAGCATATCTATGACCGATTGAACAGAGGCATCGGAGCGTACCGATGCGATCTCCATCTGCATAAGACCGCCGGCCGTATCATCTTCAAAGGCAAGAAGGCTTTTTACCTGGTGCGAATCATCTGCAGGGAGATGATCCAGAACCTTCCTTGCATCCTCATCAGACAGTGCACCAAGGAGGTCAGCTGCATCATCCGATGCCATATGATCAACGATCTCACCTACCCGCTTAGATTCCATATCCTCAAGGATTACATCGCGGGCCTCATCGTTAAGCTCGGCAACTACCTCTGATGCAAGTTTGGGATCAAGCACGTAAAAAAGAGACTTTAAGTGCTCATCGCCAAGTTCACCTAGAAAGCGGGCAATATCAGCAGGATGCTCTTCCAAAAGAGTCTTGCCAGCTTTATCGGCATCACCTGCATCGAGGAGAGATTTGAGAGATTCAGAATCTATTTTTCTATCGTCAGCCATGGAAACCAAAAACCTCTATTGTCGTCAAAAACACTTGAAAAAAAAGAAGAAATAGCATGTGAAAGTAACACAAATAAAAAGGGGAAGTCAAGAAGT
>JADFVX010000033.1 GCA_015222755.1 Pseudomonadota bacterium | reverse complement strand
ATTTCATCCTGCATTCAAATCTGAATCCCATTCTGTTTGATTTAATCTTAAGCTTGAAAAAATGACAAGGAGATTTTACTTATGAACCTTGATAGTCACTTGAAGGTAGTAGAATGGCACCTTGAACAGACGAGGATGCATGCAGCTAATGATAATCACGATCAATGATCATGACCAAAAAGCAATTGATGCTGTTGAAACAGGGTCGCTTAATCTAAAAGTATACCGTGTAACACCCTTTTCTTTATCAGATCAGCAAGAAAACGAGAGGCCTTTCTTATGCTGGATTTCAGGGCCCCTCCTGAAAGTGTTACTTTTTAGAGCCCGGCCCGGTACAAGATTTCAATAGCTAATTCTTGAAAAACACATTTATCAGTGTTAGAATTGCGCTTAAAAAATCATTTTAAATTGCCAAACAAAACTCACTCTGACATGACAAATAAAGATCAAGCCAACCTTTTTCAGCTGATCCTGGACTCCATTCCCGTAAGGGTCTTCTGGAAAGACATAGAATCACGCTATCTTGGTTCTAATAGTCTTTTTGCCCAGGATGCAGGCCAAAAATCGCCGGAAGATATGATTGGGAAGAACGACTATGACTTTACCTGGCATGAACAGGCAGAACTCTATCGTGCCGATGATGCTCAGGTAATGGAAAGCGGCCTGGCAAAGATAAATTATGAAGAGCCTCAACGCACTCCTGATGGCAAGCTGATCTGGCTTCGTACCAGCAAGGTGCCGTTGAAAGACCAGGATGGGACCGTCATCGGTATTATGGGCTGCTACGAAGACATTACAAGCCAGAAAGAATCAGAGGCATCATTGATTGAAAATGCAATTTTTTTGCAGTCTCTTCTCGATGCTATTCCCTCTCCCGTTTTCTACAAAGATGAAAAAGGGGTCTATACAGGATGCAGCAAGGCCTTTGAGGACTACTTTGGAAAAAGCAGTGATGAAATCATCGGCAAAACAGTATTTGATATAGCGCCAGGGGGACTTGCCGAAAATTATCACGCAATGGATGATGACCTTTTTCAAAAAGGTGGCAAGCAGGTCTATGAAAGTGAAGTCCTGCACGCCGATGGGAGTAAACATAATGTTATATTTAACAAGGCGGTCTTTAATAAAAAAGATGGCTCTCTGGGCGGCCTTGTCGGAGTTATGCTTGATATCACAGAGCGTAAACAGGCTGAAGAATTAGTTCAGACGATTCTGGAAAGCACCGTTGGGGCAACCGGGCAGGACTTTTTTGACAGGGTTGTCAAGAACGTCTGTACCTGGCTTGATGTGGACTGTGCCATTATCGGGGAGTTGACAGAAGATGGGCGTATTGACCCACTTTCAATGTTTATGGATGGTGACTATGTAAAGGATTATTCCTATTCACTAATAGGGACGCCCTGTAATAAAGCAATAGAAAAAGGCTTTACCCTTTACCCGGAGAATATATGCCAGGAATTCCCCGAGGACAAAGACCTCATAGAAATGGATGCTCAAGGCTATGCCGGGACCCCAATAAAGAACCGGGAAGGCAAATCGGAAGGGGTTCTTTGTATAATCTCCCGTAAAAAACTGACTATGGGTTCACAGTCACAGGCTGTTTTTGAGATTGTCGCCGCCAGAGCCGCTGCAGAAATAGGCAGGGAAAAAGCAGAAAAAAAACTTAGGTTGGCAAATGAACAGCTGGAGGACAAGGTCAAGGAGAGAACGGCAGAACTGCTTGAAGCGAAGATCCATGCAGAAAAGGCAAACTATGCAAAAAGCGACTTTCTCGCGAAGATGTCTCATGAGCTGAGGACACCACTGAATGCAGTCATCGGTTTTTCCCATCTCTTATTAAAAGAGGATACAGGTATAGAAAAGGCAGAGCATGAAAAGTTCATTTCCCTGATTGAGCAAAATGGCAAGCATCTTCTTGAGATGGTCAATGAAATACTTGATTATGCCAAGATAGAGTCTGGAAAGGTTGAGATAGTAAATGCTGCCTTCAACCTCCACCACTTGCTTGAAGATGTATGCGAGGTCTTTAGTCATCAGGCTTTAGAAAAGGGCCTGGATTTCAGGAAGGAAATCTCAGATGACTTGGGTGAACAGTTTATTGGAGACCAATTACGCATACGCCAGGTTCTGATCAACCTGTTCACCAATGCAATAAAATTTACAAATAAAGGGCATATCCTCCTCAAAGTGGAAATACTGGATAAGGAGGACACAGAGGCAACACTCAAGTTCAATATAATAGATACCGGTATCGGCATTCCAGGAGACAAGATCGATTCCGTATTTTATGCCTTCAATCAGGGAGCACCATCAACTGAGCAGGAGTATGGGGGTACGGGTCTGGGACTTTCTATCAGCAAGCAACTGATGGAGATGATGGGTGGGGAAATAGGTGTAGAAAGTGCCATTGATGAAGGGACTACATTCTGGTTTACTCTAAATCTTCCTATCGCCCGTGGGCTAACCGGAAAGGGGCTCAAGAAAGAAAAAACTGATGTTGACAATTGGATAGCACCATCGTCATCAAGGGTTTTACTGGCAGAAGACAACTTGGCAAATCAGATATTGGCAAAAAAACTGCTTGAAAGTTACGGCCTCACAGTTGATATTGCTGAAAACGGTAAAATCGCAGTTGAGAAGACAATAGCATCAAGATATGACCTGGTACTAATGGACTGCAGGATGCCGGTTATGAACGGATTCATCGCTACTGATCAGATCAGGCAATCTGAGGCAGGCAAGCTTAAAACGCCGATCATTGCCATGACAGCACATGCCAGCAAAGAGGATGAGAAGAGATGCCTTGATGCCGGCATGGATGACTACCTCTCAAAGCCAATCTTTCCCGAAGAACTCAAGCAGATCATAAAGAAATGGCTTACGACAAGACAGTAAGGCATAACTGAAGTAGCCTCCCATTACTCTCATAGAGGGAGTGTAGAAAACAGCAAAAAGTCAGCTTTTTTTGTTTTTACGTAAGCACCTAATTGCGGGCAGTTATTTTCTTTATCATAGCCTTATTGATGTGCAGGTATCGTGATTCTGCCTTTATTCGAATAAATTTCTCCGGCAGATTAAGACAGTCCGAAAGTCGTGATCTTTCCTCGGGGACTTCTGCAAGCAGGCTCCCTACTATAGTCTGATTCCCCGATGTCACGACTACGACATCTTTCTGATGTATAAGCCCGGAAGAGAACACCTCTTCGTCCTCAACAGAAACCAGCTCACCTTCGACAGTAAGTATCTGGCTTTTTGAAATAAACTCGACAGAGCCGCTCTCCAGAGATATTGGGAGAAAAGCCTTATCACCGTTGAGAAGGTCTGCCACCTTCTGGCCGCCATGTTGTTCTCCGGCATGGTAGGCCAGGAATATTTCACCCTTTCCCCTTGAACCGTCTGCAAAGGTTATTGAAACCTGTATCTTGTTCTTATCGATGGACCAATCTTTCATGAATCTACCCCCCCGCTCTCTCCTTTCAGGAAACGCTGAAAAAGTGATTTGTCATTTGCCTTAAGCACGGCATCTTCTGCCAGAACCTTACCCTCCTGTATGAAATCAAGCAGGCTCTGATCCATAGACTGCATGCCCACTCCCTTACCTCCCTGAATAATGGATGGTATCTGCGTCGTCTTTCCTTCACGTATCACATTGGCCAGAGCGGATGACCCTATAAGTATCTCAATGGCAGCACACCTCCCCTTGCCGTCAGCTGTTTTAAGCAGCTGCTGGGCAATGACCCCCTTCAGTGACTCAGACATCATACTCCTTACCTGTCCCTGTTCATCCGGGGGGAAGACATCTATGATACGGTCTATCGTTTTTGCCGCAGAGTTGGTATGCAGTGTTCCAAATACAAGCTGGCCTCTTTCTGCACAGGATATGGCCATGGAAATAGTCTCAACATCCCGCATCTCACCGACGAGTATTATATCTGCATCCTGCCGGCTTGTGGCTCGCAGGGCATTGTTGAATGAGAGGGTATGGTCACCGACCTCCCGCTGGGTAATGAGACATTTTATGTTGTCATGCACAAATTCCAGGGGGTCCTCCAGGGTAATGATGTGGGCACTGCGGGTCTCATTTATATGGTTTATCATTGCGGCAAGAGTCGTGGATTTTCCACTTCCGGTCGGGCCGGTAACAAGTATTAGCCCCTGCCTTTCTTCTGTGATTTTCAGGACTGCTTCGGGAAGGCCAAGTTGTTCTGCTCTTAGTATTTCCGTTGGTATTATCCTGAAGATACCCCCGATACCTCTATGCTGCGCAAGTATGTTGGCGCGAAACCTGGCCAGGCCTTTAACCTCATATGCAAAATCCAGATCAGATTCGTCTTCAAATATCTGCTGCTGGTGAGGAGACATTATCTCATAGAGGAATTGCCTGTTTTTTTCAGGGCTAAGTGCCGGGAGTTTGCCTATAGGAACGAGTTCTCCCTTCTTGCGTACCATAGGCGGCAGACCGACTATCATGTGCAGGTCGGAGCAATCCTGCTTTTTCATCTCTGCAAAAAGTCTGTCTATCTGGGCCATCGTTTATTATCCCTTAGCTAAAAATTGTGCAAAATTGCTTTTGTCGTTAGCCGCCATACTGGCCTCCTCGGGGGTGATGACCTGATTCTGCAGCAGTTCCATGATGGCATCATCCATTTTGACCATACCCACGCCTTTCCCTGTTTGCATAATAGAAGGTATCTGGAAGGTCTTTCCGTCACGTATCAGGTTGGCCAGCGGCACGGTGCCGATAAGTATCTCCACCGCAGCTACCATACCCTTTCCGTCAGCCCTTTTCAGGAGGCGCTGTGAAATCACACCCTTAAGTGATTCCGACACCATGGTCCTTATTTGCGATTGTTGCGCAACAGGAAATGAGTCCAGCACACGGTCTATCGTCTTGTGTGCACTGGAAGTCTGCAGGGTAGCAAGTACCAGGTGGCCTGTCTCAGAGGCTGTGATAGCCATGGACATGGTCTCAACATCCCTGAGCTCTCCTACCATTATAACGTCAGGGTCCTCTCTTAGTGAGGCCTTTAGTGCCCTTGCAAATGAATTGGTATGCTTTCCTACTTCTCTCTGGTTAACTACCGATTTTTTGTTTGGATGTATATATTCTATGGGATCTTCAATACTCAGTATGTGGTGATTGGATCGTTCATTTATCTCATTGATCATTGCGGCCAGTGTAGCCGATTTACCGCTCCGCGTCGGCCCTGTAACCAGTACAAGCCCCTGGTGGTGCTGAGTCAATTTTGATACTACAGGCGGAAAGCCCAGAGACTCCAGTGTCGGTATCTCTGCCGGGATAAAGCGAAATACGGCATCCAGGCCCTTTCTCTGGTACAAAAGATTTCCACGGAAGCGTCCAAGGCCTACTGCCTCATAGCTGAAATCCAGGTCTCTTTCTTTATCTATGGCAGCCTGCTGCTCTTCTGTCAGGATCTCGAAGATAAGAGAACGTAGCAGTTCGGCAGACATGGCTTTGTCCATCTTTACCGTACGCAGGTCGCCATTCACGCGGATATAAGGTAGCGACCCTGAGACGAGGTGCAGATCTGAGGCACCCGCCGATTTGGCGGCCTGTAATAGTTTGTCAATCCTGGCCATTTTTTTCTCCATTTGTGCTCTCAAAAGAGAAATTATGCCAAGAATTGCTTGAAAACACAACGAATTTTCTTATAATAGGCAGCAATGACTGATGTGATATTTGAGGAGAAGTCTCCTTTCTACTGGGTATATATGCTTGAGTGTGAAAACGGAAGTTTTTATACAGGCTATACAAAGGACATGCAGGCAAGGTACCTTCAGCATCTTCACGGCAAGGGCGGGGCCAAGTACACCAGGGCCAACAGGCCGCTGGGAATAGCCCGGTGCTGGCAGTTTAAGGGGAGCGCCGGTATGGCTATGAAGATCGAGTATTTTATAAAATCAAAGAGCCGCAGGGAAAAAGAACTGCTTGTGAAAAATCCTGAAGCCCTGGAACCACTTCTTCTGGATAGTGCCGGCATTGAAGTAGAACTGCTTGTCTTTGATCATGGGCTTATAAATAAAGAAAGGCCGGCCACTTAAATCCTACAACAATTCCTGCAAGGCGGGCATTGATCTTTCCACGCATTTCATCCCCTCTTCTATAGCTTCCTTGGCACGGTCGAACTCAAGCAGTCCTATATGGGAGAGCCTGGGAGCAAGGATTATGTCCGGCGGGTCGCCTGCCATCCGGCTTCGTGTGACTCTATCCTGCATTATGTTTATGGAACCGGCCATTACATCAAAGAGGCCCGGAGTATCTGTTTGCCCTTCGAAGAGCCTTCCTATAAGACTGTCTGCTCTCTGGCGCAGGTCGGAAGACACCCTGCCCATGAGTGTAGCCTCAGCGCCTGGTTCGCCATTCTTTTTTTTCTCCGGCCCTGAGATACTCCTGAAATGCCTGCCAGCGATATTGCCGTTAAGATTGACGGCTATTACAATATCTGCCCCCATGGCACGGCACAGCGACACAGGTACGGGGTTGACAAGTCCGCCGTCTACAAGCCATTTATCATCAAGCCTGACTGGTGTAAATATCCCGGGCAGTGCTATGGATGCCCTTACTGCATCTACGAGGGAGCCTTTTCTAAGCCACAGTTCATGACCTGTGTCAAGTTCAGTTGCAACGGCGGCAAAACGCTTGGGAAGTGACTCTATTTCCAGATTGCCAAGGGGCTCCCTGAAATTATCCATAAGCCTTTTTCCTTCTATAAAACCGCCACCTGCGAGAAGTTTTATGTCCAGGAATCGCAATATGTCCTTCCTGGTCATATTTAATGCCCACTCCTCCATTTTTTCAAGATTACCGCTTGCATAAAAAGCCCCTGCCAGCGCACCCATGGAGGTGCCGCATACTACATCGGGATCAATGCCGTGAGCTGCCAGTGCATTTATGACCCCGATATGGGACCAGCCTCGAGCAGAGCCGCTGCCCAGGGCTATACCTACAACAGGCTTGTTTTGACTATTATCTCTTTTCATGCTTTACTGTTTATTCAAAAACCCCGGTCAAAAAAGGTTGACAAGCTGCTTTTATAGCGTGTTTAATGATAGCTTCATCAGAAGTATAGCAGGTTTATCTAATTTTAATGCTACTCCGGTTTTTCGGGCGGGCTTGATATGAACGAGAAAGATAAATTAGTCAATAACCGAACTAAACTCAGGGTGCCCATCCTCGTTACCCACGTGACGGCCCGTGCTGAGGGTAAGGTTTTTTTCGGCTACGCAAAGAACATCAGCGGCACAGGCATGTTTATACAGTCTATTAACCCCAAGAAACCGGGAGAGCAGTTTGAAGTTGAGTTTTCATTGTTCGGTGATGATGAAGTTTTAAGCTCACACGTGGCGGTAGTATGGAATCAGGGCTATACAAAGGATATGATTAAGACTACCCCCGGTATGGGCCTTAAGTTTCTGGGGATAAGGCCTGACTTCAGCGAGAAGATATCACTATGGGTTGAGTCCCAACTGGAAGATGAAGCCTCACCGGACTATATTATTTGACGGCTGAAGTTCTGAATGTGGAGACTTCTATACTCTTTCCGTCACTAATAAAACTTATTGCCCCGTCCAGGTCTGTCCTATATACAGCAGCCCCTTCCTCTATATATCTTTTCACAATCTCACCCTTGGGAAAATTGAAACGGTTATTATAGCCTACCGTAAATACGGCGTAGTCCGGTAAAACTGCCTCTATAAATTCAGGAGTACTGGATGTCAGGCTGCCATGATGCCCTACCTTTATTATGTCTGACTCTACATTAAGTCCCCTTTTCAAAAGTATGGCTTCAGCCTCCGCCTCCATATCGCCGGCAAGCAGTAAACTGTGCCTGCCATAAGCCAACCTGATTACTACAGAGCGGTTGTTGACTTCAGAATTTGAACTGCCCTTTGCCGGCATAGTATCGTCCGGCATCAAAAAACTTACAGTCACCCCGTCAATTTCAATGTCGGGGTCTTTTCCTGAAACAGTTCTCTCAGGTATATTCCGCTCCTTCATAAGCTTTACAAAGCTACGGTGTTTTTCCTTTGTAGCAGTGTCTCCTGAACTCCACACCTCCCCTACTGAAAATTCTTTCATAATATGCAGAAGTCCACTCAAGTGGTCGGGGTGGGGATGGCTCATCAGCATGTAGTCGATATTTTTTATTCCCTGTGAGAGAAGATAGGGGCGTATTACCATCCTGCCAACGTCAAAGCTGTCGTTATAAAATCCCCCTCCATCTACGAGCATGGTCTTACCTTCCGGGAAGCGTACAACTGTGGATTCCCCCTGTCCGACACTCAGGAATGTGACAGACAGAGTCTCCCTGCTTTTTGCGTTTAGCGCTTCTCCGGCAAGGGGCATCATGTAAATGGAAGGGATCAGGATCATTGCAGTCTTTGCCGTTTTGTTTTTGCTGTTTAAGAAAGACCATATGAGCAGGTAGTACAGTATTATTTCAAACCAGTTGGGCGGAGATAGGAGCACTGATGAGAAGGACAGTGAAGCAAGGTATTTCAGGGGCTCTGTGGTCAGTAGTACAATATTCCCGGCCAGACCAAAGACCATGGCGGCAGCAGCGGAGGAGAAGGGCGCAATCACAAGAGAGACCATGGAGAGTGGAACGGTGATAAAACCTATAAGTGGAATTGCTATTATGTTCCCGAGGATACCTACAAGGGACGTCTCCATAAAGTAGTGCACACTCAGCGGGGCAGTACCTGCTATTGCGGCAGCAGATACGATCAGAAAGCTTATGGGCTTTCTTATGTAATGCACCTTGGCCTGATCGCCTTTTTTGAACAGGGCCATCTCTATTCTTGGACTTATATAGACTATGGCTATTACTGCAGTAAATGAAAGCTGAAAGGCGGCGTCAAATAGCGCCTGGGGCCAGATGACAAGTATTATAAGGGCAGCCATGGCGATGGTGTTGAAGGTCTCGCTTTCCCTGTTTATTATAATGGCCAGGAGAAATGCACCTGCCATGATGAAGGCCCTCATTGCAGAGGTTGCCATCCCCGACATTAAAAGATAGGACGTCAGTGGCAAAAAGGTCAAAAGTGCCGCGCCCTTTGCTGCCAAGTTGTTAATAAGCAGTGCCTCTGATCTGCCTAGCATCACTTTAAAAATGGAAAAAAAGAAAAAAGCGGCTATCCCCATATGCAGCCCTGATATGGCAAGTATGTGGGCAACGCCCGTCTTCCTGAATACAGTCATAACTTCTTCATCTATGCCGCTTCTGTCTCCAATGCTTAAGGCTTTCAAAATGCCCGATGCATCTCCTGAGCTTTCATCTATTATCTTTCTCAATTTGCGCCTTAAGTGGGAGAATACGGATGCCGGGCCGCTACCAATAGCTGTTCTTGCCAGATAACGGTCATCGGACATAAAGGCGGTGGCGTATATGTCCCTGTCTGCAAGAAACTGTTCGTAGTCAAACCCGCCGGGATTACCGAAGTTTCGGGGACGTTTAAGGGCAGCCATGAAGCGAATGCGGTCTCCGCGGACTATGGAAGCGGCCCCCGATGCAATGCTGAGGCGCAGCTTTCCACTTACGGGTATAGACTTGTCAGGCAAAATGATCTTTTCTGTCGAAATGGAAAATCTCGTCCCGTTTTTACCTTCATTTCTTTCCAGCACCATACCTTCAATGCGGATTTTTTCACCATTGGCATAACGGGCTATATTGTGGGGATCAAATTCCTGGTTGCCGTAGCCGTTTGATAGCAGTATCCCTATTGGGAAAAAAAGGTATGTTACTATAGCTAGTGGAGCTTGTTTTTTGGACAGTAGTAAGAGGAGCAGGATGCACAGAAGCACCGCGGCAAGGGTGTAGGCGGCCAGTGGTGTAAGGTTTGCCGCCCTTCCCGTGATAAGCCCGGCGGCAAAGAAAAGCGTAAGCTTGATCAGATCTGTTGTTCGCGCATGATTCGTGTCAATCTTCAATGTGGATCTTGGCCGGTTTGCCTGTCTTGCTTTCGATGCGCGGCCTGTATAATCTTGACTGGTATTCGCTGAATTCTCTCAGCATGCCCCGGCGCATATCGTCAAAGATGCGTTCGAACTCTTCCCTCATCTCCCGCATCTGCTCCCTCATATTCAGTATAACCGCAACACCAGGCAGGTTGACCTCCAGGTCCTCCGTCAGGCGCTTTATCATCCGGATCTTTTCTATGTCATCTCCAGTATAGAACCTCTTGCCCTTTTTTATGTGAGGGATTAATAGCGATTCAGACTCAAAAAGGGTGATTTCCTCTTCACTTGCTTCCGTCATCTGTGCGACATCGCTGAGGCTGCTTAGCTCTTCCTCCATATCCTACCCCTTTCTTTTTATTTTATCGTCAAGCCTTCTTACCAGTTCCTTTGTGTCGTCATCTATATCCTTCGGTATCTCCACCTTAATGACAAGGTATTGGTCACCGCGCGTGCCACCTCCCATTTTTGGCAGGCCCTTGCCCTTCAAACGGAACTTCTGGCCGTTTTGTGTGCCCGGAGGTATTTTCATGCTGGCCTTGCCGTCAATTGTGGGCACCTCTATACTGTCACCAAGGATGGCTTGGGGTACAGAGATATTAATATCCACAAATACAGATTGACCGTCTCTCCTAAAGCCCTCTTTCACCCTGACCTTTGTCTCTATATAGAGGTCGCCGTTTGGTCCGCCATTCTGGCCGGCATTACCTTTCCCGGCAAGCCTTATTCTGGAGCCGGTATCTACTCCTGGAGGGATCTTGACGTTTAGTTTTTCATGTCGCGGGAGTTCCCCCTTACCGCCGCAGGAATCACATGCCTCTATATTGACCCGGCCACTTCCCCCGCAGGAAGGACATGTTTGAGGGATATTGAATATCCCCCGTGACGCAGCAATAGTACCTGAGCCGCCGCAGCTTGAGCAGGCATCACTCCTTCCTCCGGGTTTCTCACCTTTCCCCCCACAACCCGTACATCTGGTACTATGGTAGAAAGATATGTCGACCTTCTTTCCGGTAAGCGCCTCTTCAAGGTCGACCTCCATCAGGTATTGCAGGTCGCCCCCTCTTACAGGCGATGAGCGCTGTCTTGCCCCGCCTCCAAACATACCCCCCAGTATGTCCTCAAAACCACCCCTGCCACGAAAGATATTGTCAAAATCCTGGTAGCTGGTCCCTTCAAAACCTGAGCCGCCGGGCTTAAAGCCATCAAAAAAACGGTCTCCCATCGTGTCATACTGCTTGCGTTTTTCAGGGTCGCCCAACACCTCGTACGCCTCGTTTATCCCCTTAAATCTGGCCTCAGCCTCTTTATTGTCAGGATTTACGTCGGGGTGGTATTTTCTCGCAAGTTTGCGGAAGGCCTTTTTGATCTCAGTATCTGTTGATGTCTTATCGACATCAAGTGTTCTGTAGTAGTCTTTTTTCGCCATTCACCCTGACCTTTTTCCTTTTTAAGTGAGTTTACCAATGGATAATCTTTATTTCAATGTTCTTAGGCAAAAAAACATAAAAAAACTTGGCATCGAAGTTTAAATCATATAAGTTATATCGAATTGTTTGTTTTTTAAGTATATAATTCTTCAAGGAAGAGGTCTTTATGTTTATTAAATGCTGGGGCGCAAGAGGTTCTATCCCGGTGTCTGGAAGTGAGTTCCTGAAGTACGGTGGAAACACAACTTGCATAGAGATCAGGACAAAAAACAACGAAGTAATAATAATCGATGCCGGCTCGGGCATTCGCAACCTTGGCAGCTCACTCATAAAAGAGGGTAAAAAAAAGGTAAATATTGTCTTTACTCACTACCATTGGGATCACCTGCTTGGCTTTCCCTTTTTCAAACCAGTATACTTCAGTGGGCACAGCATAAACCTCTATGGCCGTACTTTCTGCGAGAAGTCGGTGGTGGAGATGCTCATGCCTTCAATGAGACCTCCTTATTTTCCAGTCAGGTTTGAGGATGCTTTAGCAGATATACATTCAAATGAAATAGCCGACTCCCCATTTGTCATAGATTCGGTGACCATCGAGCCTATCATACTCAGTCACCCTAACAAGGGGCTTGGCTACAGGTTTACCGAAGATGGGAAAAGTTTTGTATTTCTTACAGATAATGAACTCAGCTACAAGCACGAAGGCGGCCTTGACTTTGCCGACTACGCCGCCTTTGCTGAAGGGGCCGACCTTCTTGTGCACGATGCCGAATACACCGAAACTGATTACGAGATGACGCGTATGTGGGGGCACACAGTCTATAAAGATGCCCTAAGGCTTGCCATGGAGGCGGGAGTAAAGAGATTTGCTCTATACCATCACAACCAGGAGCGCTCCGACCAGGCCGTGGATGCCCTTGTAGATGACTGCAAGTCCATAATCGCTAAAAACAGTTCCAGTCTTGATTGCTTTGCCATGTACGAGGGGCAGGAGATCACGCTTTAATAAGATATAGAGGCCGGATACTCTTTTAAAAAGACTTGCCAGAGATACAGCTAGAACTTCCCCGACCGTATTATCACTATAGCTAGAAGAAAACCAAGAAAGCCTGCCAGCACAAAACCAACAAAACCCAGCAGAGGGACCCCGAATAAAAGGGGCCCCTTTCCCGTCATAATAATGATGGAAGAGCCGACAATGAGCGCCGATATTATCAAGCCCAGAGAAAGCCGGTTACTGGAGCGGTCTATTTCATCTACCAGGTTTTCAAGACCGAAATGGACAAAATCGATGGTAAACTTATCGTTTATCATCTTTTTCAGTAGCTGGCGGACCTGGCCCGGTAAGACCTTCGCCGTCTTATCAATATCACTCACCGTGTCAAGAAACTCTCTTTTCATCTTTCCCGGTGAATACCACATCTTGATCAGTTCGCCGGCGTACTTATGGCCCATCTCCAGCATGTTCGCCTCCGGGTCAAGCTGACGGAGCAGTCCCTCCAGTTCGAGCAGGCATTTATTCAGGAGGATGAGGTCGGTAGGCAATTTGATATTGTAGTGTGCCGCCACCTTCGCATAATCAAAAAGCAGGTGCCCCAGCTTTGCTTCCCTGAGCGGCTTGGAAAGGTAGGACTCCAGCATATCCTGGTAGTCCCTCTTGAAGGCCTCAACATCGACATTTTCAGGGACAATCCCCATCTCAAGATAGTTTTCCGTAAGAAGTTTGTAGTCCCCCCTGACAACCCCCATCAGGACATTGGCGAGCCTTTCGCCCATCTCTTCCGTGACCCTGCCGATAATACCGAAATCGACAAAGCCGAGCCGGTCTTCATCTATGACAAAGATATTACCGGCGTGCAGGTCACCATGGAAAAGCCTGTTCAGGAACACCTGTTCGAAGAAGATGTCGCCGAGAAGTCCGCCCACCTTCGCCAGGTCTATACCGCGCTCCTCCAGCCTTTCAACATCATCCACCTTTGTACCCTCTATCCGCTCAAGGGTAAGCACCTTCGTGGTGGTATAGTCCCAGTAGACCTCGGGTATAACTACCCGCTTGTCACCCCTGAAGGTCTTGGCGATACGTACCATATTGCTCGCCTCCAGCACAAAGTCCATCTCCTTTTTTATGCCGCGGGCAAATTCCTCCACCACGCCCTCCGGGTTGTAGCCCTTTGCCTCAGGGATATAGCGTGCAATAAGCCTCGCCATGAAGTACATCAGCTCGATGTCCGTATCGATGATCCGCTCGATGTGGGGGCGCTGTACCTTCACCGCCACCTCTGTGCCGTCGTGAAGTACAGCGTTATGAACCTGGGCGATGGAGGCGGCCGCAATGGGAATCTCTTCGAAGCGGGCAAAGATCGTAGACAGCGGCTCGCCAAACTGCTCTTCTACAAGTCTTTCCACCTCCATAAACGGAAAGGAGGGCACCTTGTCCATAAGCGACTTGAACTCTTCTGTATAATCTGCAGGTACAAGGTCGGGTCGGGATGCTATGAGCTGCCCCAGTTTGGTGAAGGTGGGTCCCAGCTCCTCAAAGGAGAGGCGCAGGCGCTTAGCTGTGGAAAGCACCTCTTTTTTATCGGATATACGCTTCTTTCTGACCCGCCGGTGAATAGGTACGAGCAGGTGCAGGTGCACCCGCTCCGTCAGGCCGTAGAGGCCGTGGCGCATGAATATGCCTACAATGACCCTCAGCCGCTGCAGACTGCGGTAGGTAAGGTTTATTTTCCTGAATGAGCTGAACATGCTTCCCCGTATGCCTTGAGTTCAAAGTCGATCTGGCGTTTTTCCACATCGACCCTTGCCACCTTTACAAAAGCCCTCTCCCCTATCTTGTAGAGTTTGCCGTTACGCTCACCCTGAAGTGTATGTCTTTTCTCATCAAAGATATAATAATCGTCCTTCAGGGATGTAACATGGATCAGCCCCTCCACAAAGAGCTCTGCCAGCTCTACGAAAAACCCGAAGGAGGTAACGCCGGTTATAAAGCCGTCAAACTCCATGCCCACCTTGTCCACCATAAAGCGGGTCTTCAGCCAGGCCACTACTTCACGCTCTGCCTCGGCGGCACGCCGCTCCAGCCTTGAAGTGTGCGTGCCCACAGCAGGCATGCCCTCTTGCAGTGAGGACTTCCTTTTTCCGCTTATACCGTCCCTTGAAACGGCTCCTTTAAGTATGCGGTGAACAACAAGGTCGGGGTAGCGCCGTATAGGCGATGTGAAGTGGCAGTACTTGGGCGCAGCAAGACCGAAATGCCCGGTATTTTCAGGGCTGTAGACGGCCTGTTTCATCGATCTTAAGAGGACATGGTTTATTACGCGCTCCTCGGGCTTTCCACTCACCTCTTTCAGGAGCTGCGAGAGCGCCATGGCCCTGGGGCCTTTAGTCTTTAACTTATAGCCGAGGTTGTGGATGAACTCTGCAAAATCGTCCATCTTTTCCTCGTTGGGTTCTTCATGGACACGGTAGAGCAGTGGCAGGTCTTTGTCGCTGATATGGGTGGCAACCGATTCGTTTGCGGCAAGCATAAACTCCTCTATCATCATATGGGCAAGGTTCCTCTCCGAGCGGACTATAGCCTCGATCCCTCCCTGCAGGTCCAGCAGCACCTGCGCCTCGGGGAGGTCGAAATCTATGCAGCCCCTTGCCCTGCGGAAGCTCCGCAGGCGGCTGCAAAGTTCCTCCATCAACTTCAGGTCGGGGACAACAGGTGCATATTCCTTCACAAGGGTCTCGTCATTATCTACAAGTATAGCTTTCACCTTGGTATAGGTAAGCCTGAAATCACTCTTTATGACGCTGTTGTAGAAGGCGCTTTCCACCCTCGTACCTGAAGCGTCAAAAAGCATCTCGGCAGTCATGGTAAGGCGGTCCACTCCGGGGTTGAGGCTGCATATCCCGTTTGAGAGGCGCTCGGGCAGCATGGGGATACAGCGGTCGGGGAAGTAAACGCTCGTCCCCCTCTCATATGCCTCCTCATCGATGACTCCCCTCTCGCTAACATAGTGGCTCACATCTGCAATGGAGACCCAGAGGCGGATCTTGCCGTCCTTTTCACGCTTAACGGCAACGGCATCGTCAAAATCCCTGGCCGTCTCTCCGTCTATTGTTACCGTCATCAAAGAGCGAAGGTCTGTGCGACCCTCCAGTTCCTTTGCCTTGGGAACATCTCCGACCTTCTCAGCGGCAGCCATAACCTCTTCCGGAAAGATAGAGGGCAGGCCGTGCTTTATTATGATGGACTGTATCTCCACCTCGGGGTCACCCGGAAAGCCTATGACATGGATTATACGACCTTCGGGGCTGCGCATACCGCCGGGAAAAGTAAGCAATTCCGCTACAGCTATGATACCGTCCTCGGCATCCATATCGGCCCCTTTGGGTATGTATATATCAGTGGCGATCCTTGCATCTCCCGGCACGAGATAGCCGAACTTCTTGCCCTTTTCGTACCTGCCGACAACTACGCTGCAGCCCCGTTCTATGATCCTGACTACAGAGCCCTCACGTTTGCCGCCCCGCTTTTCCCCTTCCACCCTCACCGCCACACGGTCGCTGTGCATGGCAGTCTTGTGTTTT
>JADFVX010000032.1 GCA_015222755.1 Pseudomonadota bacterium | reverse complement strand
AGCGTAGAGATAGAGCTGGGTCTGCCAAGGCTGCGGCGAGATCCAGGGTGGTCAATACGGTCAAAGCCTTGCCGCATGCAAAGACGGCACACGCCCCTGTACCGGCACAGAAAAGTACGAGGGATGTAAATCCCGAAGAGGTCATACCAATGAACGATGAAGATTTCAAGGAATTTTAGGAAGGCACTATTTTTTGTCTCACATAGGAAATAGTAGATTGCTGAATAGGAATTTAAAAAGGAGATGGAAAATGGAGAAGTCGAAGTTTATTGTTGCCTTGCTCATGGGATTCTTTCTTGTCCCTCAACTGTCTTTTGCGGAGAGCCTGGGAACAAAAATCAAAAGGCTTGAGGAGAAAATTACCAAACTGGAGGAAGCTAACACTAAAAGTAGTAACCTTGAAACGGATAGTGACCTTGAAGTGGAAAGCTTGGGAATGAAGATCACAAGCCTTGAGGAGAAGATTGCCAAACTGGAGGCAGAAAAGCCTAAACCTGGTATCCTTGAAAATGTTTCTATCAGCGGACTGATAGAGATCGATGCGGTGAGTGTAAAAGATGACCAGGCTGCACTTCTTGTTCCACCTGCTTCAAGGGATACATCTGATATCACCCTTTCTACAGTTGAGCTTGGCATAGATGCCAAGGTCAATGACAATGTAGAAGGGCATATCCTCTTTCTATATGAAGATGATGAAGATGTAGTAGTTGATGAAGGGACGATCACCATTACTTCAGATTATGGGATCTCGCTTACTGCAGGTAAGATGTACGTCCCCTTCGGGATGTTCAACTCCCACTTCATAACCGATCCGATGACGCTGGATCTGGGTGAAACTCGTGAAACGGCTGTTGTGCTCGGCTACAGCAATGATGTATTTGAGCTTTCTGTCGGTGTCTACAACGGAGATGTCGATGAATTCGGTGACGAAGATGAGATAGGAGATGTCGTTGCAAGCCTGACGATCAGCCCTGTAGAAGGATTTACTATCGGTGCCTCCTATATCTCGGATATGGCCGATACGGATAATGATATAACAGGTGCGGCAGGAGCTGCGCTTCCAGTTGCTGACACTAATGATGCCTACAGTGCCTTTCTCAGTGCCACTCTTGGCCCATTGACTCTGGAGCTGGAGCACCTTTCTGCGGTAGAGGATTTTCAAATAGCTGATTTTGATGCAAACACGGATGGATTAAGAGACAGGCCTTCAGCGACTAATGTAGAACTGGCACTTGCTATAGGTG
Source organism: Pseudomonadota bacterium (assembly GCA_015222755.1). Taxonomy (GTDB): domain Bacteria; phylum Desulfobacterota; class JADFVX01; order JADFVX01; family JADFVX01; genus JADFVX01. The sequence goes on along the minus strand of JADFVX010000032.1, from coordinate 8,939 downwards.
ATAAGTCTGAAGTCGCAGTGCGCTGGGAAGAGTCTGATGAGGCAGGCAGCTTTGAGGATCGAATGGGTATCGCGGCTTCCTGTGAGGTCCTTAAAGGCACTACAGTTATATTTGAGTATATGAGTGCTGAGTATGATGACGATAGCGGGGATGATTACGATACCATAACAGCAGAACTCGCAATAGAGTTTTAAGAAAACCTGAAATAATGGCCTGTCTACCCTCGGCGACCTGGTTGCAGGGTAGAAAGGGCGTGATGGAACCATAAGTCCAAAAAACGGGATTTAATGGAAGGAGGAAATATGGCAGAGGCAGCACAAAACATAGAAGTTGGTGATGTAGAAGGCGGGAAGTTTCTGACCTTTCTTCTGCAAAATGAGGAGTACGGCCTTGAGATACTTAAGGTGAGGGAGATAATGGGGATAATGAATATAACCCCCGTACCGCAGACGCCTTCATATGTTAAAGGTGTTATTAACCTTCGCGGGCAGGTCATTTCTGTCATCGATCTAAGGCTAAAGTTCGGTCTTCCCGAAGGGGAATATGACCAGAAGACCTGTATAATAGTAGTTGATGTAAAAGGTACGCTTATGGGGATAGTTGTCGATACTGTCTCTGAGGTTCTCGATATAAATGGCAATGATATTGAGCCTCCCCCAAGCTTCGGTTCGGAACTCAACACGGACTATATCCTGGGTATGGGGAAGGTCGACGGGAACGTAAAAATACTGCTGGAGATAGACAAGGTCCTTTCCGCCGAGGAGCTTGTTGCACTTGAAAAGCTTACTTAGAAAAAAGAGCCGCGATAGGTTTAGTATATATATTTCGGGCTCTGTGCAGGCTGTTTTAGCTTGTCAGGGCCCCTTTTTTTATTTAATATCAGAAGTGCCTGTTTTTAACAAACCTTTTGGAGGAATGAATGCAGAAATTTAGTCGTGTGCTGGGGGTTTTCTTACTGCTATCTTTAATGGTATCTGCAGGATTGCCTGATAAGGCAAAGGCGGAAGGTGTATACGGGTATGCTTCGGTCGATGTCTTGACTAATTATGTGTGGCGAGGACAAAACCTTGGTGATGACGGAGTCGTTCAGCCTTCGATACATTCTACCAAGGACAATCTAACCCTCAACATATGGTCAAATTATGATCTGAAGAGGAACCGTAACAATGAAGTCGATGTCACCTTGAACTATTCTGTAGAATCGGAAGGCATGTCAATCGATGCCGGTTATATCTACTACGCCCTTAAGGATGCAGATGATACTCAGGAGCTTTATATTTCTGCCGCATTGGAGATGTATCTTGCGCCTACAGTGACACTCTACCTTGACTTTGATGAGGGCGATGGTGGTTTCCTTGTAATGTCAGTAGGACATGATATAAGCCTGGATGAGGATTCTTCTCTTCACTTCGGGGCTTCCGCCAGCCTCAATATAGAGAACAAGGTCATGGGGGGTGAGTTTACAAACTGGTATAACAGTGAACTTACGGCATCATACACGATGAACATTGCCAAGAATGTAATACTGGAGCCGAAGATGGCCTATAGCTTTGCACTCAGTAACGACGCAGAAAGGGCCATCAGGTCTGCAAGCGTTGACAACGACGACAAGGAGTTTTATGCCGGCGTCAATATGACTATGAATTTCTAAATATATTTGGGTGATTTTTAAGGAATCTTCTGAATCCAATTTTAAGTTTTGAACTCTAAGGTTTAAGCTTTTCGTTTTATCTGGTTCTGCCGGATTATTAATCAGGGTCTATAAAGACAATTCCCCTGGATGAACCAACGGCTTTGCCGGGGGCTCTTAGGGCCTTAATGTTTTATTTCAGTCCTTGTTAGCAAGGCGATATGTCCTGAGTTTCGTGAGGACAAACTCTATAACATAAAGGTGCATTTGCTCTGCGAGTACCTAGGGGCTTAAAAATGCTTCAGGGCCTTGCGTCGTCCTGAATTGTCTGGTTTCTCACAAGACGCTTTCCCTGCTCAAAAATGATATTGTGAAGCTTTCAATAGTGAATGGCATGTGGTTTTTATATTGCTATTTAAGGTCTTTAAAGGTAGACCCTAAAGGCTGGTAATGCTTAAGGATGAAAATATGTTTGAATTGTCAGATAAAGATTATCACCGTATTAAGGATATAATATATAATGTCATAGGAATAAATCTCGGGGATTCCAAAAAGGAGCTTTTAAGGACCCGTCTTAGCAAGCGCCTTCGTGCATTGAGTATCGATACATTTGATGAATATTATAACCATGTGACAAAAAGAGACCAGTCAGAGTTAACGCACCTCTTTGATGCTATTTCGACCAATACGACAAGTTTTTTCAGGGAGATGGAACATTTCAAATTTGTGACATCTACAGTGCTCCCTGCGCTTATAGAGGAGAAAAAGAAAAAAAATGATCGTGAAATAAGGATTTGGTCTGCCGCTTCTTCTACTGGTGAAGAGGCCTATTCCATTGCTATGACAGTACTGGAATTCTTGAGACCCCAGCTGGGCTGGAATGTCAAGATACTGGCGACAGATATATCGACAAAGGTGATTGCAAAGGTTGAGGCAGGCATCTACACTGAGGACCGTGTAAGCACCGTTCCCAAAGAGATGCTTAGAAAATATTTTAGAAAAGGTAGGGGTGAGCTTGCCGGTATGGTAAAGCTGAAGGATGAGGTCAAAAACATGGTGTATCCTCGGCGCATAAACCTTCAGGTGGCGCAATTCCCTTTCAAAAAAGAGTTTGATTTTATTTTCTGTCGGAATGTGATGATTTATTTTGACAAAGAGACGCAGTTGGCGATAGTTGACAAGCTTTACAGGCATCTTAAAAAAGGTGGTTATCTTTTTCTGGGCCATGCGGAAAGCCTGACAGGTATTCAGACACAGTTCAGGTATGTTAAACCTACGGTATATATTAAATAGTCAGTTTAGCTGTATTCCTGTACTGTAAAAAAGGAAACTAGATTTCAAGGAGGGCAGTGATGAAAATAACCGATGAATCGCTTCTGGAGGAACTAAAAGAAAAACTGGGTGAGAAAAACAGGGCACTTTTTGATCTGCAGGCATCTAACAGTAACCTTGAGTCGCTTAATGAAAAGCTGGAAGAGTCGGAGCGCCTCAAGTCTAACTTTCTGTCAAACATCAGGAATGAGATCAATAATCCTCTAACAGCGCTAATAGGATTAAGTGCTGAATTGACCAGCCCCGAGGGGCTTGAGCCGGAGAGGTTGAAGGTGATTGCGGGCATGATAAACTCCGAGGCGATTAGCCTGGATTTCCAGATCAGGAATGTAATGACAGCGGCTGACCTGGAAGCTGGAGAGGCTGAGTTGCATATAACAAAGACAGAGATAAGTTCGCTTATTGATGAATGCCTCAGCAATCTTCTTCCTATGGTAAAAGAATATGGCGTGGAGATAAAGAAGGATGGCCCTGGAGAACTGTGGATAAATACAGATAAAGACAAGCTCTGCATAATCATCCTGAACCTTATAAGCAATGCCATTGTATTTAACCGAGAGGGGGGTACTGTTGGGATAGACTATAGAATAGAGGACAATAGTCTCTTTATTGCCATATCTGATGAAGGTATAGGTATATCCCAGAAACACCACAAGGAAATATTTGATCGCTTCAGGCAGCTGGATACGGGTGTGAGTAAAAAATATAAAGGGCACGGGCTTGGGCTCAGCGTTGCGAGATCCGGTGTCGAGATTCTAGGGGGTCAAATAGACCTTGAGAGCATCGTAGGTGAGGGAAGTAAGTTTATTATAACTGTGCCTGTCAATGCGGGCATGGAGGTTGAGGGTACTTTCTCGGAAGGTTCGGAACTCTTCTTCGATGATGGCGATGACGTGCAGGAGTTTTAATGTCATTGCATACCGGATATAGCGGACGGGGTACCCATTACCTGCATCCCGGCAATATACTTGCCGACACTAAGCCTAAGATGGTAACGACTATACTGGGCTCCTGTGTATCGACGTGTCTTTGGGACCCCGTTTTAAAGATAGGGGGGATAAACCACTACCTTCTTCCTCTGTGGAATGGTGATGGCCTGGCTACGCCACGTTTTGGAAATATCGCTATAAAAAGACTTGTGGAAAAAATGGAGAGAATGGGCTCAGATCGCAGGGTGTTGCAGGCCAAGGTGTTTGGAGGCTCAGCAATCAATGCTAATCCCAGTGGCCTGCTTAATGTGGGAGAAAGGAATATCGTAGTGGCAAAGGATGTGCTTGCCGAAGAGGGCATAAGGATAGTAAGTTCTGATGTGGGAGGCGCGGAGGGCAGAAGGATAGTTTTTAATACCGCCACGGGTGTTGTTAAGATGCGTTACATTCAGAAGACCAGGCTTCAAGACAAATAAAAATTATTGATGGTTGACAGTATATATGAGTAATGAAGAACAGATTGCCAATGTTTTTTTAGAGCCTGCCAGAGTGAGGGTCAGCCGGATGCCCGGTGTTATATCAACAGTTGTTGCCTCTTCGGTGGCTGTTTGTCTTTGGGACAGGAACAAGAGCTTTGGCGGGATGTGTCACTACCTGTATCCAGAGATTAGAGAAATGGGGAAGACGACTGTTAAATATGGCAACGTGGCCTTCTTTGCCCTGGTCAAGATCATGAAGGAGTTCGGTTCCTGTATTGAAGACCTGGATGCACAGATATTCGGCGGTGCAGAGCCTCTTGAAAGTGAAGGTGCCGGTCTGACCTACGGTCCCGATAATGTAGCGGCAGCCCACAGGGTAATAAAAAAATACGGATTCAGGATAACATCTGAGGATACCGGCGGGCATGTGGGGAGAAAGATCGCCTTCAACGTAGAGACTAACGAAGTTGTTGTCTACAAGGTAGAAAGGATGCGCCAGACAGACTGGCACTACAAGTGAGATGAGGGCGCTGTTTTTTAAAGAGTTTTGCGGATTTGTTGAAAAACTTTATCTATGCTCATTACTTGCAATGACACTTTTTCAGCAGACCCGCTGTAAGCAATTGTTTTTAGGGGCATCTCAATACAAAGAGAGCCAGAAGGAGATTTGTGGCCAAGGTTAAGGTTTTAATCGTCGATGATTCTGCCGTTGTCAGGAACCTGCTGTCGACCATACTTTCCAGCGATCGCCATATAGAAGTGGTAGGTACTGCACCTGATCCTTTTATTGCAAGAGACAAGGTGGTACGCCTAAAGCCCGATGTGTTGACCCTGGATGTGGAGATGCCGAGGATGGATGGTATTACCTTCCTGGGCAAGCTCATGGCACATTTCCCCCTTCCTGTAGTCATAGTCAGTTCGCTTACACAGAAGGGCGCTGAGATGACGATGAAGGCCTTCGAGGCCGGGGCTGTGGATGTTATTGCAAAACCGGAGATGGACATATCCAAGGGTATAGAGGTTATCTCCGCCAATATTGTGGCAAAGGTTAAGGCCGCTGCCTCTGCCAAGGTGAAGCAGAGAAAGGCCCCTGCTGCTTCACGAAAAATTGCAAGGCCTGTTCACAGGGCGCTTGCAAAAAGTACCAATAAGGTCATAGCGATTGGCGCTTCAACGGGAGGCACACAGGCCATACGTGAGGTGCTGGAAATGTTCCCTGCAGATAGCCCCGGGACGGTAATTGTGCAACATATGCCTGAAAAATTTACAAAGGCTTTTGCGGACAGACTCAACAGTTCATGTGCCATGGAGGTGCGTGAGGCAAGGGAGGGTGATGGAGTCATTCCAGGTACTGTCTTGTTAGCGCCCGGCAGTCATCACATGGTACTGAAGCGTAGCGGCGCAAGGTATTATGTGTCTCTTAACGAGAATGCGCCAGTTCATCATCAGAGACCGGCTATCGATGTGCTCTTTGACTCCGTAGCGACTTACGCCGGGCCAAACAGTATTGGCGCAGTCCTTACAGGCATGGGATCAGACGGAGCTGCCGGGCTCCTGCGTATGAAAGAGGCTGGTGCCAGGACCATGGCGCAGGACGAGGCCACTTCTGTTGTTTACGGAATGCCCAAAGAAGCGGCAAAGCTTGGTGGCGCTGAGAAAATTCTTCCTTTACAGGATATTGCAAAAGTGATATTAAAATGTGCAAGGTCAAAGTAAATTTTTTTGAAACTTTCTGCTATTAAACTGCTATAAGAAGCCTTCCTTTTCTATGAATGTCTTTGCCCGTCTATTATTACTTTTTTCCGCCCTTACCTTTTTTATGGGCCTCCCTGTATTCACAACATTTTTCTTCATGGCCCACCACCATAAACATATGGAAAATATAAACCTGGCAGGTCGCCAGCGCATGCTGTCCCAGAAGGTGACCAAGGAGCTTCTCCTCTATTTAGGTGGAGATGCCATGGCCTACCAGCAGGCTCTCAAAACAGCCCGGCTTTTTGATAAGGTACACAAAGACCTGCTTGCCTTTGAGATGTCTGAGAAGGATTCGGTCAGGAGAGCTGGGGGCCATGTTATGGTATTGTCGCAGATGATGTCGGTGGACAATATATGGGGTGATTTTAGCCAAGAACTGTTTGATTCTACTTCTATTCAGACTGCAAACAGTGATTATGTAGACAGTATACTGGTCTTGAGCAACGAGCTTCTTGAAGAGATGGATAAGGCTGTATCTATCTATGAAGATGTGGGAAAGGCAGAATTTGATAAGCTTAGGCTGCTACAGTTTCTATGTCTGTTTCTGGCAGCGCTAACTGCTGTGGCTGCTTTTTCATACCTGGTTCGACAGATTATAAGGCCTCTAGATGAACTCCAGGCGGTGACTGATAAAATGTCCGATGGTGACCTCTCGCAAAGGGCTGAGGTCGTTTCCGGAAACATAGTAGGAAAACTGGCAAAAAGTTTTAACCTTATGGCGGAAAGCCTTAATGGTTTTTATGTAGACCTTGAGAAGAAAGTTGCTGAAAGGACAGAGGCACTTGTCCTTCAGAAGCTTGAGCTTGAAGAAAAAAACAGCCTCATAGAGGCGGATCTCCTTGCCGCAAAGCAGGTGCAGTCTAGTTTGCTGCCAGAGACCCTGCCGTCCATACCGTTTATAAAAATATCTGCCAAGTATATACCTATAGATAATATCGGCGGCGATTATTACGATGTGGTAAAGATAGACAGCCAGTACGGTTTTTTGATAGCCGATGTTGTGGGTCATGGCGTAAAGGCCGCTTTTCTGACTACCCTTATAAAGATTGCATTTAACCTTGCCGCTGCGAGCAAGGATACAGCAGAAACTCTGCGCAGTATGAGCAGCTTTTTGGTCAAGAATATATCTTCTGATTCTTTTGTCACCGCTTTTTATGGACTATATGATCCTGTAACAGGGGCATTGGTCTACTCCAGCGCGGGGCATCCGGCACCTATAATGTACAAGGCCTCAAAGGGAAAGTTTTTTCCATTGAAAACCGCCGCTGGTATGCCTCTGGGGTTTGTGGAATGTCCTGACTACAAGATCGTCGAGACGAAGCTTGAACTGGGAGACAAACTTTTTCTATATACCGACGGTATAGAAGAAGCACTGGATGAATCCGGAGACCTAATGAGCTCAAAACGTGTATTGAGTTTTGTTGAATCACAAAGCAACACTCTTAGTGGAGAGAGCTTGGCAGGCCTGATGGTTGACAGTGGCACTGGAGGGATGTTGGAGGGTTTTGATGTTCGTGATGATATAACCCTTGTGGTCATAGAAAAGGTGCCCTCAGAATTAATGATAAAATCATTTGTAACAAGAGAACTTAATCCCAGTATTGAATGCGAAGAGATATACTCCTTTCTAATGGAGGCAGGTTTTGCTGAGGAAGGTGAGCTGCTGAGGGTAGTTTTGTGTCTTGATGAGGCTTTTAGCAATGCCATAATTCACGGCAACCTCGAATATCCCTCAAATATTGAAAGGGATGAAGAATGGGAAATGGGAAAGGTCGAAAAGTTGCTGAATCATGAATTTGGAGATAGAAGTATTTCATTTTCGCTCTCTCTGGAGCTTGATAAGATTACTATTACAGTAGGTGATGAAGGCCCTGGTTTTGATTATCGTAGACTCACTTCTCCCACGGCAGATGAAAATATTATGAAGACAGGCGGTCGCGGCATTGCCATTATAAGGCAGTTTATGGATGAGGTGACTTTCAATGATGCCGGTAACGAGATAAGCATGTCTGTTTCCAAGGCCAGCTTAAAGGCGCAGGCCGGGTTGGCGCTTCCATTTTCCGCCGAGGCCAAGGATAAGAGGGTGCTCATAATAGATGATAACTCTGCAAATATAATCATCCTTAAAAAGGTACTTACTGCCGAAGGCTATAATGTTGCTGAATCGACAGACCCTTTTTACGGCCTGCTTCTTGTGGGGGAATTTAATCCCGATATAGTGATACTCGACCTGCAAATGCCGGAGGTGAGTGGCTCTGATATAAGCAAAAGACTAAAGAGCAATAGTGCTACAAAGCACATAAAGATACTTGTAGTTTCCGCCCATCTCCCAAGCAGCCTTGATGAACTTCATGCAATAAGGGCCGATGATTATCTTTCAAAGCCTGTAGCTATCAATACCCTTATTGAAAGGGTTTCCCAAATGACTGGTGTCCGGCAGAAAAGTTAGTGCTTTTTACTGTTTAGAAGCTATAAGTTAGCTCAAGCTCTGTCCTGTCTGCATCGCCGAATTGACCTAAAAAAGAAGAGGCTGGGCCGTTAAAGAGTGCAATCCCTCCCATGATCTTCCATTTGTCATTTATCAGGTAGGTGGCTGAAAAGCGCCCCAGGTTGTCAGACTTGTTAAGCCCGAAGATGTTTAGCAGCTTTAGACGCAGTGTTTCGTTAAGCAGATCGCGTATTATCATGAGGGAAAGGCTTGTTGTAAGTCTGTCATTAATTATGCCCCCTTCATAGTCCCTGATGAGGGTCTCAAATACCTGACCCGATAAAGACCAGTTCCCGCTGCTGTAATCAATGCCTACGGCGGTCTTT
>JADFVX010000031.1 GCA_015222755.1 Pseudomonadota bacterium | reverse complement strand
TACCTTACGGCTGACCACCGCCTAATGGTGGAAGAACCAGATGCGATCATAGAAGGCCTGCAACTCCTTATGAAGGTCCTTGCCGTTGATAAGGGCTATGTGGGGATCGAAGACAACAAACCCGAAGCGGTGACAGCAATGATGAGGGCTGCATCCGGTACGGGTATTGAGGTGCTCAGCCTCCACGTGAAATACCCCCAGGGTGCGGAAAAGCAGCTTATAAAGGCCATATTGAACCGCGAAGTCCCATCAGGCGGGCTTCCCATGGATGTAGGTGCTGTTGTACAAAATGTTGGTACCGCCTTTGCTGTTTACGAGGCTGTACGCTACGGGCGCCCTCTGGTAGAAAGGATAACAACTATTACAGGCAGGGGAGTTAATAATCCCAAGAATGTTAAGGTAAGGATAGGTACACCGACTGCCGATCTTATAGAAGCTGCCGGTGGTTTCACCGAAGGAATAGGAAAGCTCATAATGGGTGGGCCAATGATGGGAATGGGCCAGTACTCTACCGAAGTCCCGGTTGTTAAAGGTACTTCCGGGATACTCGTTATGAAGAGGGAGGAGGTTCGCCAGCGCGAGTCCCACCCCTGTATACGATGTGGGCGTTGTTTAAGTGTCTGCCCCATGATGTTGGAGCCTGCCTCAATGGGCATATTTGCCGAGCGTGATATGTTTGAGGAGACGGAAGAACTCTTTGTAATGGACTGCATAGAGTGTGGATGCTGTTCCTTCAGCTGCCCTTCAGACAGGCCTCTGGTCCACCTCTTCAGGTATGCAAAGGCTGCTATAATCAAAGCCCGTCAGGCGGAAAAGGATAAATAACATGGACGATAAACTCCTAATTTCATCATCTCCACATATACACAGCGGTGAGTCCATTGCAAAGACGATGCACACCGTGATACTGACACTTTTGCCTGCGTCGCTGGTTGGGGTGTACTATTTCGGAGCTCCTGCGCTTTTTGTTATAGCCCTTTCCATAGCATCGTGTATCGCCTTTGAGGCCATGATACAGAAGGCGATGAATAAAAAAGTGACTACCTATGACGGTAGTGCCGCACTTACTGGCATCCTGCTGGCAATGAACCTTCCACCCTCTTCACCATGGTGGCTTGTGGTGCTTGGTTCTGCAATAGCTATAGGCATGGGAAAGCATGTATACGGCGGTCTTGGCTACAATCCCTTCAATCCGGCCCTTGTTGCCAGGGTTGTTCTGCTCATATCCTTCCCCGTCCAGATGACTACATGGTCCAGGCCTGTAGCTAAGTTTGGCGGCGGAGTTGGATCAGACGCAGTTACAGAGGCAACGCCCCTTGGAATTATCAAAGATGGCTTGATGAAGGATGGCAACATCGATTCCATAAAGGGTATCACCGATAACGCTCTCTTTATAGGTAATATAGGTGGAAGCCTCGGTGAGGCATCTGCAATTGCACTTATTCTTGGAGGGGTCTATCTGCTATACAAGGGTTATATTACCTGGTATATACCTGTGTCATTTGTTGCATCGGCGGCAGCCTTTGCAGGAATCTTCTGGCTTATAGACCCGACGCGCTATGCAGATCCGCTTTTCCATATCCTTGCAGGCGGAATGATATTGGGCGCATTCTTCATGGCGACAGATTATGTGACCTCACCGACAACTCCCAAAGGTATGCTTATTTTCGGCGCAGGTTGCGGTATTATTACTATGATTATACGTCTCTGGGGCGCTTACCCCGAAGGGGTCTCATTTGCCATACTGCTGATGAACTCGGCCACGCCGCTTATAGACAGATATACGAAGCCTAAACGTTTTGGTACGGGGGCAGCCTGATGAACAAAGACGTTATAAAGATGGCGATTGTCCTGACCATCGTTACCTCAATAGCGGCGGTTTGCCTTGCGAAGGTTTACGATATTACCAAGGAGCCGATAGCTGAGGCAAAGCGTCAGGAAATCCTGCGCGCCATAAAAACGGTACTGCCTGATTATGATAACGAGCCTGACCAGGATATTGTTGAACTGGTCTCGGGGAAGGACAAAAAAGGTAATGATATCAAGACGGTATTTTATCGCGGCAGTAAGGAAGGCGAATTGATAGGCGTAGCCTTCAAGACCTCCACCACGGAAGGCTATTCCGGCCTGATTGAGGTCATGGTAGGTGTCGACCCTTCCGGTACGGTCACAGCCATAGAGGTCGTCAGTCATGCGGAGACCCCAGGTCTTGGCGACAAGATAACCTTTACCTGGTTTGAAGACCGCTACAAGGGAAAGAACCTTGAAAACACGGTATGGCTTGTCAAGAAAGACGGTGGTGATTTTGATCAATTGACGGGTGCTACCATATCGCCCAGGGCGGTAACTCAGGCGGTAAAGTCAGGGCTTGATTTCTTTGCGGCCCATAAGGATGAGGTGTTGGCGAAATGAGCGGATATAACGACATCATCAAAAAAGGCATATGGACTGAAAACCCCGTATTTATCCAGCTTCTGGGTATGTGCCCGCTTCTTGCCGTTACGACATCGGCGGAAAACGGCTTTGCCATGGGGGTGGCTTCCACCTTCGTACTAATATGCGCAAACATAGTCGTATCACTTGTCAGGGATTTCATCCCCTCCAAGGTCCGTATTCCCTGCTATATCGTGATAATTGCCTCTTTTGTTACCATTACCGATCTTGTGATGGCCGGTTACTTCTTCCAGCTTCATAAGAGTCTGGGGCTTTTCATACCCCTAATCGTTGTTAACTGTATGATACTGGGTCGTTCAGAAGGTTTTGCCTCAAAGAACAACCTGGGCCGCTCCATAGTAGACGGTGTTTCCGTAGGCCTCGGTTTTACGCTGGCGCTGGTCATACTAGGCGGAGTACGTGAACTTCTGGGGAACGGCTCTATATTCGGGGCCTCTATCCTGGGAGACAGCTACATGCCTCTTATAGTTATGATACTGCCTCCCGGTGCCTTTATTGCTCTCGGGTTTATAATCGCCTTTTTCAATAAGATTGAAAACAAGTAACCTATTGCTGTACTGAAAAGGTAATGGATCCCGACCCTTCTGATTTATCCTCATATTTGCTGCCTTTTATTCCTTTGAATAAGCTTGTGGAGAGTCCTTTGCCATGGATTTAAGCACAACCCTGCACCTCCTTGCGCTTTTTGTCCTTATTCTTTGTTCCGGTTTTTTCTCCGGCTCCGAGACTGCGCTTATGGCGCTCAACAAGCTTAAACTCAGGCACCAGTTGATGGAAGGGCGTAAAGGTGCCAAAATCCTCGACAAAGTCCTAAGCCGCCCTGACTCCCTAATAGGCACTATCTTACTTGGTAACAACCTCGTAAATGTAGCGAGTTCCGCACTGGCTACATCTCTTGCTATTTCTATCTGGGGCCCGGACCTCGGCATTCTTTATGCCACCATTATAATGACCCTTGTACTCCTTATCTTTGCAGAGGTGACACCCAAGACCTTCTCTGCATATCACTCGGAAGGCGTTTCATACTTTGTCGCCCGGCCACTGGCACTACTTATGATAGCGCTTAAACCTCTCGTTGTTTTTATTACCTTTTTCAGCAACGGCATACTGAAGATCCTCGGTATCAAAAAGAAGAAGGGTGATGTCTTTAGCGAAGATGAACTCAAGACTATGATACTGCTTGGTGAGGAAGAAGGGATACTGGGAAGCAAAAAGAAGGATATGCTCCATGGCATCCTTGAGCTTAGGGATATCAGCGTCAAAGACGTGATGGTCCCTCGGACGGAGATGTTTGCCCTAAGCGTGGAGGACAGCCTTGATGATATAACAAAGGCGATTATTGCTACGTCGCATTCAAGGATACCTGTCTATAAGGGGGACATCGAAAAGATAGAGGGTGTTATTATGGTGAATGAATTTCTGAAGGCGCTGGCCTTGGGAAAGGAGTTCAAGCTGGAAAGCATAATAAGCGATCCTTATTTTATCCCCGAGACCAAAAAGATACAGGAACAGCTTGCGGACTTCCAGAAGAAAAGGATCCACATGGCCATTATTCTCGATGAGTTTGGTGGAATAGAGGGGCTCGTGACGATGGAAGACCTCCTTGAGGAGATAGTCGGTGAGATCTGGGATGAATCTGACAGCAGGGTCACGCAGATAGTAAGGCACAAGGACGGTAGTATTACCGTAGAGGGCAAGATGACTGTCCGTGATCTTGCTAAAGAACTGGGCGTGGAGCTTCCTGACGAGGATGATTTCAATACTGTAGCGGGCCTGCTGCTGGACGGTCTGGGTGCTATCCCCGGCATCGGTGAATCCTTTGAGTATATGGGTTTTGAATTTACCGCCAGCAAGCTGGATGGTCAGGCCGTTAAGAAGGTAAAGGTTAAAAAGTTGTCTGAAGGTGATAAGTGTGAGTAAGGATATTGTATCCTGTCCAATATTCCTTCTGGCACTACCTCCCTTTGAGTATCGCCAATAAATAGGATGTGTAGCTATTTAATTCAAGTAAGGGGTCTGTAGAGGCCTCAAATTGTAATGGTCACCAAATGCTACTTGTTACGATCTCGAAGGCAAGCTTAGGGAGATACGGCCTTTGAGCTGCCCCTAAGAAAGTAAAAACCGTCATGCTGAGCCTGTCGAAGCATTCTCTCTCCAACTGCAAGAGCGAATAGATTCCCCTTACATCAAAAAATCACAACAAAAAAGGCCGTCCAAATGGACGGCCTTTTCAATTTCCTAAATACAGATTAGTACTATACTTTGTACCCGTCTGCGATCTTCTGGATATCAAAGTCACCTTTTCCACCCTGGCTCTCGATAAGACCATCGATCTTCTCAATCAATGTAGGCGTTCTCTCCTGGAAGTAGATACCCATAAGGTCTCTAGCCTCAGGCCCCATAGCGATCTCAAGAGCTTTGGCCCTGCTGTCCGGCGTATAACCTTCTGGAAGTGGCTTGGTGCTCTCCTTGTAGGATGCCGCCGTATTAATGCTGTTGAAGGTCGGGCATGGAGAAAGGATGTTCACGTATGAGAAACCCTCATGGTCTATTGCCTTCTGTATGATCTCCGCACAGTCCTTCGGTTTGCCGGCAAATGCCTGGGCAACAAATGTCGCACCGTAGGTAAGGGCAAAAGCTATAGGATTGATAGGATTATCAAAACTTCCGTGAGGCGTCGTCTTTGTCTTCATACCCTCGTCACTCGTTGGAGACACCTGACACTTGGTCAGACCGTATACGGAGTTGTCCATCATGATGTATGTGATGTCCGTGTTCTTCCTTGCAGTATGCGGGAAATGCCCACCACCGATAGAAAGGCCGTCGCCGTCACCACCTACACAGATGACCTCAAGCTCAGGATTTCCAAGCTTTACACCTGCCGCAACAGGAAGAGCCCTGCCGTGGAGTGTATGCATTGCGTAGGCATCTACGAAGTAAGGGAGTCTCGAAGAACAACCGATACCGGATACGAATACCGTCTGCTCAGGATCAAGTCCAAGTTGGCTTATTGCCTTGTAAACGCTGTTTAAGACAGCATAGTCGCCACAACCGGGACACCATACGGGCGTTATGTCACTTTTATATTCCTTGGGAGACAGTTCTACCTTGTTAAGTGCTGAACTTTTCATCCTATCACCTCCTCAACTTTTTCGCACATCTCAGCAGGTGTAAATGGCATACCGGCATAGATGTTATACTTTATCGGGTTGATGTCGGTCTTTGACCTAATCAGTTCGGCAAACTGCCCCTGATAGTTAACTTCAGGCACCATGATCTTATCGCATTTGGAAGCAAACTCGTTGATCTGGTCAACTGGAAGTGGCCATACCAGCTTAGGATAGAGAGCGGCAACCTTTTTGCCTTTAGCCCTTAGACGCTTTACTGTCTCCCTGACACAACCGATTGATGAGCCCCATGCGATTAGACCTATATCGTTCTGATCGTCACCCTCAAACTCTGCGGGCCCGTACTCCTTCTCGATGTTGGCGATCTTGTCGAAACGCTTGTCCATCATCTTCACCCTGTTTACTTCATCAAACCTGGGCGCTCCACTCTCACTATGTTCAAGACCGGTGGCGATATGCCTTCCGCCCTTGTCGCCCGGAAAGGCTACAGGGGAGATGTTATCTTCGGTATGCTTATACCTGAGGTACTTCTCATCACCTTTGAGACCTTCAAAACGCTTCCTTCTTGCCCT
>JADFVX010000030.1 GCA_015222755.1 Pseudomonadota bacterium | reverse complement strand
CCTATCCTGAAAAACAAAAAAATGTTTGTAATCCCTTGGGAACTGCGATAGAGTTGCCCTTGAAAAAGGGGTTTCCCCCCTTAGAGGTGAGGGTCTGCGGCTTTAATTGTAAGAATTTGAAGGCCCGAAACAGTTGTTTGTTGCGACGGATTTTTTGTTTTTAAGAATTTTAATGGGATGTGTCCCTATTTATTCTATTTATTTATAAGGCACGGTAAATATTATGTCAGCCCTGACGAAGTACTTCTTATCTATTCCAATAAAGTGGAAACTGCAAGGCGGGTTTTTTATAGTAACTATGCTTACTATATTAATCAACCGTTTCATGGGCTATGTAGAAATGCAGGAATTTATTGAGATAGCTAAAAGAAGTGGCGCAAATGAGAGTACTATAGACCATCTTCAGGCAAGACTTGATGTTCATGTAGTTGATTCTATCTGGCAATCCGGCGCTGAGTTTGTCGTAATCTTTATTATAATAGGCATCCTTGCAAAAAGGCTGGTACAGCCTATCAAAGATCTAGGTAGTGCATTAGAAAGGGTAGACAGGGGTGATCTGACGGTTCCTGTCGATGTATGTTCTCATGATGAGATCGGCAGTCTCAAACAGAGTTTTAATTCTGTACAGGAACGCCTGAAGGAGATTCTCTCAAGTATTGCAGAAAACAGTAAGCAGCTCTCCCAGTCCTCCTTTCAGGTCGCATCGGTATCAAAAGAGATTGCAGTCATTAACAGGGATGAACAGAAGCGTTCAGAAGAGCTGTCGACGGCTACTTATCAACTCAATAAAATATCGACTACTATAAATGAGATTGCCCAGGAAGCGGCTGACAGATCAGGAAAAACAAAAGATTGCGCACTTGAAAGTGTGGATAAATCTGAAAGCAATATCAGGGGAATGGACAGTGCGGTAAATGAAGTATTACGCGCATCCAAAGAGATGATGGAGTTGAATTCTTCCACTGATCAAATACACAGCTTTGTGGACAATATAAACGGTATCGCGGATCAGACAAACCTGCTTGCTTTAAATGCTGCCATAGAATCGGCACGTGCAGGAGATGCCGGCAGGGGCTTTGCAGTTGTTGCAGATGAAGTAAGAAAGCTGGCAAATATGACTACAAACTCCACCAAGGAGATTGCAATGATCACCAGGGATCTTAAAGCCAAGACCAAACATGCAGTTCAGACCATGGAGTCTGTTGTTGAAAGGGTGCACTTGAGCCAGGAAAAAACCAGGGAAACGGCCGAAACCATTGAAGAGATGTCAAAGGAAGCCAGTGAAGTGGCATCGATTAACAATGAAATTTCCCGAGTGACAAGTGATCAGATAGAGCAGTTGAAGATTATGCAGAAGACGATGGAAACGCTCTTTACAACTTTAAAAGAGAGTTCAGGCAAGGCAGAGTCAACCTCGATAATCAGTAAGGACCTGCACGCTATTTCAGGAAAGCTTATGGAGCACTTGTCCAGGTTTAGTTTTGAAAAACAGGTGGCTGTCGATAAGGACCAAAGCGAGCTCCGTCAATTTCCCAGGATAAGCAATAACCTCCGCATTCAGGTGATGGATGGCGACAAGACATATGAGGCCATATGTAAGGATATCAGTATGGGTGGATCACTTGTCAGGTGTGCATCATTGATTCCTGAGGGGCAGACTATAAAGATGTTAATTTATCTTCCCCATGAAGAGCTTGATGAATATGAAAATCAAACTCCTTTGAATCTTACAGGAGAAGTTCTATCGCAGAAAAGGCTGGATGGTATTTACGTTTATGGCATTAAGTTTGTTAATCAAGAAGAGGAAGAATTGCAGCGTTTGAAAAGCTGTATGGAGTTTTTCAATAAAGTGGCAATCTTTTAATAAGTGTAAGGGCCAATACTAAAAAAATAAGCCCCTGTGCTTCTGTTCAGGCCGGAAATCCTCTTGCCTAGATAAAAATATCGCTGAATTTGATATCTTCGGCAGCCAGGATCAGGAGCGTAGGGGGGAGTCCTTCGGTATCTTTTAAAAGTCCTGCATAATATCTGGCGTAATCTTCGGCGCTGTCATCCTCTTCGGGCGGCTTCATACCCATGATTACGAGATCGCAGGCCCCGGATGCATTGCGAATGCTTGTCATGTAATCGGGGTGCTCTGTTTCCTTTACAAGGATATCGACGTCAATATTGAGCCTCCCCTCTTTAAGGTACTTTTCGAGCTGCCTGTGTGCATTCGGAGAGTCTCCGGCCTCCTTGACGATCATCTTAAGATGAAGTGAACTCTCTTTCCATTCGTCGCTCATCTGCATCAGATGACCGATGGCAAGCATGAGCCCCGCATTTTCCCTGAGCCCCCCCCACCATAGGCATATCTTCTTCCTCTTTTTTAGGGGATCAGATGTTTCCGCCTCTCTTGCAATGATGGTGTTTCTCTTTGAGCGGTAGATGTGCATGATAAGCCCGGCAAAGTCCTGGAAGCTTTTCTTGTGCTCCGTTTGGCCGAAGAGAAAGGTGTTGGGTGCAAGAGGGCCGATACCGTAGTTTTCCACCAGTTCTCCGGCGCCTTTCAGCACGCTATCCGATCGGGTGATCTTTATGAGGGAACGGATATTTCTCTTTGTGAGGAAGGACCTGATAGAGTCTCTCATGTTTTCAATATGGTATTCGGAAACGTCCTTTTCCGCGAGTATGGCGGCAACGGTGAGAAAGTTTTTTCCGTGAGATATGGCATCTGCAAGCTCAATAAGGTAGAACCTCTGCGTGGGAGCGCCACTTAAAACCAGTATGTTCGGCCTCCATGTCCGCGGGTCTGCTCCGGTATCCTGCAGGCTATATATCGAATAGCGGGCCAGGCCAAGCAAGATGCTTCTCCTCATGTCCGGCCAGCGGGCGTTGAGGTCTCTTTTTATCATCAGATAGAATATCAGGCCGACTACCAAAGCGGCTATGAATGTCGCTCCTGCATTGATCATGAACATTGCTGCAAGGCAAAGACCGGCACCTGCAATGGAAAGGGGCCAGGGAGTTTTGAAAGTAGGGCGCCATGAGGGATTAGACATGAGGCCTTCGATCCCCGCAATGAGGTTGAGTACCCCGTATGAGGTCAGAAAAAACATGGTGAGCACCGGTGCCAGGGCATTCAGGTCGCCCATGATAATAGCCGTAAGGGCAACGAGAAAGGAAAAGGCCGTGGCAATTCGCGGGTTGTCGGAATTGCCAGACCCTGCGCCCAGAAATGACGGGACCACGCGGTCCCTGGCCAGTGCCTGCAGGGTCCTGGGCGCGCCAAGAAGCGAGCCGATAGCGCTTGAAAGGGTTGCGCCCCATATCCCGAGAACAATAAGCTCTCCTATGACGGCAAGCTCTTTCATGACCATCGTATCTGAAAGCAGGACCTCAGCCGGCACATTCATAAAGAGGAAGACAGGGATGGCCATGTATATGATGTAACCGCTAACGATGGCGGCAATAGTGCCCAAAGGGAGCGACCTGGCAGGGTCCTTCAGGTCTCCCGACATGGACAGCCCCGACAGTATGCCTGTAACGGCGGGGAAGAATACGGCGAAAACAAGCCAGAATGAGGCCTTCTCCGGCACCTGGATATTGGAGCTCTCAAAACCGCCTTCAGGCGGCCCACCCATGAAGAGGGAAAAAAGCGAAAGGACAACTATGATGAATATGAACACCTGTGTCTTAAGTGCAATATCGGCAGAGATATAGGCAAGGAAGGTAAGAAAAACAAGGCATATAATGCCCGTTATGACCATGGAAAGCTGGGGGAAGAGCCTTTGCAGGGACTCGGCAAATCCGACAATATAGAATGAAGCGCCGATTGACTGGGCAAAGAAGAGGGGGATGCCCACGGCTGCACCGGCTTCCACGCCGAAGGATCGCGAGATCATGAAATAGGCCCCGCCCCCTTTCACCTTCATGTTTGTAGCTGTTGAAGCGATGGAAAGGCCTGTCAGGAAGGTTATGGCCGTTGATATGGTGACGATCAGGAGTGTTGAGTAAAGCCCGACATTGCCGACGACCCAGCCCATCCTCAGGTACATGATAACGCCAAGAATGGTCAGGATGCTCGGGAGATATACTCCCTTAAAGGTGCCGAATCCTTTCGGCTCAGTCTCTCCGGCTGGCATTAACTAAACAGCCCGGTCTTGCTGTGACGGCATAATTGATTCCTCTCCCCCTTAAGCATGCAGGAAAGTATATAATTACAGATACCTAATTGCAAGGAGGGCGGCATGCCTGTATGATAGGCAAGATAAGAAAACAGGGTGCAGTTATCCCTATTTAATCGCTTGGGGTCGAATCTCCCGCAGCTTGCTGCGAAATATAAATTGAGATTTCAGTAGTAGTGCCATTGTGACCATCGGAAATCCTGAAAGGGCGAGGAGCGAAAGCGACGTGGCGCCCTGAGTTATAGCGAGGCCCTTAGGTGCTTGCAGAGGGTTCAAATTTGCAATAGCCACCAAATACCCCGACAGCTTACTGCGGGGTTGTTTAATTCCAATACGGAGCAAATCTATGATGAAAAGCGCTTTAAGCATCTTACTTCTCCTCCTGACCGCAGACCATACATACGCCAGCAACGAATTTGAGGCATATAGGCAAAAGGAGAATGCGGCATTTAAGGCCTATACGGAAAAAATGGAGCGGGAGTGGAAGATCTACCTCGCTGAGATCGAGAATAACTTCGGAACCGTCGAGCTTACCTCAGATAAAAAATGGGTCAATTACTCGAAAAACAAAAGGTCGAGGTTCTCCCTCGACTACGACAAGGGTATTATTACCGTTGAGTTCGTCGCCGACGAAAAGGGCAAAAAGGCAGCGGTGAAAGAGGCCCGTGAGCTTATCAGGGAGAAGTCTAAAGAGATCAATCCCTTTTCAAAAGTTCCTACCCTTACGGAAAATGTTGATCCCGGCAAACTCAAGCTTGAAGAGGCAGAGCCGGCATATAGGAGCCGAAAAGACTCTAGACAGGTGTACAGGATCACAGTCCCCCTCAATGAGGACAGGCAGGAGAACAACGAGGTACAGATCGCCGAATCGGTTAGAGATATGACCTTTAAATACAATGTCTCCTATGATCTCGTAATGGCCATCATCAAGACGGAATCCAATTTCAACATTGGGGCCGGGAGCAAAAAAGAAACTCTTGATATAAGGAATCCCGACGTATACGAAAACAATCCCTGGGGCCTCATGCAGATTGTCCCCCTGCGAAGCGGGAGAGAGGGATGGAAAAAGGCGAGAGGCAAAGATAAGGTTCCCACCGCCGACGAGCTTCTTGATCCCCGGACCAACCTGGAGCTTGGTGTGGCATACCTCTCTCTTCTGCAATACCACTACTTTGACGGTGTGAAAAACGGCGTGAGCCGGGAGTTGGTCATGATCTCTGCCTACCGTCAGGGACCTGAAAAGGTATACGGAATTTTCAGTGATAAGGGCAAGAAAAAAGAGGCAGTGGAGCAAATCAACAGGCTAAAGCCTGGCGAGGTGACAGGCTGGCTCTCCGGCAAGATCAGGGAAAAAACCGCTCCCAAAGCACCTCTCAACCAATATGTTAAAAAGGTGGAAAAAGAGAGAGCTAACTACAGGGTAGAGGAAAAAGAGAGGAAGGAGCTGGAAAAGGTAGCGAAAAGGATCGTCAAAAAGCCGGAGCTCCTGGCAACGGTTAAAGGGTGGCTCGGTACTCCCTACCGTTATGGAGGTAACAGCAGAAAGGCTGTCGACTGCTCCGCCTTCACCATGAACGTCTACTCCCAGGCCTACAGCCGGAAAATTCCAAGGACATCGAATCAACAATACACCCGCTACGGCAGGTCATCGGTGAAAAAAAGAGATAGAAAAGAGGGGGACCTCATTTATTTCAAAACCCTTTATAACGGCAAACCCGTGTCCCATGTTGGTATATGGCTCGATGAAGACCGTTTTGTTCACGCCAGTTCAAGTAAAGGAGTGGTCATCTCCAACCTCTCCAGGGACAGGTATTGGAGCAAGAGGTATGTGGGAGCCAACAGGCCTGCAAAGGGTAGATAAAGAAAGCTAAACCGTATTCAGCGCCTCACCCTTCTCCTGGAAAGCAAAAAAAGTTTGTAAATCCCCGGGGCCTGCGATAGAGTTGCCAGGCAACTTGGTGATTGTATGGTTCTAATGAGGGTTAAGATAAGGTAAAGTGATATATGAGCGAATTTGTGAACGTGAGGGTTGTGAAAGAGGCGAATGTTTACTTTGGCGGAAATGTGACGAGCAGGACCGTTATATTCGAAGACGGCAGCAAAAAGACCCTTGGCGTCGCGCTGCCCGGGGAGTATACATTCAACACAGAGGAAAAAGAGCTGATGGAGATACTCTCGGGAGATCTTCTGGTTAAGCTGGCAGGAGAAGATGAATGGAGAGAGGGGCAGGGCGGGATGTCCTTCGAGGTCCCGGCAAACTCCAGCTTCACTGTGAGGATAAGGGAGATTACCGACTACTGCTGTTCCTTTATTAAGTAGGCGTTTTTTATGATCATATAAGGAGAGTCAATATCTGCTTTTCAGCTTCATCAAGCTTTACATCCAGTGCCCTGCTGCTTCCCGCAGGCGTATATGGCGTCAGGAAGGCACTGCAGGTCAGACGGGAATACCTGCTGGTTGCCTCCTTCCTTTTTGCCTTTTCCCTACAGCAGGCTATTGAGGGGGGCGTTTGGCTCGGCATAAAAAAAGGCAACAGCGAAGAAGTCCATCTTCTTGCCACGCTCTACCTCTCCTTTTCTCATCTCATCTGGCTTGTTATGGCCCCGCTCGCCGTGGCGCGCCTGGAGCCCTCTCCTTTTAAGCAGAGGCTCTTTTACACCGTTTGTGCCCTCGGGCTCATCCTCGGCTGCTCCCTCTACCTGCCACTCCTCTTCCATGACAACTGGCTTGCCGTGGAGGTAATCAACCACTCCATATTCTACGATGCCAGGTTTATATATGACGGCCTGATCCACAGGGATATTGTAGGACTTATCTATGCTGCAATTATCGTTGTCCCCATGCTCCTTTCCAGCAACCGCCACATAAGGCTCTTCGGTATAGTGCTCGTTATATCAGGGCTCCCGGCCTACTTTGCCTACCATTACGCCTTTACCTCGGTATGGTGTTTTTTTGCGGGGATCGTGTCGCTCTACATAGCCTATTCCCTGTCCCGTGTGTCGAGATATCAGGCGTCACTACAATAGAAAGTCAGTTCCGGGGCTGTCAGGATGTTTACTTTGGTGGAAATGTGACTAGCAGGACTGTCATATTCGAAGACGGCAGCAAAAAGACCCTTGGCGTCGCGCTGCCCGGGGAGTATACATTCAACACAGAGGAAAAAGAATTTAATCTGGGGGTTGTCCCCCCCCCTTTTTTTTATTGGGATGTGTCCCTGTTAAACACTATTCAATTTGCTCTTATTTCAGAGTACATAAAAAAGCACGGCAAGATAATGGCTGATGCTCCCGGCTAGGACAAAGAGATGCCAGATGCCGTGAAAATGGCGCACCTTCTTGTCGAAACCGTAAAAGATGATTCCCGTCGTATAAAAGAGGCCGCCCGCAAGTAGCCAGCCGAATCCCGCCTTCGGCATGGCCTCAAGCAGCGGGCGGAGCGCAACGAGAACAATCCAACCCATAGTGAGGTATATGACAACCGGTAGGACCCGCCTCCCCTTTATGGGAAAGAACTCCAGCACGATCCCGGCAATTGCCAGCCCCCATACAAGGCCGAAGATGGACCAGCCCCAAACGCCTCGAAGGGTGACGAGTGTCAAGGGGGTGTAGGTGCCGGCAATGAGGAGATAGATGGCGAAGTGGTCGAGCTTTCTAAAGAACTTCTTCTGCTTCCCGCGCAGGGAATGGTAGAGCGCCGAAAAGGTATAGAGCAGGAATAAGGTGGTACCGTAAACGCTGAAGCTGACTATCTTCCAGGGATCACCCCGGCGCGCCGAAAGTACCACCAGGATCACCAGGCCGGCAAGGGCCGCTGCCGCAGCGATGATGTGACTTATACTGTTAAAACGCTCCCCTTTATACACCACAAATGCACCTCAGCATAAATATTCAGGGCGACTTCTTTAGATATTAACAAAGACCTTTAGTTGAAGCAAGTAAGGCCCCGGAGCATGAGGACAAGCTGGTTCCAAACGGGGGGTGGGTACCTAATTTTTATTCTTTGTGAGGTGGGTGGAGGTGAGGGGGGAATAAAAAATTTGTAAATCAGTGAGATCTGCGATAGAGTTACTCTGCAATTTGGTGATTGTATGGTTCTAATG
>JADFVX010000142.1 GCA_015222755.1 Pseudomonadota bacterium | reverse complement strand
ATAAAGGCTATGGTCTGGAGATATTCGAGTTGAAATGGAACAAGGATGAATTTCTGTATAATCCAGGTTATGACCGAGGCAAGGGTCATGACGAAAATAACCGCCATGCTCATACCGACGGCAGTCTCTACCTTTTTGGATACACCGAGGAAAGGGCAGACGCCGAGAAACCTTGCAAGAACAAAGTTGTTGACGAAAATTGCGCTGACCAGAAGCAGACTAAGCTGTGTAACTACGTCACCCACGGGGTGTAATCAATACCTCTCTTAGGAAATTTGGAGCACCAAATATAATTAATCAAGGGATAAATGTCAACAATAAATGGAAAAACAAAAGCTGTAAAACCTTATACCATGCAGGTTTTCTTTTATTGACAACAGGAGACAACAACAGTTATATAGATACTTTTCCAGGCGACAATTATTATAAGGTCAACACCCAACCTGAAGGAGCATATCTTTTGAAAAAAACAGGAATACGCAATATTTTGCTGTTTATCATTTTAGCTAGTACATTTATTTCGACGGGATGTGACTCGAAGAAAGAAGAAAAAACAAAGGGACTTGAAAAAATCGCCCAGCACATGGTGAATGCCACCATGAGCGACCCCAAGACCTTCAACCTCGTTGTGAGCAACGAAACAAGCACCTCCACAGTAGTGGGCTCCCTGTTTGAGGGCTTGCTGCGCCTCGATCCCAAGACCTTGCAGCCGGAGCCCATGCTGGCCAGTTCATGGGAAGTAAGCGAAGACGGCAAGACCTGGACATTTCATCTCCGCGAGGGAGTGAAGTGGAGCGACGGAACTGCGCTTAGTGCAAAGGACGTCCTCTTTACCTTCGAAGTTATCTACGACGAAAAGGTACCCACCAGCCTGCGGGACATACTGGCTGTCAACGGCGAGCCCATGAAGGTGGAAAGGGTGGACGATATGACGGTACGCTTCATCCTGCCCAAATCCTTCGCACCATTCCTTAACTCACTGATGGCCGTAGACATCCTCCCTGAACATATCCTCGGAGCAGCGCTGAAAGAAGGACGCTTTGCCGATACATGGGGGATAGACACTGCACCGGAAGAGCTTATAGGTACGGGCCCCTATATAATGACCAAATACGTCCCGGCCCAGTTTGTCAAATACAGGCGTAATCCCCATTACTGGAGAAAGGATGAAGAAGGAAGGCAGCTGCCCTACCTGGAAGAGCAGACACTTCTAATCGTACAAGACCAAAACGCCCTCTACCTTAAGTTCACTGCCGGAGAAACGGACAGCCACTCCCCGCGACCAGAAGAGGTGGAGACACTCAAGGGAGAGGCTCTGAAGCTGGGTATAAGCATCAAGCAGCTTGGGCTCAACACGGGATCACCCTTCGTAACATTCAACCGCAATCCAAAGCACTTGATCAGGGATGGAAAAAAAGACCCCAAGCTCGACTGGTTTACAGACAAATATTTCCTGAGAGCAGTAGCACACGCCGTCGATAAAGACACTATCATAGCCAACACCATGCATGGCCTCGGCAAGGCGGCAGTTGCTACAATATCCGAAGAGGTCAAGACCTTCCACAACGCCGACCTGAAAGACTACTCCTACGATCTTGAAAGAGCGGCGGCACTGCTTAAAGAAGGCGGATATATTAAGGGAAGCGACGGCCTGCTGCGCGACAGAAGGGGAAATGCAGTAGAGTTTTCACTAAATACCAACGCAGGCAATCTCCTGCGCGAGCAGATATGTTCCATCCTGAAAGAAGACCTGGAAAAATTGGGTATGAAGGTAAACTACCGCCCTCTGGAATTCAATGCCCTCGTAGAAAAGCTGATGAGCAACTTCCAGTGGGATGCCATACTCATAGCCCTCACCGGCGGGATAGAACCCCATAACGGGGCTAACGTGAACCGCTCCAGCGGAAACCTCCATTTCTGGAATCCCCGCCAGAAAAAACCTGGCACAGCCTGGGAGGCGGAGATAGACAGGCTCATCGAAGAGGGGGCATCGGAGATGGACCTTGAAAAAAGGAAGCTTGTTTACAGGCGTATGCAGGCGATCTACCACGAGGAACTTCCCATGATACTGACAGTCCGCCAGTATGTATTTGATGCATACAAGAATAAGCTTAAAAACTACGAGCCCACAACCTGGGGACTATACAAACCTGAAAGAATCATGATCGGCCAATAATGGGGCGCTTCATCCTCAAAAGACTCGTCCACATGATACCGCTCATGCTGGGGATTACCTTTATCTCCTTCATGATAATATCAATGGCGCCGGGAGACTACCTCTCCACCTTGAAGATGAACCCCCAGATATCACCGGAAACAATTGAGCGGCTGGAGCGGGATTTTGGCCTCGACAAACCCGTATACATACAATACTTAAAATGGCTCTGGCAGACGCTGCACCTCAACCTTGGTGAGTCCGTTGCCTACCGCATCGGCGTTGTGGATCTAATCTCCAGCCGGGCCATCAACACTATAATACTGGCAGCCGCCAGCATCGTCTTCACATGGAGCCTTGCCATACCCATAGGCATTGCCGTCGCCTACTGGCAAAACTCCATCTTCGACCGCCTGCTCTCCTTCCTGTCTTTCTTCGGCATGGCAATACCTAACTTTTTTCTCGCCTTCCTTCTCCTCTATTTTGCATTGAAGACGGGCTGGTTCCCAGTGGGCGGTACATTTTCACACGACTACGACACCCTCTCCCTCTGGGGTCAATTCACCGACCGTGTGCACCACCTCATACTTCCAATTATAGTACTTGGCACCTCCGGAATGGCGGGCCTGATGCGTCTCATGCGTGGAAACATCCTTGAAATAAAAAACTCCGACTATGCCCGGACAGCTCGTGCCAAGGGACTTAGCGAGCCTGTGATAATATTCAAACACGTACTAAGGAACGCCCTCAACCCCTTCATCACACTTGCCGGTTACGAACTTGGCAACCTTCTTGGCGGCGCAGCTCTTGTCGAGGCGGTACTCAACCTGCAGGGGCTAGGCTCCTTAATGCTTCAAGCTGTTTTGGCACAGGATGTCTATCTTATAATGGGATCACTGCTAATAGGTGCGCTGCTACTCGTTATTGGTAATCTTATGGCAGACATTGCCTTGACTGTGGTTGATCCTAGGATAAAGATGGAGTGATTTTTGTTAAGTAGTAGGTCTATTAAAGAAAAACGTCCCCTTTATTTTTTTAAAACCTGTAGCATTCCTTCCTCTTCTAAGGAAGTCAAAATTGACCTTCCTTGAAATATAGTAACTTTCAATCAGTAATTTGCAATTTTTTTCAAATATATGTTTTAAATAAGTTGATAAATCTCAAAAACCTTATAATATATTACAGTAAATTTAGGTATAATCATAAGATTAGTAACCCTAAATCAAAGGGAACCGCATGTTTGAAATTTTCGCTGGTATTATGGCTGGTCTCATGGTCAAGCACTGGTTAGCGCTTTTCGTATTCCCATGCATTATTGGTTTGATCCAGGCCGTAACACTGCCACTTGAGTTTTGGCCACGGTGTGTTCGTTTCACTAGAGGCCAAATCGACAATATGCGCCAAGATGGCATGACCGACGAAGACATTGTACAGGCCCAAGAGGGGCTCGATATGATTAATCGTATGACACCGAGAGTGCCGAGTAACGTTGGTATTTATT
>JADFVX010000141.1 GCA_015222755.1 Pseudomonadota bacterium | reverse complement strand
TGATATCCGCCTTACTTTGCCCCAGATGAATTCATCAAGGATCAGGTCGCCAATTACCAGCAGCTTCTGCTTTTTAAATGACTCTATATGAGATAAGGCGGTTTTCTTGTCCAGCTTCAATTATTTCTCCCTTTCTTCTGTGTTGCGGCATCATTCAAAGAGGGATATTTTCGCCCATGGAGCCTTTGGAGTCAACAGGTATTTGCTCTCAGGCTCTTGCAATTCGCAAAACAAGAAGGGTTAGCCAGGAATCGACTTGTTTTCAAGTTGTAATTTAGCGGTGTTTCTGGAATTCCTTTTCTGCTTACTGACGATTGATGGGTATCTAAAATGGCGATTTGTTCGTGCGTAACTATAGAAAATTTCAATTTGACATATAGATACCATCTTGAGACACTTCAAGCATAAACACTGCTAAGGAGAGATTAAGCATTATGTCTGAAAAAAGGTTTACCATCCTCTTCGACCTTAGAAGGTGCAACGGCTGTTATGCATGCCAGGTTGCCTGCAAGGCGGAGCACAATATCCCTCTGGGCGTCTTCAGAATAAGGGTCAACACCCTGGAGTACGGAGAATACCCGGACATAAAGAGGGCCTTCATACCTACCATATGCGCCCAGGCGGGGAAGGGTTCACCTCTGCTCAAGTCATGCAGAGACGGCTCCGTCGTCCTGGACGAAAAGGGCATTGTCAGAAAGAACAGGGAGAAACCCTCCTACAACTCGATGGAGATAGAAAAGATGATAAGCTCAGACCCCTATGGCGGCGCCTTTGTCCATCCTTACGAAAAGAGCGTCGATTTCTGCGATTTCTGCACGACGACAAGGGATGTAGGGTCCGGTGAACTCCCGGCCTGCGTTACCACCTGCAACACCGAGGCGATATATTTCGGTGACATCAACGATTCCGGCAGCGCAATCTCACAGTATATAAGAAAGTGGGACGGCAGATTATGGAAGGGGGAGAGGGTGCGTGTTGTACGGATGAAAGAGCGCGAGGTTCCGGATGTCAACGTCTATTATATAGGGCTTACACCGGAGATGGAGGCCATGATCGAGGGACACAAGCAGTTTGACCCGACCTTCCTTGAGGTCCAGAGATGGAAGGAGGCCGGAAGATGAGCAAGGAATTTAATCGAAGAGATTTTCTTAAAGGTTCAGCCGCTCTTACCGGCTCTCTGCTTTTACCGTTGAACGCAGCAGCTCTGCCAGAACCCGGCTGTGACGAAAAGAGGGACGGCGACGTTGAACATATCCCGAGCATGTGCCTCAACTGCACCACCTCCTGCGGCATCGTGGTCAAGGTTAAGGACGGAAGGGCGGTCAAGATAGACGGCAACCCGCTCGATCCGAATGTGCAGGGCACGGTTTGTGCGAAGGGGCAGGCCGCATTGAATCAGCTCTATGACCCTGACAGGATAACCTATCCACTGAAGCGGGTCGGAAAAAGAGGAGAACACAAATGGAAGAGAATAAGCTGGGACGAAGCCCTTGGGGAGGTGGCCGAGAGGTTGATAAAGATTAAGGAGGCCGGGAGAGAAGAGGAGTTCGTATTTCACCACGGCAGGTCCAAGCTCGGCAGCCTCAAAAAGAGATTCTGCTGGGCATACGGCACTCCCAATGACCTCAATCACACCTCTATATGCTCAAACAACCTCAGGAGGGGGCTCAACAGCCTCTGGGGAAAGGGGATAGACTTCGACTCATCGGACTTCGCCAATACGAAGTACATACTGAACTTCGGTTCAAACTTCTTTGAATGCCATCAGGGAGGGCACTACATATCCAAAAGGGCGATGGATGGGATTATAGAGAATGAGGCCAGGCTCGTGACCTTTGACGTCCGGTTCTCCAACACCGCTGCAAAGAGCGACGAGTGGCATCCACCCTTTCCAGGAACGGACGGCGCCATCGCCCTTGCCATGGGCAACCTTATCCTCTCCGAGGGACTCTATGATGAAAATTTTATAGAAACGTGGACTACAACAACCGTTGAAGAGCTTAAGGACGCATACAAGGATTTCACCCCCGAGTGGGCCGGGGAGATATCTAATGTGTCGGCAGTTGATATCAGGAGACTCGCAAAGGAGTTTGCCGCTGCCGCGCCAAGATGCATCGCTTTTCTTAACAGGGGCGCCCACGCCCACTCAAACGGTTTTTATACGGCAAGGGCGGTCTACACCCTGAACGCCCTCGCAGGTAATATCGGGATGCCAGGCGGGTTCCAGTATTCGATCAAGGGGAAGCACAAGGAGTGGGGGATAAAGCTAGGCGAGCCCCAGCCCTTCCCCAAAAAACCTGAAAAGGGTTCCAAGGTGGCCTTCCCTCCGGAATACCCCTATAGCTGGGTAAAAAAGGTTGCAGGCAATAATTTTCTCTACTGGAAAAACGGGAGGGAGAAGGTCGGCGTCTACATGGGCTACTGCATAGACGCGGCGTACACTTGGCCGGAAGGACCGACCATTGCGAAAGAGGTCTTTCTTGACGAGAATATCATACCTTTCCACGTGGCCATAGACGCATTCTATTCTGAACAAACCGCCCTTGCAGACATAATCCTGCCCGACGGGACCTTCCTCGAAAAGTACGACCATGACCAGTGGGACGCCTACGACTATGTCCCTTATGTGGGGCTCAGGCAGCCTGCCGTAAAGCCGCTGGGCGAGGCGAGGGACGTGAGGGAAATCCTCCATGAACTCGCTCACAGGATAGGTAAGGGTATGGAAAAATACTTTCCATGGAAGGATACAGAGGAGTACATGAGAGAGGTCTTTGCCAACATCCCGCCTGACAAAAAAGGTATAGGCGGCTTTGAGCGGATGAAGAGGGACGGCACATACGTGCAGGAGGACTTCCCGGCAAATATTCACCCAAACTACAGGGGAAGGAAGGGTTACGAATTCTTCAAATGGGAGCTTCCCCCGGAAAAGATGAAGGATACCTTCAGAGAAACTATTACCTTAAAGAACGGAAAAAAGATAGAGGTGCTTAAAAGAAAGGGAAAGAAAAAAATCGCCGGCGTCATAAGGAACGGCAAGGCTTACCACGGCTTTCACAGGATGAAGACGGGACTCTTTGAGATCTACCATGAGGATATCGTCAAGGCCGGTGAAAACGCCCGTAACCTGGACGGATCAAAGCTGGACGGAATCTACAGCGCGCTTCCTACATACTACCCGATCCCGGGCCACAAGGAAGTCAAAGTCAATGATGAGAAGTTTATCCTCACCACATTCAAGGTGAATGTCCATACCCAGAGCAGAACGGCCAACCAGAAGTGGCTGTCCGAGATATGGCACTACAATCCGATGTGGATCAACGTTGATGCCGGGGAGAGGCTGAAATTGAAAGAAGGGGACGAGGTCATTGTGACAACGTGGAGGCATCCTTTCCGCGCCTTCGGTGACAAGGCGATACCCGCCGACGGCTCAAGGGTGGGTGGTCTCAGGGTGAGGGTTCATCTTACCGATGCCATTCATCCCAAGGTCATCGCCATATCCAACCACTGCGGCCACTGGGAGTACGGAAGGGTCGCAACGGCTATGAACGGAAAAGGGGATGTTCCTTATCGCAGGTTCACATTCGCTAAGCCCGACGAGGATATAGATGAAAATATCTGGTGGTCAAAAGCAAAGGGAGGAGCAGGCAACGGCTATGCCCCAAATTCGATCATGCAGATAAACCCTGACCCGATATCGGGTCAGCAGGGATGGTTCGATAATATAGCCACGATTAGAAAGGTCTGAATATTATCTCTGTAATGGACCTTACTCATTTATCGTAAGTGGGGACATCCATGATAAGTAATGTCAAGAGGAAAATAGAGATTCTCCTCTGCCTTCGGCGGCATTTCTACCGGTTGTTTGCCTTGCCCCGCTCCGCTGCATTTGCCACAATTCTTTTTTAAGACCACTCGCGACCAGACATCCATAACCGATACCTGGAGTCACGGATTCAGGTAATATTGAAAAAGAGATTTCCCTGCATATAAGCAAGAAGCATACCTCGAAGTTTCTTTTGTCTTGCCCCTCTAAATATCATCTGATATCATCAAAATATATCGCTTTTTAAACCTGTGAGATAGAAGGCTTGCCGATGGATGAAGGGCTTAAAAAAAATATAGCTCCCGTCAAGCTCCTCATCCTTGATGTCGATGGAGTTATGACAGATGGCAGGATAGTCATTGATTCGAGCGGAGTTGAAAGTAAGTCTTTTCATGTCCGTGATGGTCATGGGATTAAACTTCTTATTCGGGCCGGAATAGATGTAGCCATCATCAGTGGCAGGTATTCAGGTGCTGTGGAGTACTGTGCGCGGGAGCTGGGCATAAAGTCCGTTTTTCAGGGCGCAAAAAACAAGATGAGCGTCTATGAAACTCTTATTGCTGATATGGGTCTTAAAGATGAAGAGGTCGCATTTGTAGGTGATGATGTGGTAGACCTGCCCGTATTGAGGCGCGTGGGTTTTTCGGCATCTGTTGCAGATGCTTCAAACCTTGTTACTTCTGCTGTTGACTGTGTTACCTTAAGCAGGGGTGGCAGAGGTGCAGTGAGGGAGCTTGTCGAGTTGATTCTTCAGGGCACGGGTAACTGGGATAAAGTAATGTCGAGGTACTTTTAGTTGCTTTTTAGAAAAAATGAAGCGCCTTTACTCTTTTTTGAAGGCTGTGATATTGCTTTGTCATGAAATGGCTACGCATTACCTTTGTAGTGCTGATACTTGCTGTCTTGACAGTTATGTCCTTGATATTTTATAAGAATATTAATCTTATAACTCCGAAGGAGACTGTGAAGGAGCTCCTTGACCCGCTTGCGGAGTTTTCCCTTCAAAACCCTCATTTTGTTGAAACCAGTGGTGACAGGGTCGTGATGGAGGTTGATGCAGATAAGGCCTTTTACTATCAGGGCGAGGAAAAGGTGAAGCTTGAAAACCCTAAGGCTGTTTTGTTTGGTTCAATGGGTGAAAAGACAGAGATAAATGCCAGGCATGGAGTCATAGACTCTGAAACTAATGACATTCAAGTCGAAGGTGATGTTCGCCTTGTTTCTCCCGACGGCTACCTGCTGAAGACAGATTCCCTCAAGTATAGAAAAGAGAAGCAGATAATTAACAGTAAGAGCCCTGTTGAACTGACAGGAGATGGTTTTAAGGTGAAAGGTGTTGGCCTGAAGGTGAATATGGATACAGGAAAAATTACAATTTATAAGGATGTGGTAGCAGTATTTGAATATGGTTTTAAAGGAGGCCCCTTTGGCAAAAAACAAAAATAGTCTCCCCTCAGCCCCGTTTTTTTGCCTGCTGATACTGTTTTTGGCCTTTAATTCATGGGCCCAGGAAGAGGAAGCCACAGCCTTGATATCTCCTGTGAAAATCACATCTGACCAGATGGAGGCAGACAAGAATAAAGGTACTGTTGTTTTTAAGGGGAATGTAGTAGTAAGGCAGGAGGAAGGTATAATAATGTCGGAGCTACTGACCGTTTATTACAATGAAAAAAGCGAAATGGAAAAGATAATCGCTGAAGGTGATGTAAGGATCAATCAGAATGATCGTGTGGGAACCTGCCAGCTTGCTACCTACAGACTTGAAGGTAAAAGTATAGTTATGGAGGGTGATCCCCGTATATGGCGTGGTGGCGATGTCGTGGAAGGTGAGACTATAACAATATTTATGGACAGCGACAGGATGATAGTCGAGGGTGGGGCCAGGGCTGTGATACACAAAAAGGAAGACAGCAAAAATGCCCCTGAGCCTCTAGCGGATAGTGAAGGGCAATGATAACTCTTGAAGTCAAAGGGATAACAAAGGCGTATAAGAAAAGGCGCGTGGTTGACGGTATAGACCTGGAGTTAAGGTCAGGGGAGGTAGTAGGGCTTCTTGGGCCTAATGGTGCCGGTAAAACCACCAGTTTCTATATGCTTATAGGTCTTGTGAAGCCCGATGGAGGGCATGTGTTTTTTGATGGTGAAGATATTACAAATCTTCCCATGTATAAGCGTGCCAGAAAAGGAATAGGATACCTCCCCCAGGAAGCGTCTATATTCAGGAAGATGACAGTCAGGGACAATCTCATGTCAATACTTGAGACCCTTGATATAAGCTCAGAGGAGAGGGAAGAGCGGATAAACCATCTCCTTGGTGAGTTCAGAGTCACCCACATAGCGGATAATTATGGTTATGCATTGTCCGGCGGGGAGAGGCGGCGCGTTGAGATAGCCAGGGCCCTTGTAACCACCCCTGCGTTTATTTTACTGGACGAGCCTTTTGCCGGGATAGACCCCCTCGCAGTTATTGACATACAGAACATAATAGTTCAACTTAAGGAGAGGGGGATAGGCGTGATGATATCCGACCACAATGTAAGGGAAACGCTGGGTGTTTGTGACAGGGCATATATCGTAAATGAAGGGAAAGTCCTGGAGTCGGGGACACCTGAACATATTGTAAACAGTGAGAAGGCAAGAGAGATATACCTGGGTGAGAATTTCAGCCTTTAATTACTTGATGGTGTTTTAGATGGATTTAAGACAGACCATAAAGATGAGCCAGCAGCTGGTTATGACACCACAGCTGCAGCAGGCCATAAAACTCCTTCAAATGTCCAGGACGGAGCTGACAGAGACTATTACCGAGGAGATGGAGACCAATCCGGCACTCGAAGAGGCAATGGGGAAGGATGGGACTTCCGAAGAAAGTGTTGCCGAAGGAAATGAAAGGGAAAAGGCTAAGGAAGATACCACGGCAGATGTCTCTACTGCCGATGTGGCTGAAAGTGAGATCAACTGGGATCAGTATATCGATAGTTACAGTGCTTCTGATTACAAAGTCAGGAACTACGACAGGGAAGCTCTGCCATCCTATGAAAATATTGTAAAAAATAAAGATACGCTTAGTGATCATCTCATGTGGCAGCTTCAGGTGTCCAATCTGACAGAAAGAGAAAGGGTCGTTGCCGAATTTATGATAGGTAATGTTGACGATGACGGCTATTTGAAGGTATCCATCGACGAGGTTGTAAATACCCTTTCAGTTGAAGCAGAGTATGCTGAAGATGTGCTGTCTGTAATCCAGGCATTTGATCCGCTGGGCGTAGCATCAAGGGACCTTAAGGAGTGTCTTCTTGCTCAGGCCAATTATCTTGGGCTTGAGGACGGGCTTGTAGTTGAGATTATTCAAAACCATCTTCTTGATATTGAGAGCAGGCGCCTGCCTGTGATTGTCAAAAAGACAAAATCGTCTATGGCTGAAGTCATTGCTGCGGTGAAGGTGATTTCGTCAATGGAGCCGCGCCCGGGAAGTTCTTTTGCAGATGACACCGCACAGTACATAACTCCCGATCTCTATGTTCACAAGGTGGATGGTGAGTTTGTAATTACACAAAATGATGAGGGCATACCCAAGCTGAGAGTCAGTAGCTATTACAAGGATGTGCTTGAAAAGGGTATGGACAAGGGAGAGGCCAAGGAGTATGTGCAGGATAAGGTCCGCTCGGCTCTTTGGTTGATCAAAAGTATCCAGCAGAGAATGAGGACTATCTACAAGACTATGGAGAGTATCCTCAAGTTCCAGAAAGATTTTTTCGACCAAGGCCTGGAGTCATTGAAACCTCTAGTTCTGAAGGATGTGGCCGATGATATAGGTATGCACGAATCTACAATCAGCCGGGTGACTAACAATAAATTCGTCCAGACACCTCAAGGCATATTTGAACTGAAGTTCTTCTTTAATAGCGGCATATCGCGATACGGTGGTGCAGACATAGCCTCGGAGAGCGTTAAGGAGAAGATCCGGCAGTTGATCTCGGCCGAAAATATAAAGAAGCCCTTAAGCGACCAGTCTATTGTAAAACTCTTAGAGGAAGGTGATGTAAAAATTGCACGGCGGACAGTTACAAAGTACAGGGAAATGCTGGGTATTGCATCGTCATCTAAGCGGAAGAAATTGTTTTGAGGACTAATCCCTGCTGTAGTTAAAATCGGATTGACTAAAAAGTACCAGTCGGTTAATATTATCAACCTTGGCCCCCGTAGCTCAGGTGGATAGAGCGATAGATTCCTAATCTATAGGCCGCATGTTCGAGTCATGCCGGGGGCACCAAAAAAAATCAAGGTGGCAGCTAGTTTTGTTTTAAGACTTTTTTCTAAATTAACCTTTTGAGTGACCCTTTTTGTTTGAGCCAATGATGCCAGGATATCTAAAGACAACTCTTATTATCTTCGTGATGGCCTTTCTGGCTGTGACTT